>JBCCHI010000005.1:0-64133 GCA_039028815.1 Pseudomonadota bacterium
CGACCGCTGGGCCGGATGCTGCAGCCGGATTGAAGGCGGCGGGCACGCGCCGTGAACGCAATGGCAAGCGGGGGCAGTATCTTGCCGCGATGCCGCACTTGCCCCATATGCCCTGATTATGAGCGACGCAGCCAACACGCAAGATCCCGACAGTCTTCGCGGGCGCGCAGAGCGGTTGATTTACCGACCGCTTGTGCAAAACTTTATCCTCGGCGTGATCATCTTCAATGCCGTGATACTTGGTCTGGAAACCTCTCAGACGGCGATGGCGGCGGCCGGTCCGCTGCTCAAGACGCTTGATGCGATCTGCCTTGCAATTTTCGTGATCGAACTGTCGCTCAAGCTCTTTGCCCGCGGTGGCGCATTCTTCCGGGACGGATGGAACATCTTTGATTTCGTCGTGGTTGGAATATCGCTGATACCGGCAACGCAAGGTCTTTCCGTGTTGCGCGCCATGCGCATTCTTCGGCTGTTGCGGGTGTTGTCGGTCACGCCTTCTCTGCGCCGCGTGGTCGAGGGGCTGATGAACGCCCTGCCTGGCATGGGCTCTGTGTTCCTGCTGATGGGCATCATCTTTTACATCGGCGCCGTCATGGCGACAAAGCTCTTTGGCGCCTCGTTTCCCGACTGGTTCGGCACTATCGGGCGCTCTGGCTACTCGCTTTTTCAGATCATGACCCTGGAAAGC
Source organism: Pseudomonadota bacterium (assembly GCA_039028815.1). Taxonomy (GTDB): domain Bacteria; phylum Pseudomonadota; class Alphaproteobacteria; order Rhodobacterales; family Rhodobacteraceae; genus Roseovarius. Next base: position 689 of record JBCCHI010000005.1, read on the forward strand.
TGGTCGATGGGGATCGTGCGCCCGGTCATGACTGTTTACCCCTATGCCTGGGCCTTTTTCGTGCCCTTCATACTTGTTACGACCTTTGCGGTCGTGAACCTTGTTGTCGGCCTTATCGTGAATTCGATGCAGGATGCGCATGGCGCGGAAGATGCGGAGCGCACGGATGTCTATCGCGAAGAGGTGCTGGCCCGTCTGGACGCCATCGAAAAGGAACTCAAGCGCCGCGAATGATCACGCGGAGCGTGTGAGATCAAGAAAAACGTCTTCCAGATCCGCCTGTTCGGTGCGCATGTCGGCAATCGTTATGCCTGCCGCGCGCACGGCATCCAGCACCGCTTCGGCCGACAGGGTTTGCGACTGATACCTTATGGCAAGCGTGCCGTCCTCGCGCAGCTCGGTCTTCAGACCACGGCCCGCCGGCAGCTGCGTCGGCACGGCCTCCGGGGTCACGATCAGCGTGCGTGCGTCGAGACGCCCCAAAAGATTTGCCGTGCTGTCGCGCGCCCGGACTTCACCATCATGGATAATGCCGATTTCGTCGCACATCTCTTCTGCTTCTTCCAGATAGTGTGTGGTCAGAATGATCGTGACGCCCTGATCATTCAGCTGTCGGACATTCGCCCAAAGCATCTGCCGCAACTCGATGTCCACACCGGCAGTTGGTTCATCAAGCACCAGAACCCGCGGTCCGTGCACCAGCGCCTTGGCCAGCAGCAACCTGCGCCGCATCCCGCCCGACAAGGTGCGGGCATAGGCCTCGGCCTTGTCCGACAGGCCGACCAGAGCGAGGATTTCATCGCTCCTGCGGTCCGCTTTCGGCACACCGTACAAGCCCGCCTGAACCTCCAGAGCTGCGCGCGGCGTGAAAAAGGGATCAAGGTTCAGTTCCTGCGGCATGACGCCGATCGCGGCCCGGCTCTGACGCGGATTCACATCCTGATCGAATCCCCAGATCGTCACCTGTCCCGCACTTTTGATCACCAGACCGGCAAGAATGTTGATCAGCGTCGATTTTCCGGCACCGTTCGGCCCCAGAAGGCCAAAGATCGACCCGGTCGGGATGTCCAGATCAACCCCCTTCAGCGCATGTTTGGCCGCGCTGGCACCGCTGGGACGATAGGTTTTTTCCAAACCTTTGATTTCGATGGCAAGGTCTGGCATGCGACTCTCGGGCTCAAACGTCGTGTCCGGTGGGCGTTATCAGGTCGTGGCTGAAAGGAAAACCGTGGGACGTGGTCAGATCAGATGATTGTCCGGATTCTGCCGTGAAACGTCTGCGTCGTCTCCTTGCGGTTGGTCTGGCGCTGTGCCTTGGTTATCTGCTTGCCGCAGCGATCGGCGGGCTCGTCCCGGGCCCTGTGTTGAACAGCCCCGCGACTGAACCTGCAGGACAAACACAAGGGATCATGCTGATCTCCGGCCCGATCCACTACGATATCGCGCTGCCGCTGACCCCCGCCACGCGTGCGGCCTTTGCCGACCTGACGGAGACGGGCATGGCTGTTGCCGATCCCAACGCGCGCTGGTTGCTTGTCGGCTGGGGCGCCCGAGAATTCTACACCACAGCAGGCGGATACGCTGATGTTTCTGCCAAAGCGGTCTGGCGCGCCATCGTCGGGGACGCATCGGTCCTGCGTGTCGATCTGCTGGGCGAGATCCCGGCCAGCCATGACTTTCCTCGCATTGAACTGAATGCAGCACAGTATGACCGGCTCGTTCAGGCCGTCGCCAACAGTTTCCAGCGCACAGCCGATGGCACGCCTGTCAGGCTGGGCACGCCGGGATTCACCACAACGGACGGGTTCTATGCGGCGCAGGGCCGGTTCAGCCTCTTCCGGACATGCAACACCTGGGTTTCACGCGTGCTGCGGGCCTCCGGCGTGGCCTTCGGGGTCTGGACGCCCACGCCCTATGCCGTCACCCTGTCACTGAAACATTTCCACGCTCTTTAGCACCGGGCCACGCACTTACGCTATGGCCCTGCGCCATGCGGCATGGCAAGACATTCTGGCATTCTACCGGGGGGAACACGGCATGGCGTTCGGCAAAGGGCATCACCTGCATCTTATCGACGGCTCGGCGTTTATCTTTCGCGCCTATCATGCGCTGCCGCCGCTGACGAGAAAATCGGACGGCCTGCCCATCGGGGCCGTGTCCGGGTTCTGCAACATGCTGCAACACTATATCGAAGACAGCGCCGGTGCCGACGCTCCGACGCATCTGGCCGTGATTTTCGACAAGGGCAGTCACACCTTTCGCAACGATCTCTATCCCGAATACAAGGCCAACCGCGAAGCCATGCCAGAGGATTTGCGCCCGCAGATTCCCCTGACCCGCCGCGCGACAGAGGCGTTCAACATCGCCTGCAAGGAAATCGAAGGGTTCGAGGCGGACGACATCATCGCGACGCTTGCCGTTCAGGCCCGTGATGCCGGCGGGCGCGTCACCATCGTGAGTTCCGACAAGGACCTGATGCAACTCGTCGGCAATGGCGTCGAGATGTTCGACGCCATGAAGAACCGTCGCATGGGCGTCGACGCGGTCGAGGAAAAATTCGGCGTTGGTCCGGATCGCGTCGTCGATGTGCAGGCACTTGCCGGCGACAGCGTCGACAACGTGCCCGGCGCGCCCGGCATCGGGGTCAAGACAGCCGCCCTGCTGATCAACGAATTCGGATCGCTCGAGGATCTTCTGGACCGCGCCGAGGAGATCAAGCAGCCCAAGCGTCGCCAAACGCTGATCGACCACAGGGGGCAGATCGAACTGTCAAAAAGACTGGTGCAACTCGATTGCGACACTCCGCTTGATTTTGCGCTGGACGATCTCGACCTTCGCGAACCCGATCCCGACACGCTGATGGGCTTTCTCGCGGAAATGGAGTTTCGCACGCTGACCCGGCGGATCGCAAACGCGCTCGGGATCGAGCCGCCAGTGATCCCCGAGCCCGCCCAGACCGCCACAGGGGGCACCGCACCGGAGTGGCCCGCCGTTGATCCTGCGGGATACGAGCGGATCAGTGACATGGACGCTCTCGACCGATGGATCGCCAAGATCAACGCGCAGGGCTACGTTGCGATAGACACGGAAACCACATCCCTCAATGAAATGCAGGCGGAACTTGTGGGCATCTGCCTTGCCACCCGACCCGGAGAGGCCGCCTATATCCCGGTGGGCCATCGGGACACCGGCGTCGACGGGCTGTTTGCCAGCTCAGCACTGGTCGAGGGGCAACTCGACCGCGACACTGTGATCGCGGCACTCAAACCCGTGCTCGAAGACCCGGCCGTGCTCAAGATCGGCCAGAACATGAAGTACGACACCAAGATTCTGGCCAATTACGATATCAGAGTGGCGCCGATTGATGACACGATGCTGATGTCCTACACGCTCAATTCCGGGATTCACAATCACGGGATGGACACGCTTTCCGAACGCTACCTGTCTCACAGCCCCATTCCGATCAAGGATCTTCTCGGTACCGGCAAGTCAATGATCACGTTTGACCGTGTACCGATCGACGATGCCGTACACTATGCGGCAGAGGACGCCGACATTACATTGAGGCTATGGCTCACGTTCAGACCGCGCCTGCCTCATGAGCATGTCACAACAGTGTACGAAACGCTGGAACGCCCGCTCGTTCCCGTACTGGCGCAGATGGAACGCAGCGGCATCGAGGTCGATCGCGACACGCTGAGTCGCATGTCGAACGCATTCGCCCAGAAAATGGCCGGGCTGGAGACCGAGATTCATGACCTCGCGGGAGAACACTTCAACGTGGGCTCGCCCAAGCAGCTGGGTGAGATACTGTTTGACAAGATGGGGTTGCAAGGCGGGAAAAAGGGGAAAACCGGCGCGTACGCCACCGGCGCGGACGTGCTGGAGGACCTCGCGACAGAGCACGAGTTGCCGGCCCGTGTGCTGGACTGGCGGCAATTGTCAAAGCTCAAGTCCACCTACACCGACGCGCTGCAGGATCATATCGACCCGGACACCGCGCGTGTCCACACGTCATATGTGCAGACCGGGGCCAGCACGGGGCGGCTCGCATCGACCGATCCCAATCTGCAAAACATTCCGATTCGCACCGACGAAGGCCGCCGCATCCGCGAGGCGTTCGTGGCTGGTGACGGCAAGGTCCTGATCTCGCTCGACTACAGCCAGATCGAATTGCGCATTCTCGCACATATGGCAGACATTCCCGAGCTGAAGCAGGCTTTTGCAGACGGGCTCGACATTCATGCAATGACGGCGTCAGAAATGTTCCACGTCCCGCTGGACGACATGACGCCAGAGATACGCCGCCGCGCGAAAGCCATCAATTTCGGTGTGATCTACGGGATTTCAGGCTTTGGCCTGGCGCGCAACCTGCGCATCCCGCGCGCCGAAGCGCAGGCGTTCATTGATCGCTACTTTGAAAGGTTCCCGGGGATTCGCACCTATATGGACGACACGACCGCCTTTGCCAGGGAACACGGTTTTGTCGAAACGCTGTTTGGGCGGCGCATTCACACCCCCGAGATATCCGCCAAGGGCCCGCGCGCGGGATTCGCACGGCGCGCCGCGATCAACGCCCCGATTCAGGGCACCGCCGCCGACATCATAAGGCGCGCGATGATTCGCATGCCCGACGCCATAAAAGAGCTCCCCTGTGCAATGTTGCTTCAGGTTCATGACGAATTGCTGTTCGAAGCAGACCGTTCTGCTGCGGAAAAAGTCATCAATGCTGCAGGAAAAGTGATGGAAGACGCCCCTGCGCCTGCGCTGAAGCTTGATGTTCCATTGGTGGTCGACGCCGGACAAGGTGCCAACTGGGCCGAAGCGCACTAGTTGGTCAACCGGTCAAGCACAATCATAAGAAATTTTCACCAAGTGCCGGATTCTGTGTCCAAAACGCGTCAGAACACCCCAATATCGCAGGAAAACCCCGATTCAGGCGCACTGTCGGTTGACAACAATTCACGATCACGAAAAGAGTCGAGTGCGTGACATGGAAGGATTTTGTTCACATGAAAAGCAAACTTGCTATGATTGCTGCTATCGTTGCAATCGCAGGTCTGTCGGCCTGCGCCCAACAAGAGGAAGAGGTCGTGGTTCCTGTGGAGCCCGAGCCCGTCTCTGAAAAGTTCTAAACCTAACCCCGGGACGAGGCCATTCTTAAACGGATGGCCTCGTCCCGGATCCCTACCTTCAGCTTTAGCCGGCGCGTGCGCCGGTCTTTTGCGTTTGCAGGGACGCTGTCGCCTACTCGGCGTGCAGTTCGTCTGATGGAATCATCGGGAAAAACGCACCCTCCGACCACAGACCGAACCAATCGTCCTTGTGCGCACCGATTTCCACCAGTCTGTAGAATGACTTTCGGTCGATAAGCGCCTCCAGGTCGTCACGGACAAGCACGTAGGGTGAAGGCTCTCCGGTGTGCGCATCGCGCTCCACCCGGATCGGATGATCCTTGCCGGCAAGAACCTTGTCGCCCACATTGGTTTCAAACAGCAGAAGCTGTGCATCATCCGCACCCGCGGCCTCAAAATCCACCGCGACAAAAGGTGCGTCATCCACCGTAATGCCCACCTTCTCGACAGGGGTGACCAGAAAATACTTGCCGTCTTCCTTTTTGAGAATTGTTGAAAACAAACGCACTAGCTCCGGGCGTCCGATGGGTGTGCCCAGATAAAACCAGGTGCCGTCCCGTGCGATGCGCATATCCAGATCGCCGCAGAACGCAGGGTTCCAAAGATGAATGGGCGGCAGCTTCTTGTCCCCAAGCTGTCGGGCGGCCTCCATAAGGGTGTCGGTTGACGGTGTTGTGATCGTATCTTTGGTCATCGCTTTGCTTTTGCCATTTCTGAGATGCGCTTTACACTCTAACTTGAGCACTTCGAGAAAAATCTGACCTGCGGCTTTTCTGGGAACGCGCGGCACATATTTACGGTACGCGCGTTTCGCAAACAGGTCATCGGTCGGACGAAAGTCGAAGCGCATAATGCGATATAGGGCCGAATGGAGTTTTGCTATGACCAGTGACGCAGCGCTGCTGACGGAAATCGAAGCGCTGGAAACCAAACTCGGCGAGGCTCGCGCGTCGATCACGAAAAGATTCATCGGGCAACCTCAGGTGGTCGACCTTGCATTGTCGGCACTTTTGTGCGGCGGGCACGGGCTGTTGATCGGCTTGCCCGGACTGGGAAAAACGCGCCTCGTTGAAACGATGGCGACGGTCATGGGGCTGAAACAAAACCGGATCCAGTTCACACCCGATCTCATGCCTGCGGACATTCTGGGCTCTGAAGTTCTGGAAACCGGCAGCGACGGGTCGCGCGCCTTCAAGTTCATCAAGGGACCCGTTTTCTGCGAACTTCTGATGGCCGATGAGATCAACCGCGCAAGCCCGAGAACGCAATCCGCTCTGCTTCAGGCGATGCAGGAAAACATCGTGTCCGTCGCCGGCGCAGACCGCACGATTTCCAAGCCGTTCCACGTTCTGGCCACGCAGAACCCGATCGAACAGGAAGGCACCTATCCCCTGCCAGAAGCGCAGCTGGATCGCTTTCTCGTGCAGATCGACGTGCCCTATCCGGACCGCGACACGGAAAGAGACATTCTGCACGCGACCACGGGCGAGAGCGAGGAAGAGGCGCACGCTGTTTTCAATCCGCAGGAGCTGGATGATGCCCAGAAACTGTTGCGCAAGATGCCGGTGGGCGAGGCGGTGATGGAACAGATCATCACCCTTGTTCGCGCCTTCCGGCCCAACACGCCCGAAGCTCATAGCGAGGTTGAAGGAACAGTGGCCTGGGGTCCGGGACCGCGTGCCGCGCAATCGCTTATGCTAACGGTGCGCGCGCGCGCGATGCTTCAGGGGCGTCTGGCGCCGAATTTCGACGACATCGCGGCCATGGCCGAACCTGTGCTGGTTCACCGCATGGCGCTCAGTTTCGCCGCACGCGCGCGTGGCAAGACGCTGAAGGAACTCATCGCCTCCGTGACCCGGGACATCACCCGGACCGAGGCCGCCGCGTGAGCGAGACCGCACAGTTCCGCGCAAAGGCAGAGGCAGAGGCCGCGCGCCTTCCGCCTCTTCTGGCCCGCGCAGAACATCTGGCGGGCACTGTCCTTCTGGGCGAGCATGGCCGGCGCCGCCCGGGAATGGGTGACGATTTCTGGCAATACAGACCTGTTCAACCCGGCGACGAACTGCGCCAGATCGACTGGCGCCGCTCGGGACGTTCGGACACGCAATACCTGCGTCAGACCGAATGGCAGATCGCGCAAAGCGTCACGATCTGGGTCGATGGCGCCGCGTCAATGCGGTTCAGTTCGGATCCCGGAAATCCCGACATCCCCGAAAAGGCAGAGCGCGCGCGGGTTCTGGCGCTGGCGCTTGCGATTCTGCTCAACCGTGCCGGCGAACGTGTCGGCCTGGCCGGCACCGATCTGCCCCCGCGGCGCGGCGAGCCGCAGATCGAGCGTCTGGCCCAGGGTCTGTCAAGCGATGATGCCGCCGACTATGGAAAACCGGACACAAACGGAATGCTGGCTCATGGCCGCGCGCTGTTTGTTTCTGACTTTCTGGGCAGCATCGAGGGGGTGCGCGACGCGCTGACCACGGCGGCAGATCGCGGCGTACAGGGGATTGTCTACCAGGTTCTCGACCCCGAGGAAGAGATGTTTTCCTCTTTTCGCGGCCGTACGATTTTCAAAAGCATGGGAGACACGCTTACCCATGAAACGCTCAAGGCCTCGGACCTGAAGGTCCGTTATCTGGAACGGCTGGACCAGCGCAAATACGAACTTGAAGAACTTTGCAGGCGCACCGGATGGCTTTTTGGCCGACACACGACCTCGAATTCGGCGCAGGAGGCGTTGCAGTGGCTCTACCACGCCTTTGACGGGGAGTACCGGGGATGAGTCTGGGCCCCATCGGTTTCGCCGCACCCTGGCTGCTGATTGCGCTGGCCGCGCTGCCGGTTCTTTGGATCATTCTGCGTGCTGTGCCCCCGTCTCCGATCCAAAAGCGGTTCCCCGGCGTGGCCCTGCTCATTGGTCTGGACGATGACGACAGCGTGACCGATCGCACGCCCTGGTGGTTGCTGATGTTACGGATGCTGGCTGTGGCCGCGGTGATCGTGGGGTTGGCGGGGCCCATCCTCAACCCTCAGACTGCGGTCGAAGAGACGTCCGGGGATCCCTTGCTGATCGTGCTGGACGGGTCCTGGGCCAGCGCCCGCGACTGGCCGGAGCAGGCGGACTTGCTTGACGGTCTTCTTGCCGAAGCCAATCGCGCCGCGCGGTCCGTTGCTTTGCTGCAGCTGTCAAACCCCGAGCCGCCCGTTTTCCAGACGGCGGACACGCTGCGGAACCGGCTGGCCGGGCTGTCGCCGGATGCTTGGTCACCGACTGCCGGGTTCATGACGGACGCGCAGGATCTGCTGCCGGACGGACCATTCGAAACGCGCTGGTTTTCGGACGGCCTGTCGCGCGAAGGCCGGACAGATCTGCTGGCGGCGCTGAACGCGCGCGGCTCTGTCACCGTCCACGAAAGCGCGGTTCCCGTGATCGCACTGACACCACCGGTCATAGAAGACGGCGACATTGTTCTGACCGCGATTCGCGCAGGCACCGGGGCCTCCCGCGAGATCGTGATCGAGGCGCATGGCCGTGATCCGTCGGGGTCGATCGTGCTGCTGGCCAACCTGCCGCTCACGTTCGAGGCTGACGCGACCGAGGCAACGGGGGTCCTGTCCTTACCCGCCGAACTGCGGGCGCGGCTGACACGGTTCGAGGTTGCGGGCCAGAGACATGCGGGCGCGGTGACACTGACCGATGACAGTCTCAAACGTCGCGAAGTGGCGCTGATCGCGGGGCGTGAAGACCGTGAAGGTCTGGAACTGCTGTCGCCGCTTCACTATTTGCGCCAGGCGCTGGAACCCTCCGCGGAAATCCTGAACGGCAGTCTGACGGATGTGCTGCCTGCCAATCCCGATGTTGTTGTGCTGGCCGATGTCGCCACATTGTCAGAGGCCGAGGGCGCGGCCCTGCTGGACTGGGTGGACCGCGGCGGCATGCTGTTGCGCTTTGCCGGGTCGCGGCTGGCCGCATCCGATGTCTCGCGCACCGAAGAACACCCCCTGATGCCTGTGCGCCTGCGCGCGGGCGGGCGCAGTGTCGGTGGCGCCATGAGTTGGGGGGAACCCAAGACACTGGCCCCCTTTACCGAGCAAAGTCCGTTTTTCGGCCTTGATATCCCCGAGGATGTGACCGTGTCCGCTCAGGTCATGGCGCAACCCGATCCGACGCTCGCTGACCGGGTTATCGCGCAGTTGAGCGATGGCACACCGCTGATAACGCGCAAGCGGATCGGCGCAGGGCAGGTCGTGCTTTTTCACGTCACGGCCAATGCCGAGTGGTCGACCCTGCCCTTGTCGGGCCTGTTCGTGCAGCTTCTCGAACGCCTCGCCGTATCTTCGGCGATTGATCTTCCGACGCTGGAGGAACTGGCCGGCACCACATGGCAGCCGGTGCAGGTTCTGACCGGCTTTGGCAACCTGGAGGATGCCGGGACCCTGCCCGGTGTCGATGGTGCGCGCTTTCTCGAAGACACGATTGGCCCGGATTTTCACCCCGGCCTCTACGAAGGCCCCGACCGGCGGCTGGCGCTCAATGTGCTGATGACCGGCGATCGCATCGCACCGGTGGCATGGCCGGCCACAACCACGGTCGTCGGCCTCGACCGGCCATCGGAAACACCGTTGGGTGGCTGGCTGCTGGCCGCGGCCATGCTGCTTCTGGCGGTCGATGTCTTTGCGTCTCTGGCGTTGTCCGGGCGTCTGGCCCCGATGCGCGCGGCACGGGCATCCGGTACCACGGCGGCGATGGTGGCGCTCGCGCTGGTCTTCGTCCCCGCCATGTCCGGCGCACAACAGGACGACGGCACCGACAAGGCGTTGCACGCCGTGTCCGAAGTGGTCCTCGCCCACGTCATCACCGGCGATAAGGCCGTTGATGATGCCGCTCTGGCGGGGTTGCGGGGCCTTGGCGAAACGCTCTTTTTCAGAACATCGGTGGAACCCAGCGATCCGGACAGCGTCAACCTCGAAACCGATGAACTGTCGGTCTACCCCTTCCTCTACTGGCCGATCACCGAAAACCAGCCGATCCCCTCGGACGAGGCTTATCTGAAGCTGAACGAGTATCTGCGCACCGGCGGCATGATCCTGTTTGACACGCGTGACGCCAACGTCGCCGGGTTTGGAGCGTCCTCGCCCAATGGCCGCAAGCTGCAAAGGCTGGCCGCACCGCTCGATGTTCCGCCGCTGGAACCGATCCCCCCCGATCACGTATTGACCCGAACGTTTTACCTGCTTCAGGACTTTCCGGGCCGGCACACGGGCCGCTCGGTCTGGGTCGAGGCGGCCCCCCCCGATGCCGAACAGGTTGAGGGGATGCCGTTTCGCAACCTGAACGACAACGTGACCCCCGTGGTGATTGGCGGCAATGACTGGGCGTCCGCCTGGGCGATGGACAGCCGCGGCAACCCGCTGTTTCCGGTGGGCCGTGGCTTTGCCGGAGAACGCCAGCGGGAACTCGCCTTTCGCTTTGGCGTGAACCTGGTGATGCATGTGCTGACCGGAAACTACAAATCCGATCAGGTGCATGTGCCCGCATTGCTTGACCGTCTGGGCCAGTAGGGGGCACGCATGACAAGCAGCATTCTCTTCGATCCGCTGATCAATATCTGGATTATCGCCGCTCTGGCCGGATTGCTGGTGGCGTCGACGGCGCTTGCCTTTCATCGGGGGTTGTCCGGCTGGGCGTTGCGGGCTCTCGCGGGTCTGGTGATTCTCGGCGCGCTTATGGGGCCTGTTTTTCAACAGGAAGAACGCGACCCGCTCAGTGACATCGTGTTTCTGGTCGAAGACCGAAGCGCCAGCCAGCGGCTGGCCGGACGCCAGAAGATGACCGACGACGCGGCAGAAGCGCTTGCCGAACGCATAGAGGCCATGCCCAACACAGAGTTGCGCCGGATCCGCGTCTCCGATGGTGTCGAGAACACCGGCACACAGCTGATGACAGCGCTCGGCGAAGCGATGGCCGAAGAACCCCGCGCCCGCATTGCCGGTGCGATTCTGCTGTCCGACGGACGCATTCACGATCTCGACCGCGCGCCGGAGATGCCCGCACCCCTGCATCTGCTGCATACAGGGCGAACCACGGACTGGGATCGAAAGATCACGATCTCCAACGCCCCCGCTTTCGGCATACTGGGCGAAGAAATCGTGATGACGCTGCGCATCGACGACGAAGGCGCCGGTCCGGACGTCACGACGACCGTTCCTATTGATGTCTCGATCGACGGCGAAGCGCCCCGCCGGTTTCAGGTTCCGCTTGAAGAGGATATCGGCCTGCCCATCCGTCTGCCACATGGTGGGCGAAATGTGCTGCAGTTCTCCACACCCGAGATCGACGGCGAACTCACGGACCGCAACAATACGGCCCTTGTGCAGATCAACGGTGTGCGCGACCGGCTCAGCGTGTTGCTTGTCTCCGGCGAACCTCATGCCGGCGGCCGGACATGGCGCAACCTTCTGAAGTCTGACAGCTCCGTCGATCTGGTGCATTTCACCATCCTGCGTCCGCCCGAAAAACAGGATGGTGTTCCGGTACGAGAGCTGTCGCTCATTGCCTTCCCGACGCGGCAGCTGTTCCTCGAAAAGATCGAGGATTTCGACCTGATCATCTTTGACCGCTACAAACGGCGTGGCATCCTGCCGTCCCTTTATCTGGACAATGTGCGTCAATACGTCGAGGACGGCGGCGCGGTACTGATCGCGGCAGGGCCGGATTTTGCCTCGGCGGACAGCCTGTACCGCACCCCGTTGCAACAGATCCTGCCCGGCCGGCCGACCGCACGCGTGCTCGAGGAAAGTTACCGGCCCGCAGTCACCGATCTGGGCCAGCGCCACCCCGTGACATCCGGGCTCGAACAGGAGTTTGGAACCGAATGGGGCAACTGGATGCGCCATATCGAGATCGAGCAGACCTCGGGCGACACCGTGATGACCGGTGCAGGCGACCGGCCGCTTCTTGTGCTCGACCGGGTGGGCGACGGGCGCGTGGCGCTGCTGGCCTCTGATCACGCCTGGCTATGGAACCGGGGATTCGAGGGCGGCGGCCCGCAACTCGAACTGCTGCGCCGGCTCGCGCACTGGATGATGAAAGAACCCGAACTGGAGGAAGAAGCGCTCTGGGCGGAAGCCACCGGCCAGCAAATGCGAATCATCCGCCGCACGCTCGAGGAAACCATCGGGCCGGTGATCATTGAATCTCCCAGCGGCGAACAGTTCGAGATCACCCTGGAAGAGATCAGCCCGGGCCGGTTTGAATCCCTCTTCGACGGACCCGAGATCGGCCTCTATCGGCTGGAAAACGGCGATCACAGCGCGGTCATCGGACTGGGCCCCGCCTCGCCCGTGGAATTCGAGCACACCATCGCCGATACAGAAACGCTTGCGCCAGTGATCGCAGCATCCGGCGGCGGCATTCTCGCGCTCGAGGACGGTATCCCGCGTGTCCGCACAGTGCGCGGCAACGCCAATGCCTCGGGGCGCGGATGGATCGGGATCAGCCCCCGCAACGCCTTCGAAACCCGTTCGGTGATGCAACTGCCATTGCTGCCGCCCTGGCTCATACTATTGCTCGGTTCGGCCCTGATCGTCGGGGGCTGGCTGCGAGAAGGCCGCCGCTGATCAGAACCCGGCGCGCACCGCGTCAAGATAGCGCGCGCGCAAGGACAGCGTATAGGCCCCCGGCGCACCGCTGCCGATTGGCTGCCCGTCGATCTCGGTCACCGGCTCCACATAGCTCGACGCTCCGGTCAGGAATGCCTCGTCCGCCGAAAGCGCCTCGTCCAGCGTGAACCTGCGCTGCGCGATGTCGTATCCCATCTCTTCGGCGACGCGCAGCATGGTCTGGCGTGTGATGCCGTGCAGGATCGAATTGTCCACCGGGCGCGCGACCACCACCCTGTCCCGCACAATGAAGAAACTTGTGGCCCCGCCTTCGGTGACATGTCCGTCATCATCAATCATCAGCGCCTCGTAGGCTCCCGCCTGGTCGGCAGCCGTCTTGGCCATGACCTGACCCAGCAGATTGGACGTCTTGATGTCGCGCCGCTTCCAGCGCAAGTCGGGATGCGACCGCATCGACCGCCCCGTCGGCGGCGCGGCGGGATCAGGATTCACCTGTACGAAGGCAAAGACCGTGGGTGTCAAATCCTGCGCATAGACATAGTTGCGATCCGCCACACCGCGCGTGATCTGCAGATAAAGAAACCCCTCATCCATATCATTCGCGGCGATCAGCCTGTTGAATATGGCCACATACGCCTCATCCGTATGCGGATCGGGCATGTTCAACTGGGACAGCGAACGCCGAAGCCGCGCCAGATGATTCCACAGATCCACCACTTGGCCGTCAAGGACGCCCAGACCTTCATAAACCGAATCCGCAAACAGCACGCCGCGATCGAAGATCGAGATCTTCGCGTCTCTGCCTTTCAGATAGGCCCCGTTGAGATAGACGGTCTGTTCTAGGTAGGACGCCACAGCCGGCCTCCCACAACCGATCCGACCGCGACGATCCGCCGGTCTCCCTCGAAGGTCTGCTCGTTGCCATCGACATAGTCGAACGTGCCGTGCTCGACCCGCAGGATCGAGGCATCGCCCACCGCGCCTGCCGCCAAACGGCCCAGATCATCGCGCCGCACGGCCAGTGCGGGGGCGCGTGTCGTGGCACGGATGATATCAGGCAGCGGCATGCCCAGCGAAAGAAACTTTGACATCGTGACCGGCAGATCAAAGGCCGGGCCGTCAATGCACAGCGTGTGAACATCGGACGAAATCGTGTCGGGCTGAAATCCGTTCTCCAGCATCTGTCGCGCCACGCTGACGCAGAACGAGGCCATACCGTGCCCGATGTCGAAGATCACGCCACGCTGTCGCGCCGCCAGCACCTCGGAGCGCACAGAGCCATCGCCCGACAGCGGCGCATTGGGAAACGGACGAAAACAGTGTGTCAGCACATCACCGCGTCTCAGGCGCCGCACCACGTCGTCATAGCTGGGCGGGGGATCGTCGATATGCACCATCAGCGGAAGGCCGCACTCCTCAGCAACCTGCAATGCATACTCAAAAGGAGCCATTCCATGAATGCCCGATGTCCACTTGCCAAGCCGAACCTTGATACCGATGATCAGATCGCGATTGGCATTGGCCACCTCTATGGCGGTCACCGGGTCCATCAACCGCAGTTCCTCGCTTTCGCCGACCATGACGCGCCGAGAAAAGGCGTAGATCCCCGCATGAGAGATATGCAGATAAACCAGAACGCGCGCCTCGGTCTGCGCGATCACATGAGACCGGAACCCGGCAAAATTACCCGGCCCCACCGACCCGGTATCGACCACCGTCGTGACCGCGCTTGCACGGCAATACGTATCGGCGTCTACGCCAAGCGACGTGCCGCCCCAATACACATGCGTGTGCAGATCAATCAGCCCGGGCGTGACCACACAGCCCGTGCAATCCTCGACCACGCTGGCGCGGTCCGGCGCGATATGCGGGGCAATCTCGGCGATCCGGCCCGCGGTGAACGCAACATCCATGGCGCCGTCAATGCCCCCAGCGGGGTCCAGCACATGGCCACCCCGAAGAAGAAGGTCAATTCTGTCCATAGATCCCAGCCCGCCTTTGTTTCAGCCAGAATGCCCAAGCACCGGAACTTGTCCAGACCATGTGGCGCACAAAATGCCGGCAGTGATCAGGGCTTCAGTTCGACCCGGGTCAAGTCATCGCTCCAGCCATGCTCGGAACAATGCGTGCGAATGAACACCTCGCGCGTGCCATCCGGAATGACGACGCCGCTGAGTGACCGGGTAAAGGGCTGTTCCTCGACATGCGGATGCATCAGCTTGCGATATCCCAGACGGTCGCCCTTCGCGTCCAGCACTTCCCAACCATCGGCGAAATGGTTCCAGCCTGCATCCGGGTGGCGCAATGTGACAGAGACATTCCAGACCATGCCCGCCTTGGTGACCGAAACATCCAGGACCCTCGGCGAATCCGCAGCAGCGGAGGTGCCGAAAACAACAAAACCAAGAGCAGCCAGGCGCATCAACATGGCGCATACTCTATCGCGAAATGCAGGAAAGAACAGTCACTTCCCCGTGTCACCTGCGCGGACGCGACGCCCCGGATTCAGACGCCTTTCAGAACATCTCACGCCCTAATTTCGCCTCAAACGCCTCATAGCGTCGCGACAACCGAAAAGGGGCCCCTGCGTGATCCGATTTCTGAATGTTCTCATGCTCTTGTGCATTATGTCACTGCCTGTCGCTGCCCAGCAGGCTCCGCTGACGCGTCTTGACACATCCGATCAGGGCCGCAACTGGGATGCCGTGGGCCGGATCGACGTGAACGGGCGCGGGTTCTGCACCGGCACGCTGATCGCGCCGGATCTCGTGCTGACTGCCGCGCATTGCCTGTATGACAGTGACACCGGCCAGCCCTTTGCGCTCTCGGAGATGGAATTTCTGTCCGGCTGGCGCAATGGCCGCGCCACCGCGTATCGAACGATCCGAAGCGCGCTGTCCCACCCCGACTACGAATACAGCGCGCAGCTGACCGTCGATCGCGTGCGCACCGACATCGCGCTGCTGCAATTGCAGCATCCGATCATCAACACCCGGATCATTCCCTTTCCCACGGAAACCCGGCCACGGGCGCATTCCCGCATCGGCGTTGTCAGCTATGCGCGTGACCGCACAGAGGCGCCCTCGCTGCAGGAAACCTGCGAGGTGCTCGACCAGCAGGGCGGCATCATGGTTATGTCGTGCGAGGTTGATCATGGCGCGTCGGGCGCGCCGGTTTTCGCGGTCAAGGACGGCATCGTCCGTGTTGTCTCGGTGGTATCCGCGATGGCCGAACGTGGCGGTTCTCGGGTGGCACTTGCCGCGCAGCTTGATGCACCGTTGCGCGAGATGCAGCGCCAGTTTGCCGTCCGTGCCCTGATCGGATCGTCGGGGGCATCGCTTTTCTCATCGGGACAGCGCCGCGACATCGGCGCCAAGTTCCAGTCACCGGAATGATGTCTGTTCTCAGGACCCTGAGCCGTGTGGCGACCCTTGCGCTGGCGCTGACACTTGTGTCTCCGGACACCGGAACCGCCAGCGGTCTGATCCGGCTGACCGACCGGGACGATCTGTTCGGCTGGGAGGCGGTCGGCCGCGTCGATCTTGGCGGCGAAGGCTTCTGCACCGGCGTTCTGATCGCGCCGGAGCTCGTGCTGACCGCCGCGCATTGTCTGTTCGATCAAACACGCGCGGCCCGGCCACTGAAGGACATCACGTTTCACGCAGGCCTGCGCGACGGCGACGCCATCGCCCGGAGCGGCGTGGCACGGTTTGCCGTCGCCACGGGGTACGATCCCCACACCGGCACCTCTGCCGACAATGTACGCGCCGACGCCGCGCTGCTGGAACTGAGCGACCCGATCCCGTCCGCCACAGCCGCGCCGTTCGCGCTGCATGACCGCCCGGTCAAGGGTGACGCGCTCAGCGTCGTGTCCTACGGCCAGGGACGGGACGCCGCCCTGTCCTGGCAGCGCAACTGCAATCTTCTGGGGCGCGGACAGGGTCTTGTCGCCTTCGATTGCAACGTGACATTCGGTTCCTCCGGCGCACCCGTCTTCACCGATGGTGGACGCCGCGCCCGCATTGTCACTCTGGTTGTCGCCGGACACAAGGACGCAGATGGCGGGACGGTGGCCTACGGCATGGATCTGGCTCCGGTGGTCGCCGCGCTGAAACAGCAGCTGCGCGCCATGCCCCGCGCCGAGCCGCGATCCAAACCGTCATCCACGTCCGGCGCACGCTCGATCTCGGGTGCGAAATTCGCCAGACCCTGACCGGTTGCCCCTTGAAACCGGCACAGAGCTTTCCCACGTTTCTGCCAGTCGACGCCGCTTAGCGGGTCGGTTCACCGTCTGTCCCATGAGGGAAGGCACACATCACAGGTATCGCTCAACGGAGGATGACCATGCGAAACTTTGATCTCACACCCCTTTACCGTGCAACCATCGGCTTTGATCAGATCGCCGACATGATGGACAGGGCGCTGTCCGCGGATGCCACCAATTCCACCTATCCGCCCTACAACATCGAAAAGACGGCCGAGGATGGCTATCGTATCTCGATTGCCGTGGCCGGCTTTACCGGTGACGAACTGTCGGTCGAACTGCGCGAAGGCGCGCTGATCGTCTCAGCCCGCAAAGCCGAAGACACGACAGAGCGCAGCTATCTGCATCGCGGCATTGCCACGCGTGCGTTCGAGCGCAAGTTCCAGCTGGCCGATCACGTCAAGGTATCCGGCGCGACCCACACCGATGGCATGCTGCATATTGATCTCGTCCGCGAAGTGCCCGAAGCACTGAAACCGCGCCAGATCGAAATCGCCAGCGCATCCGGCGCGTCTCAGCCGGTGCTGGATTCCGCCGCGGTCAACTGATCCCGGTTCGGCAAAACACCATACCCCCAGCGCAGCGCGCCCCGGAATGACCCGGGGCGCGTTTTCTTCGGTCTGTCTTCAAGGGTCAAGCGTGTCAGCCAGCCGCATCAGCTGCACCGCCTCCGTCCGATAACCGAACGGATCCTCGCCACGCGCGTCATTGGCCAGCTCGATCGCCTGTGCATAGCCCCAGTCCTTGAGATAGGGATCTCCCCGCAACAGCTGGCCGAACCCCGCGATCGCCGCGGCAAAACGCGCCTCGTCTCCGGCGTCTGCGGTCTCGGGGATCGGCATTTCGATCAGAGCGCTTTCCGCCGCACCCGGCGCCTTGTAGCGCAGTTTGAGAAAGCCAAGCTCGTCACCGGCCTCCACGGTGGGTTCCGCGGTGCCGTAACGCAACGGCTCTGTCAGCCGCGCAGGCGACCCGACCGGCGTGATCTCGTAGAGCGCGGTCACCTGATGGCCTGCCCCTATATCACCGGCATCCACCGCGTCATTGGCGAAATCCTCGCGCCTCAGCACGCGGGTCTCATAGCCGATCAAACGGTACTCGGCCACGCGCGCGGGGTTGAACTCGACCTGCACCTTCACATCGTCGGCAATCGGATAGAGCGCGCCGGACAGTTGGTCGACCATCACTTTCTGCGCCTCCGACAAGGTGTCGATATAGCCTGCCTGCCCATTGCCGTTCTGCGCCAGCGCCTGCATCGTGGCATCGTCGAGATTGCCACGCCCGAACCCCATGACCGACAGATAGACGCCGCTGTCCCGCTTTCCGGCAATGTAGTCTTCCAGTGCATCGGGATCGCTCAGGCCGATGTTGAAGTCGCCGTCCGTGGCCAGAATCACCCGGCTCACCTCGCCCTCTTCGGCCATGCGTTCGGCCATCGCATAGGCATCCTGCAATCCCGCCTGACCGGCAGTGCCACCCCCCGCCGTCAGGCTGTCCAGAGCGCCGCGGATCGCGCCCCGCTCTGTCGCCTGTGTCGGCTCCAGCACCACGCCCGACTGTCCCGCATAGGCCACGATGGCAATCTCGTCGCGTTCGGTCAGCTGCGGCAGCATCAGCGCCAGTGACTGTTTCAAGAGCTCCAGCTTGTCCGGTGCCTGCATCGACCCCGAGGTGTCCACAAGAAACACCAGATTCAGCGGCGGACGCTCTGCCGGATCGGGCCGTGCGCCCTGAATGGCAACCCGCACCAGTTGCGTGTCCGCGTTCCACGGTGTCGGCATCACGCTGACAGTCGGACGGAACGGCGCATCGCCATCGCCCGGCGCTGCATAGTCGTAGGGAAAGTAATTCACCATCTCCTCGACGCGCACCGCATCGCGCGGTGGCATCTGCCCCCGCCTGAGCGAGGACCGCACCACCCCGTAAGAGGCCGTGTCCACATCCACCGAAAACGTCGAGACCGGGTCATCCACCGTCACGCGCAGCGGGTTCGTCTCTGCGCCGGCAAAGGCTTCGGTGTCGGAGTCGGGCATCCAGCGCGGTTCTGGCAGTGGCGCGGGCAGGACCTCTGCCGACATCTGCGCACCCGTCGCAGCGCGCGACAGCACCTGAGGACGCGCGGCATCCGCCAGAACGTCCTGCGCGGCCTCAGGGGCAGGACGAGCCGCGTCCTTCGATGGCGCGGACGCAACGGCCTCTTCCTGCGCAAACTGCACCGGTGCGTCCGGCACACGCATCTGCCAGTCGGGCACCGTCACCACCAGCCCCAATGCCACAAGCGCGGTTGTCGCCGCCAGCGCCCCACGCGCGTTGATCTGCATTATCATCGTCTTCACTCCTCTGAAGAGGCCCGCTTCCGGGCGATCAGAGGTTTGACGCCGCGCGGGCGCGCTTTCTTGGCGGGCGGCGAAATTTTTTCGCGCCAGTGCAAGATCAGCCGCCTTGCGCGCGGCGTCCGGCGCGGGCGTTGCGGCGTCCATTGCCGCCTTTAGCCGGTCGAGATCATCGTTCATTCCTGATCCTCTCTTTCCCGCAGCGCGCGCAACCTGTCCTTGGCCTGCGAGATCCGCCAGCTGATCGTGCCCTCGGACACGTCCAGCACTTTGCCCGCTTCCGCATGGCTCATCCCGTCCAGCACCAGCGCCAGCGTGTCCTGCAACTCTGGCGGCAGGGCGCGCATCGCCTGCGTCAACCAGTCGGACACCTCGGCCGCGTCCTGATCCGCGGCACGGCGCGCGCGCTCCCAGTCGCCCCAACCCTCTGCATGCCGGGCATGCGTGGCGGTCCGCCGCCGTCTGTCATGCGCCGCATTGACCACGACCCGCCAGAGCCAGGTGCGAAACTGCGCGTCCCCCCGGTACCCCTCCAGCTTCACAGGCAATGCGGCACAGACGTCTTGCGTCAGATCCTCGGCATCGGCCCGTACCCCCGTCAGCCGAAAGGCCAGACGGAACACGCCATCGTAATGCCGCCCCATAAGGGCGGCAAACGCCTCGGCGTCGCCGCGCGCCGCCGCCTGTGCCAGCGTTTCGTCGCTTGTTTCCATGCGCATCACGTTTGTTTGACGCGCCTCCCGGGTCAATCCTTGGCGTGCCACGAAAAGAATCTGACCGGCTCTTTGTCGGAAACTCCAAGCCGCAGATTGCGCCGCAAGGGGTTTTCCGTCATCATGAGGTCAGAGCGACGGGACTCGCCACGCATTGGGATCAGACATGTCTCTGACCCGCAAGTTCACAAGGTCCAGCCTATGCTTTGCTGCACGAGTCCCTGGCCGAAGACCCTTGTTGCGCACGCAGTGCGGGCAACCTTTGCCCCTGTGCCGGTATCCGCGCATGACTGACGCGCCCCAGAGCCCTCCGGAATTTCCCTGCCTCTCCTCCGCGCACGCGGCAATGGTCATCCGGCAATGCGCCGATATCACGATGCAGGTCTCTGATCATTACATCGTCGAAGATCTTCACATCGCGCCCGAAATCAACGCCAGCGCCATCGCGCACTGGGTCGGCAAACCCTTGAGCGACATCGTTTGCGACGACAGCCAGTCCAAGATTGGCCTTGTGGTCGGTGACAACTGTGCCTCCCTCGCATCAGAAGGTCGCTGGCACGAGATGAATTTCAAGACCGCCAGCGGGCGCAGTCTGCCGCTTCAGGTCAAGTTCTTCCGCAAGGTGCTCGACGATGATCACGCGCATCTGCTGTGCGCGCGTGATCTCAGCGCCGTTGGTGACGCAACAGAGCGATTTCAGCGTGAAC
The DNA here is from genome assembly GCA_039028815.1 of Pseudomonadota bacterium. Taxonomy (GTDB): domain Bacteria; phylum Pseudomonadota; class Alphaproteobacteria; order Rhodobacterales; family Rhodobacteraceae; genus Roseovarius. The sequence goes on from JBCCHI010000005.1 coordinate 21,458, forward strand.
TCACCAATTACGAACGACGAACAAGCCGGACAGGCCCGCGCCGCCGCTGACCGCGGCTGATCCGTCCTAGACCGACATGCAGATGTACTTCATCTCCAGAAAGTCCTCGATTCCGTGGTGGCTGCCCTCCCGGCCCAGGCCGGACTGCTTGACACCCCCGAACGGCGCAACTTCGGTCGAGATGATCCCCGTATTGATCCCGACAATTCCGTATTCCAGCGCCTCGGCGACCTTGTAGACGCGACTGAGATCGTTTGCATAGAAATACGCCGCCAGCCCGAAAATCGTGTCATTGGCCATGGCGATCACGTCATCCTCGGTCTCGAACCGGAACAGCGGCGCAAGCGGGCCGAATGTCTCGTCCTTGCTGACCATCATGTCCTGGGTCACGTTGGTCAGGATCGTCGGCGGCAAAAAGTATCCGGCCCCCGCAATCGGGTCTCCGCCCCCGATGGCCACCGTCGCCCCCTTGGCGGTGGCGTCGCTCACATGTTCGCGCACCTTTTCGATCGCATCCGCGTTGATCAGCGGGCCAAGCTGGGTGCCGTCTTCCAGCCCGTCGCCGATCTTCAACGCTTCAACCGCTTCCTGCAGTTTGGCGGCAAACGCGTCATAGACACCCGACTGCACATAGATCCGGTTGGCACAGACACAGGTCTGACCGTTGTTGCGGAACTTGCAGAGGATCGCACCCGCGATGGCCTCATCCAGATCGGCGTCGTCGAATACGATGAACGGTGCATTGCCGCCCAGCTCCATCGAACACTTCATAACCTGGTCGGCCGCCTGCCGCAGCAGGATGCGCCCCACCTCGGTCGAGCCGGTAAAGGTCAGTTTGCGCACCTTGTCGTTCTCGCAGAACTCCTTGCCGACCGCACTGGCGCTCGAAGACGTCACGATGCTGAACACCCCTTTGGGGATGCCCGCGCGTTCCGCCAGAACCCCCATCGCGGTGGCCGAAAGCGGCGTCTCCTTGGCCGGACGTCCGATAAACGCGCAGCCCGCCGCCAGCGCCGGGGCCGCCTTGCGCGTGATCATGGCGTTCGGAAAGTTCCAGGGCGTGATCGACGCCGCAACGCCAATCGGCTGCTTGATCACCGTGATCCGCTTGTCGCGCTGATGGCCCGGGATCGTTTCACCGTAGATGCGCTTGGCCTCCTCGGCGAAGAATTCGATGAACGAGGCACCATACACGATCTCGCCCCGTGATTCCGCCAGTGGTTTGCCCTGTTCTGCGGTCAGAATGATCGCCAGATCCTCGGCATGCTCCATCATCAGATCATACCAGCGCCGCAGAATGTTCGCCCGCTCCTTGCCGGTCAGCGTGGCCCAGTGCCTTTGCGCCGCATAGGCCGCGTCAATCGTTTCCGCGACCTGTTCGCGGCTCATGTCCGCCACCTGCGCGATCACGTCCCCGCGCGCCGGGTTGGTGACATCGAAAGTGCCGTTCGCGCCTTCCACCCAGTCGCCCGCCGCATAGGCCTTTTCAGCCAGCAGGTCGGGGTCCTTGAGCATGGATTTCAGATTCGTCGCGGTATCAAGCATGGCAGACCTCCCATCAAAGCGTTAGATCCTGCCAAAGCACCTCGCGCCGCAATTGTCTAGATTGTATGCGCGCAGAACGGAAAGCCGTATCATGGAACTCGATGACGCCTACGACAATCTCGGGCACATCCCCGGCGGCGCAGAGTTTCCCCCGCGCTGGGACAGCGACGCGAAATCATACCGTGCCGCGTTTCGCGCGTCCGGCCGTCTGAAGGAACATCTGAGCTATGGCGCGTCCGGGCGCGCGCGATACGATCTCTTCCTGCCCCGGTCCGACCCCGCCGGACTGGCGATATTCGTGCATGGCGGCTACTGGCGGCGATTTGATCACCGGGTCTGGTCCCATTTCTCCGCCGGACCGGTCGCGCGCGGCTGGGCCGTGGCCATCCCGTCCTACGATCTGTGTCCGACGGTGCGGATCTCGGACATCACGCGCCAGATCGCGGCGATGATCACCAAAAGCGCTGGCGATACGGACGGTCCGATTGTGCTCTTCGGGCATTCCGCAGGCGGCCATCTGGTGGCCCGGATGACAGCACCCGGCCTTCTGCCAGAGACCGTGGCCAGACGGATCGGACGGATCACGCCGATCTCGCCCGTCGCCGACCTGCGTCCCCTGATGCGCACGTCGATGAATGTCGATTTCCGCCTCACCGAGGATGAGGCGCGCGCTGAAAGCCCGGTGCTGACATCCGATCGCCTTGCATCGCAGGTTCATGTCTGGGTCGGCGCCGACGAACGGCCCGCCTTTCTCGAACAGGCACGCTGGCTGTCCGACGCGTGGCAGTGCCCGCTGCGGATTGCGCCCGGCAGGCACCATCTGAATGTGATCGACGATCTGGCAGACCCGCAAAGCGCGCTGACTTCGGATATTCTGGGCTAAAGCCTTTCGCCTTTACCCCGAGACACCAGCTGAAGGCGAAAGGCGCGCAGCATATGAACCATGCACTGCGTTGCGCGACACTCTGTGAGGCAGGTCTGTCGTGAAACGCTTTACGGCGTTTCGCCCCGCACGGCGCGCGAGTCGCCGGACGCGCCACCCTGTGTTCAGGACGAACCGGGGTCGCCCGGACGGCCCCATTGCTCTGACCAGCAGGGCAGAACATCGCCGGGCGCCGGGCGCGCGCTGTGAACACCGCGCGCAATGGCACGGGACAGGCAGGTGGCCGCGACATGACCCAGCAACAGCGGATCGGCATCGCCCGCCAGTCCGGTCGCGGCGGCAAACACAAGATCGCCGTCCATTGGCGTGTGCGACGGAATCAGCGCCCGCGCCATTCCGTCATGCGCCGCAACGGCCATGCGCGTGCACTGCGCCGCGTTCAGCGCCGCATCGGTGGCAACAACCGCGATCGTGGTCGAGCGCGCGTTCCGCTTGACCGCCGGCAGATGCATGTCGGGACAGACCGGTGCCGGACCAAGCCCTCCGAACTCGGCCCCGATCTCGAACGGCGCAGCCCAGAAATGCGGGCCATCCCCCACAACGGCAGAGCCCAGCGCATTGACCACCGCCAGCGCCCCCACGGTGATGCCATCAGGCAGCACGACCGAGGCCGATCCGACCCCGCCCTTCAGCCCCGCCGTCGTGGCCCCGGTGCCCGCCCCCGCGCTGCCCAGCGACATCTCTGCCTGGCGCGCGGCGTAGGCCTCGGCCCCGAGCTGCTTGTACGGGTTGTCCTGCCATCTTGCGCCACCCGACAAGAGATCGAAGATGATCGCGCCGGGCACGATCGGCACCCGCACATCGCCAACGGCAAAGCCCCGGCCATCGGCCCTCAGCGCGTCCGTCACGCCTGCGGCGGCCTCCAGCCCGAAGGCCGATCCGCCCGCCAGAACCAGTGCGTCGACACGCTCGACCAGTTTGTCGGGGGCCAGCAGATCGGTTTCCCGCGTACCCGGAGCACCGCCCATCACATGAACCCCCGCCACGAACGGCGCCTCGCCCAGAACGACGCTCACCCCTGTCTTCAACCGCGTGTCCTCGGCCTGTCCGACCAGAAGCCCGGTCACATCCGTGATCAGATTTCGTTGTCCTGTCTGCATGCGCGCCTCGTTCTGATCCGCCAAGTCTGCCAGATCGCGCGGTCGCAGCAAACCGTCAGATCGCGGCGCACAAGACCCCGGTACGAAAAAGAAGAGGCCGCCGAAGCGACCTCTTCCGTACTGGCAACCCGTGTCCTTGCACCCGCAGCGGGAACGCAGACGTCACCGATACAATCGAACGAACCGTTTGAGGGCTGCGCCCCCCAAAAACCTGCACCTTAACCGCCGGCACAAACTACACAAACAATCCGGCCCCAATGATACTCGTACTCACACACCGGGTTCAGGCTTGGTTCGCAACCTTCTTTTCCGTTCCGCCTATATGTCGCGCGGGATCGCCCCTGGGTTCAAAAAAAAATTCACATCCTGATCGGGGCACGCGAAGCAGTTGCCTTGCCCCGCGCAAAATCCGATATGTTAGGATGACTCGCGCGCCCGCACGTACAAAAAGGAGACGCGGCATGAGGTACATAGTCTGGGGGTTGCGGATCGCGCTGATTGGTCTTGTCGTCGCGTTTCTCGACTACACGCTGCCGCGCTACGACACAGTGCGCATCACCGGCGTTTACGAGACGCGGATCAATATCGGAGAAAACCACCTGTTCTGGGCCGGGGCGGAAACCGGCTTTGACATGACCCAGCACAGCCGCGATGTCTTCTTCATCCAGACGATGCGGCCGAACGGCCGCGTGAAGGTGTACCGCAACGAAGACACCGGCTGGGGCTGGCCGCCATTCTTCAAGTTCGACACCGCCAACCTGCAGGCCGAGGCCAAAGACATGATCTCGACCGCCGACGATCCCAAGTGGGTGGCCATCCGCCGCTATGGTTGGCGCAACGAATTCATGTCGATCTTTCCCAACGCGCTGAGCATCAAACCGGTCGCCGGGCCTGACACATATGTCATCCCGTGGGGGTCGATCGCCATTCTGGTTATCCTCGGCGCCCTGTTCTGGGCCATCAGGGTGCGCTGGGTTCGCTTCCGCGAGCGTCGGCTGAACCCGGTGATCGACGAATGGACCGACGGCTGGGGCTGACCTGTTTCGCGCCGCGCGCAAGGCGCAATCAGGCGAAACGCGTCAGGCCACACGCTTGCCGTAGTACAGGCCCACCACATGCTCGGCTTCTGCGAAAAACAGCCAGCGCGAGGCCGCAACGCCCAGAAGATGACACAGCGCCGCCAGCGCCGTCAGCACAAGCGACCCCGGCAGCATCAGCAGCACTGGCAGCACATACCCCGCCACCAGCGCGATCGTCCGCAACTTCAGCGCATGCCTGCGGCCGACCACATGCACGAATTCCCTGAGCAGATAGTTGGTTCCGGTATGCGGCGGCTCAAAGGCCCGCACCGCCCCGATGGTGCCCAGACCGGTTGCGCTCGCCAGAGTGGTGCCGCTCTGCTTCAGCGCGGTATCGCCGCGCATCCACCAGACCACCTGCACCACGCCCGCCACCAGCAACAGGACATTCGTCAGACCGAACCGCCCGGTCAGGACGGCGCCACCGGCCAGTGAAATCGACAGGAACAGAACCGGCGTCAGCGCGGTGTTCCAGCGCGGCACCGTCTTCAGCTGCGCATAGATCATCGACGTCGTGAAAACTGTCCCCGCCGCCAGCACCGCACCGGCAAATCCGAGAACGGTCAGCCGCAGATCGAACAGAACCAGCCCCGCCGCATAAAAACCCATGGCCAGCAGGCAGGCCACCGCACAGACGCCTTCGCGGCTCAGCCAGGAACTGCGCCATTGCGTCATGGCACGCCAGGCGCGCTCGGGGTGGCCCAGATGAAAGGTCGAGGCGATCAGCCCGCCCACCGACAATCCGAAAGCCAGCGCGAAATAGCCGAACCCGGCCCAGCCGGTCGGCACCACAACGCCCGTGCCCAGCCAGAACAGCAGACCGAACCCAAGCCCCGACAGCGTGGTGAAGACAATCACGGAAGGCGCCGGATGCATCAGATCTTCTCCAGCATCTTGTCCAGCCAGCCGACAAAGCCGCCGGGGTCTTCGGCCACCGGGCTCAGATAGGGCGCCAGCGCATCGAACTCCGGCTCGGCGATCCGGTCCTTGGGCCGGGGCGGCAGGTACTTGTTCACCGGCCTGGTCTCCTGCTCGGGCATCAGATCCATGCCGCCGCGCTGCGCGACAAGCTGGCTGACCGCGCTGTCCGGGTCGCTCAGATCACCGAAATGCCGCGCCCCCGCCGGGCAGGTCCGCACACAGCTTGGCATCCGGTCTTCTTCAGGCAGGTTTTCATTGTAAATCCGGTCCACGCACAAAGTGCACTTCTTCATCACGCCTTCGGCTGCGTCCAGTTCCCGCGCGCCATAAGGGCAGGCCCAGGCGCACAAACCGCACCCGATGCAGTGATCCTCATTGACCAGCACAATGCCGTCTTCAATCCGCTTGTAGCTGGCCCCGGTCGGGCAGACCGTCACACAGGGTGCATCCTCGCAGTGCAGACAGGACTTGGGAAAGTGGATCAGCTGCGCTGGCCCGGCATCGGGCTGCACCTCGTAGGAATGCACGCGGTTCAGAAACGTGCCCGAGGGATTGGCGCCATACGGGTCCTGATCGCTCAACGGCACGCCGTAATTCTCGGTGTTCCAGCCCTTGCAGCTGACCACACAGGCATGACAGCCCACACAGGTATCAAGGTCGATCACGAGGCCCAGCGATCTCTGGGTAGATGCGGGAAGGCTGGTCATTTGCCCACCTTCCATTCCAGTTCCCCGGGCCCCGGCGGCACCGGCGACCGGATCGGGTCGAACGCAGGCTGCGACTCGGCGGGCGGCTGCGCCTTGCAGATCTTCACTCGCAGATCAAACCACGCCGCCTGCCCGGTGATCGGGTCAGAGTTGGACCAGCGCAGCCCGTCGCCCCTGGGCGGCAGCAGTTCGTGGATCAGGTGATTGAGCAGAAAGCCCCTGGTCGCCTCCGGCGCATCCTCGCTCAGCGCCCAAGCCCCCTTGCGTTTGCCGATCGCGTTCCACGTCCAGACCGTGTTGGCATTCAACGCCGCCATATGCGCCACCGGCACGGTGATCGTGCCATGCGCCGAGGTCACCTCGGCCCAGTCGCCCTCTGCAAAACCGTTGGCCTCCCAGAGCGCGGTGGGCACATAAAGCGGGTTGCGCCCGTGGATCTGGCGCAGCCAGGCATTCTGCGTGCCCCAGCTGTGATACATCGCCATCGGTCGCTGGGTCAGCGCATGCACGGGAAACGCCTGCGTGTCCACGTGACTGTCCTCGACGGGCGGATACCAGATCGGCAGCGGGTCGAGCGTGGTCTTGATCCGTTCGCGCAGACGGTCCGGCGGCTGTCGTTCGCCGTGGCCTTCCGCCGCCAGCTGAAACCTGCGCATCGTCTCGACATACAGATCGAACACATAAGGCTGCGGAGTGTCGAAAAGACCCATGCCGACAGCCCAGTGCTGATACCCCATGTTCCAGGGCTTCATGTAGGCGCAGGCATCGGGGATGTGGTTTACGAAGAACCCGCCATTGTCGATGTAACGCTGCAACTGATCGGGGTTCGGATCGCCCCGGCCACTGACCTCTTCGTTGCCTTTCCGGCGCCAGCCCGCAAGCGGCCCGATCCCCGGCTTGCGCTGGTGGTTGGTGATATAGTCGGCGTAGTCTTCGTATTTCGCACTGCCGTCCTCATTGGTGAACCCCGGCAGTTTCATCTTGTTGGCCAGCTGCACCAGAACCGTCTGAAATCCGCGCACATCACGGCCCGGTTCCACGACAGGCCAGCGGATCGCATCGGCGGCGGCGTCGGCCTCGCAGATCGGACGATCCAGCAGTGAAATGCAGTCATGCCGTTCCAGATAGGTCGTGTCCGGCAGGATCAGGTCGGCATAGGCAACCATCTCGGAACTGTACGCATCCGAATAGATGATGTGCGGGATCACATAGTCGCCGTTCTCGTCGGTGTCGGTCAGCATGTCCATCACGCCGCGCGTGTTCATCGACGAATTCCACGACATGTTGGCCATGTACATGAACAGCGTGTCGATCCTGTAGGGGTCGCCCGCATGCGCGTTCGAGATCACCATGTGCATCAGACCGTGGCTGCTCATCGGATTGTCCCAGGTGAACGCCTTGTCGATCCGCGCCGGGCTGCCATCGGCCCTCAGCGCCAGATCGTCGGGACCCTGCACAAACCCCAGATGCGGCCCGTCCAGCGGCTTGCCCGGCTGCCATTTGCAATGCGGTTTGGGATGCGCGCTGACCGGCTTGGGATAGGGCGGCTTAAAGCGGAAGCCCCCCGGCACCTCCACCGTGCCCAGCAGGATCTGCAGCATGTGCAACGCCCGACAGGTCTGAAATCCGTTGGAATGCGCGCTGATCCCCCGCATTGCGTGGAAACTCACCGGCCGGCCCTTCATGCTGGTATGGGTCTCGCCCCGGAAATCCGTCCATTCCAGCGGCAGCTCGAACGCCTCTTCAAAGGCCACGCGCGCCAGCTCCGCGGCAATCGCCCGGATCCGCTCGGCGGACACACCGCACCGGTCCGCGACCGCCTCGGGCGCATACTCTGCATGCATGTAGCGTTCTGCCAGAAGGTGCATGACAGGACGATGAGTGACCCCGTCCCGGTCCCAGGTGGCCGACAGATCCGGCCGCACACCCTCTTGGTCGAACGCCGCAGGCGCGCCGGTCCGGCGATCAATCACCAGCAGCTTGCCCTCCTCGTCGCGCAGCAGCAGCCCGTGCTCGGCCGACTCCGCGTCGCAATTGACCAGCACCGGCGCGTTTGTGAACCGCGCCAAATACTCCAGATCAACCTTGCCCGCACGCAGCAGCTCATGCACCAGCGCAAGAATAAACAGCCCGTCGGTGCCCGGCGTGATGCCCACCCACTCATCAGCCACGGCGTTGTATCCCGTGCGGATCGGATTGACGCCAATCACCCGCGCACCGCGCGCCTTGATCTTGCCGATCCCCATCTTGATGGGATTGCTGTCATGGTCCTCTGCGACGCCAAACAGCATGAACAGCTTGGTGTGGTCCCAGTCGGGCTGGCCGAACTCCCAGAATGCGCCACCCATTGTATAGATGCCCGCCGCCGCCATGTTGACCGAACAGAACCCGCCATGCGCGGCATAGTTGGGCGTGCCGAAATTCTGCGCCCAGAAACTGGTGAAACTCTGGCTTTGATCGCGCCCGGTGAAAAAAGCCAGCTTTGACGGATCGCTTTCGCGCAGCGGTGTCAGCCAGCCGGCCGCAATCTCCAGCGCCTCATCCCAGCTGATTTCCTCGAACTGGCCCGACCCGCGCGGCCCCACCCGCTTGAGCGGTGCACGCAGCCGCGAGGGCGCGTTGTGCTGCATGATCCCCGCGCTGCCCTTGGCGCACAAAACGCCCCGGTTCACCGGATGATCGCGATTGCCCTCGATATAGGCAACCTTGCCGTCCTTCATGTGCACGTTGATCCCGCAGCGGCAGGCGCACATGTAACAGGTGGTCTTGCGAACCTCGTCCGAAACGTCGGGAGACAGGTCAAGTTCTGGCTGCTGGAAAGACATCTGGCGCGCCCCGGAGATTATAGCGCTGCGGCGCCGGGGGGCGCAGCGCGCGGCCCGGAAAACGGTGTGTCATGTGTCATCTGATCCACGCCTCCCAACGCGGGTTTGCCTCGCGGAATACGGTTCCGCGCGCTGCCTCATTCGAGGAACACTATTCCGCAAACAATCAGCGCCGCAATGAAAATGGTCTCCGCGACAATGAGTGCAATCGCCGCGCCTCCAACCCCGAGAACCTGCTTCAGATTGGTCTTCATTCCGACTGCGGCGATGGCAATCAGAAGGAGCCAGCGCGATGTCTGCGAAATCAGCTCTGCCAGAACAGACGGGATGAGACCCAGCGAAGACGCCGTCGCCATGACCAGAAAGCCGACGACAAAACCGGGCAGCAGCGGTGGCGCCTTGCCGTCGATATCGACCTCGTGCATCCGGCGAATGATCAGCGCCGCAATCAGCACGATCGGGGCCAGCATCGCCACCCGAAACAGCTTGACAAGCGTTGCGGTGTCACCGGCCTGCTCCGAGATCGAAAAGCCCGCGCCCACAACCTGCGCCACATCGTGAATCGTGCCGCCCAGAAAGACCCCCGCGGCCACGTCATCAAAGTCGAGCCACTGCGCAAGGATCGGATAGACCACCATGGCAACCGTGGACAGAACCGTGACGCCCACGACGGTAAAGATCAGCCGCTCCTCTGTCCGCTCGTCGCGCGGCAGGATCGCGCTGATCGCCATCGCGGCCGATGCCCCGCAGATCGCCACCGATCCGGCGGTCAGAAACGCAAAGCGCCAGCGGTGCCCGAACAACCGCGACACCGCCAGACCGAACGCAATGGTGGCAACCACACCCGCGATCACCAGCAGGATCAGATCCAGCCCAAGCCCCGCCATCAGCCCGACGGAAATCCGCACGCCCAGCAACGCCACGCCGATCCGCAGCAGCGTGCGCGCGGAAAACCCGATCCCGTCGACCGCGCGGCCCTCTTCCCCCAGAAAACTGACCGCAATCCCCAGCAGCAACGCCATCAGCATGGCCGGCGTTGCATAATGCTCGGACAGGAACTGCGCCGTCATCGCCACGATGATCGACACCGCCACCCCGGGAAACAGCACACCGGCCCGCGCCTTCAGCGCCTCGAAACTGGTCGGGTTGGTCACAGACTGTCCGGCCCCGGTCACGGTCATGCGCCTTCGGTCTGAGGGAACGGCCGGCTGGCCTGCGCCTGCAACACCGTCACGGCGATCATCTGCGTCACATCCTGCGCCGAACATCCGCGCGACAGATCATTGGCCGGCTTGTCCAGCCCCTGCAAAACCGGCCCGATTGCATCATAACCCGCCACGCGCTGCGTGATCTTGTAAGAGATGTTTCCCGCGTCGAGATTGGGGAAAATCATCACATTGGCCTGTCCCGCAACCGGCGACTCCGGCGCCTTGCGCGCCGCGACCGCGGGCACGAAGGCGGCATCGAACTGCAAATCGCCGTCCACCGCCAGATCGGGCTGCGCCCGGCGCAGCGTTTCAGTGGCCTCTGTCACCTTGCTGACCGCTTCGTGACGCGCAGACCCCCGGGTGGAAAAGCTCAGCATCGCCACCTTCGGGTCGCCGCGCATCAGCGCCCGGAACGACTCTGCGGACGTCCCGGCGATCGAGGCCAGCTCATCCGCCGACGGGTCGATCACCAGCCCGCTGTCGGCATAGAGCATGGCGCGCGCTCCCTCGGCGGCCGTGTCGGGCGGGTACATCAGGAAAAACGAGGACACCAGCGCGGCCCCGGGGGCCTTGCCGATCATCTGGATCGCCGCGCGCACCACATCAGAGGTCGTCGCAACCGCGCCACCCACCGTGCCCGCGGCGTGTCCCTCGCGCACCATCAGCGCGGCGTAAACAAGCGGATCGCGCACCGCCTGCGCGGCCTGCTCTTCGGTCACGCCCCGTCTGGACCGCAACGCAAAAAAGACCTGCGCAAAATGCTCCGTCAGCGGGCTGTCGGCGGGATCGTGAACCGAAATCCCCGGCGTGCCTGCACCGCCTGCAGCGTCCAGCGCAGTGCTCACCGCATCGCGCGGCCCCACCAGAACGATCTCCGCCAGCCCCTGCGCACGCGCCGCGAGGGCGCCCGCCACGACACGCGGATCGGCGCCTTCGCTCAGCGCGATGGTCAAAGACGGCCCAACCGCCACCGTCTTCAGCAACTGGTCGGGCCGCAGGGTCATCCGGCCGCTTTACGCCTGTTCCACCATGTCCGCGGCATCTATCCCGGCCACGGCAACAGGCTTTTTCATCGCATCCCGGCGGAACGGCTCGCCCAGCTCCTGGTTGATCATCGCCTCGATCAGGGTGGTCACGCCATTTTCCATCTGATCCTTGATCGCGGTGTTCAGCGCATCGGTCAGCTCGTCCATCGTGCGCGCCACGACGCCCTTCAGACCACAGGCCGTGGCGATCCCGGCGTAGGACACCTGCGTGTCCAGCTCCGTGCCGACGAAATTGTCGTCAAACCACAATGTCGAGTTTCGCTTTTCCGCGCCCCACTGGTAGTTGCGGAACACGATCTGCGTGATCGCCGGCCAGTCGCCCCGGCCGATCGCCGTCAGCTCGTTGACCGCAATGCCAAAGGCGCCATCCCCGGCAAACCCCACCACCGGCACATTCGGCTGGCCGATCTTGGCGCCCACAATCGCAGGCAACCCGTATCCGCAGGGACCGAACAGACCCGGTGCCAGATACTTCCGGCCCTCGTCGAAATCCGGGTAGGCGTTGCCGATCGCACAATTGTTGCCGATATCCGAGCTGATGATCGCCTCGCGCGGCAGCGCCTGCTGAATCGCGCGCCATGCCATGCGCGGGCTCATCCAGTCCGGCTTGTCCGCCCGCGCGCGTTCGTTCCAGCTGGTGCCAGGATCGTCTTCTTCGTGATCCATGCTGGCCAGCTGTTGCGCCCATTTGGACTTGGTCTCGGCGATCTTCGTCTTGCGTGCGGCGCGCCCGGCATCACCGGCATCGTCCGCCAGATGATCCAGAATGCCCCGCGCCACCTTGGCCGCATCACCGACAATGCCCACCGAAACCTTCTTGGTCAGTCCGATCCGGTCCGGGTTGATGTCAACCTGGATGATCCTGGCGTCCGTCGGCCAGTATTCCATACCATAGCCCGGCAGGGTCGAGAACGGATTGAGCCGCGTGCCGAGACACAGCACCACATCGGCCTCCTTGATCAGCTCCATGCCCGCCTTGGACCCGTTATAGCCCAGCGGTCCGGCAAACAGCGGATGCGAGCCCGGAAACGCGTCGTTGTGCTGGTAGCCCACGCAGACCGGCGCATCCAGCCGTTCGGCCAGCGCCATGGAGGCCGCGATACCGCCTTCGCTCAGGACAACGCCCGCACCATTCAGAATCACCGGGTTCGCCGCGCCCGACAGCAGCGCCGCCGCCTTCCCGACCGAAGCAGAGCCGCCGGGGCTGGCCTCGAACTCGATCGGGTCCGGGATCTCGATATCCACAACCTGCGTCCAGTAATCCCGCGGAATGTTCAGCTGCGCCGGGCCGGACAGCCGCTTGGCCTGGCTGATGACGCGGGTCAGAACCTCGACCACACGGGTCGGGTCGCGCACTTCTTCCTGATAGGCGACCATGTCCTCAAAGAGCTTCATCTGCTCAACTTCCTGAAAACCGCCCTGACCGATCGTCTTGTTGGCCGCCTGCGGCGTCACCAGCAACAGCGGCGTGTGGTTCCAGTAGGCCGTCTTTACGGCGGTCACGAAATTGGTGATGCCCGGACCATTCTGGGCAATCATCATGCTCATCTGACCCGTCGCGCGCGTGTAGCCGTCCGACATCATGCCCGCGCTGCCCTCATGAGCGCAGTCCCAGAACTTGATTCCCGCCGTCGGGAACAAGTCCGAAATTGGCATCATGGCAGACCCGATGATCCCGAAAGCGTGCTTGATACCGTGGCGTTGAAGACACTTAACAAAGGCTTCCTCAGTCGTCATTTTCATGGCGTGCTCCTGGCAGAAATGGGTGGTCCGGCAACCCGGCTTGACAGCGTAAATACGTGGGTCTCTCAAGGGCAAGTAGGGCCAGTTCGCCAACCACCCTATGTCCAGTCTGATTATTTATCGGGACAAATCGTCTCAATAATTGAATACTCGGAAGACCAGAGCCTTCCCGCCACCGGGGCTGGCCACCGATTCCGGTTTCGGCCCAGACGTTTAAAGCCTTTCGCCTTTACCCTGTGATATCAGCTGAAGACGAAAGGCCCGCTGCATATGAAAGATGCACGGCAGTTCCCCTCGACCGGAAAACATCGCGTCAGGTGACCCCCCGTGCACCACGGACAGGCTGCACCCCTGTTCCGCTGCCCCGCGGGCTTCAGCTCGGACGCACGTCGCCGTCGCGCAGACCGGCGCAGCGCAGACCCTCGGCAAGCCGCGCGATCCCGTCCGGGATCTTGTCCGCTGCAATCGAGGAATAGGCCAGCCGGTAGTAGTTCACCGGCGAATCGGGACCGCCAAAGAACGGCCGCCCGGCTTCGATCAGAACACCGGCAGCGCGCAGATCACGCTCCAGCACCTCGGTATCGCAGCCCGGCACGGCCTTCATCCAGATCGAGCTTCCGCCAAACGCCCCGCGTCCCTGCACCCCCAGACCATGGTCGGCCAGCGCCGTCTCCATCACTCCGCGCCGCCGCGCATAAACCTCTCCGATCCGGCGGATCAGGCTGTCGTAGTGCCCGAGGCTCAGGAAATAGGCCGCCGTGCGCTGAATGTGGCCGGGGGGATGGCGCAGCACACTGGCCCGCAACGCCCGCGCTTCGCGGATAAAGGCAGGCGCCCCCACAAGGTACCCCAGCCGCAGACCCGGAAAGATCGACTTCGAAAAGCTGCCGACATAAATCACCCGGCCATCCGGGTCGAGCGACTTCAGCGACGGCAGAGGCGCGCGCAGAAAGGAGATTTCGAACTCGTAATCGTCCTCCACAATCAGCGCGTCGATCTCGCGCGCCCGGTCCAGCAGCGCGCGCCGCCGCTCCAGCGGCATCGTGGCGTTGGTCGGCGCCTGATGGCTCGGCGTGGTGAACACCACATCCGCCGTCGCGGGCACCGCATCGGGCGGCAGCCCGTCCGCATCCACGGCAACCGGCGCCAGATGGCACCGCGATTGCGTCAGAATATCGCGCAGCGCGTGATAGCACGGATCCTCGATCGCCGCCGTGCGCCGCTGCGTCAGCAGAACCTGCGCCGTCAGCCACAGCGCATTCTGTGCCCCCAGCGTCAGCAGGATCTCGTTGGGTCCGGCCAGAATACCGCGCCGCGGCAGCGTGTGGCGCGCGATGAACTCGACCAGCATCGGGTCATCCTGATCATAGCTGTCAGCCGCCAGCGCGGGAAAATCCCGCTGTCCCATCGCCCGCAACGCGCAATGCCGCCAGTTGGCATGATCGAACAGACGCGGATCGGTCTGGCCGTAGACAAACGGATACGGATAGCGCGACCAGTCCTGCGGCTTCTCCGGCGTCACCCCCCCGGTAAAGCGCCGCCCCAGCGCACGCGACCAGTCGATCACGTCGCCCGCGCTTGCCGACGGCGCGAACTGCGGCGGCTCCGGCGCATTGCGCGACACGAAGTACCCCGACCGGTCCCGGCTTTCCAGATAGTCGCTGGCCTGCAACTCGGTATAGGCCAGCGTCACGGTGATCCGGCTGACGCCCAGATGCTGCGCCAGCTTGCGCGACGACGGCAGCTTCTCGCCCCGCCGGAACTGCCCCGACAGGATGCCCTGCGCAATCATTTCCTGAATCTGCGCCTGCAGGCTGCCTTCCGCATCCGGCTTGAGAAAAAAGCAATCGACAGAGACAGTCATGGGACGACAGCTTACACTGGACTTATCCCGGCAGCAATCTGGCCCTAAAGCGTTTCGCGCCTGACCCCGACCCCCGACCCCGGACACTCGCACCGGACGCACCCGGCGCCATTTCGCGGCGCGCGGCGCGACATGCGTCAGGCGCGCACCCGTGTCAGCCACACCCCGCCCAGAACGATCAGCCCGCCCCCCGCCAGCACCGCCGGCCCCGGCCGTTCGCCGAAAACCGCCGCACCCAGCGCGATGGCGAACAAAAGCCACGCGTAATCCACCGGTCCGACAACCGAAAGCGGCGCAATCCGGTAGCCCCGGATCGTGCAATACTGCGCCAGGATCGACACCGGCCCCAGCGCCAGACACAGCGCATAGCCCGTCACCGGCAGCGTCTGCCACTCCCACAGGGCCGGCCCAAGCATCAGGACAGTGCCGAAACCACTGACATAAAGCATCAGGGTCAGCGCCGTCTCCTGCTGGCTCATCACCCGGATCAACACGCCCTCCACCGCCATCAGCACGGCGCTGGCCAGCGCGACCACCGCCGGCCACCCCGGCCCTGCGCCACTGAACGCGCCCTGTCCGCGCAGCACCACCGCCGCGCCCAGCCCCGTCAGCGCCACCGCACCCCAATGGGCCGGCCGCACCCGCTCGTGCAGCAGGGCAATGCCCAGACACACGCTGAGCATGCCGTAGGACATGCCAAGCGCGGTCGCATCCGCAAGCGGCATCCGCGCCGAGGCCCATGTGATCGCAACCACCGCGCCACATCCCGTCACCGCCCGCCAGAAATGAGTCAGCAGGCGCGGCGTCCGCAGGGACGTCCCCGGACCGCGCACCATCGCGTAACCCAGCAGGCAGACCACCGACGCGGCATAGCGCAGCAGCATGATCTGGAACGTCCCGACCGCCCCGCCCGCGAATTTGGCAGAGGCGAACAGCACCGCGAATATCCCGGTGCTGACCAGAACCCAGAGAATCGCCGCCGGATATGCCCGCATGATCCTAACCCGCTTCTGACGAAAATATGCTTGCTCTCCACCATCATTCAGGTCTTTCTGCAAACCGGAAATGCTACCTCTGACTCAGAGAAATTGATGCACAACACTCATCGTATCTCGCTCAACGCGCTGCGCGTCTTCCTGCACGCGGCGCGGCACAAAAGCTTCAAGACCGCCGCGGCCGACCTTGGCGTTACCCCCGGCGCGGTCAGCCATCAGGTCCGCCAGCTCGAAGACCAGCTGGGCCTTGCGCTGTTTCACCGCGCCAGCAACGCCATTGCCCTGACCGACGCCGGGACGCGCCTGACCGAAGAGGCCGCACCGGGTCTTGCCCTGCTTCACGGGGCGCTCGACCGGCTGAACCGGCGCGCCCGGACACTCAGCGTGGCCGTATCGACCACATTCGCCACCCGCTTCCTGATCCCGCGTCTTGGCCGGTTCAAGGCGCGGCACCCCGGCGCCACCATCCGGGTCGAAACGTTGCAGGATTCCGGCCTGGCACACGACAGCGACGCCGAAGTGATCATCGCCTATATCCCGGGAGGCGCACCGTCCCAGGGGGCCGACGTGCTGTTCCCGGACACCTGCCGGCCCTATCTGGCCCCCGGTCTGCTGGACCGTCTGCCGCCACGCCCGGCGCTCGGCGACATCCCCGCCCTGCAATGCACCAGGGACAACTGGGACTGGACGCTCTGGCTCAGTCAGGCCGGACGCGCGCATCAGCCACTGCGCTTCGGCAGTCAGTTCGATCTGGACGACTCGGCCCTGCGCGCCGCCGTGGCGGGGCTGGGCATGGTCCTCGCGTCGGGCTTCCTGATCGCCGATGATCTCCGGGCCGGGCGGCTGGTTGCCCTGCCGGGCACGCCGGAGATCTCGCTCGGGCAGTACGTCATCCGCCACGCGGCGCGCGAAACGACGCTGTCCCGCGCCTTTGTCGCCTGGCTGCGATCGGAACGGGCCGGCGCCTGACCCACATCGGCTTGCGCCCTCAAACCGGCTTTGTTTTACTGCCATCGCAATCAGGAACGCGCCCATGGTCGATATCGCCACCCGTGTCTGGAACCACAAATGGAAGATCGACCCGATCGTGCGGTCGCTGATCGACACCGATTTCTACAAGCTTCTGATGTGCCAGTCGATCTTCCGCAACCGGCCCGACACGCAGGTCACGTTCTCGCTGATCAACCGCACCACCTCGGTGCCGCTGGCCCGGCTGATCGACGAGGGCGAGCTGCGTGAACAGCTTGACCACATCCGCTCGCTGTCGCTGGCGCGCGGCGAAAGCACCTGGATGCGCGGCAACACGTTTTACGGCAAACGGCAGATGTTCACGCCGGAATTCATGGACTGGTTTGAAGATCTGCGCCTGCCCCCCTATCACCTGGACCGGCAGGGCGATCAGTACGAACTGACCTTCGAAGGGGCCTGGCCCGAGGTCATGCTGTGGGAAATTCCCGCGCTTGCCGTGCTGATGGAACTGCGCTCGCGGGCCGTGCTGCACAATCTGGCGCGGTTCGAGCTTCAGGTGCTCTATGCCCGCGCCATGACGAAGCTGTGGGAAAAGGTCGAGCGTCTGCGCGGGGTGCCCGATCTGCGGATTGCCGATTTCGGCACCAGACGGCGGCATTCCTTCCTCTGGCAGGACTGGTGCGTACAGGCCATGACGGAACGGCTGGGTGACACGTTTGTGGGCACGTCGAACTGCCTCATCGCCAAGAACCGCGACCTCGAGGCGATCGGCACCAACGCCCATGAACTGCCGATGGTCTACGCCGCGCTGGCCGAAGACGATGCCGCGCTGGCCCGCGCGCCCTATGCGGTGCTGTCGGACTGGCATGAGGAACATGACGGCAACCTGCGCATCATCCTGCCCGACACCTACGGCACACAGGGCTTTCTTGACAACGCCCCCGACTGGCTGGCCGGCTGGACCGGCATCCGCATCGACAGCGGCGATCCCGCGGCCGGGGCCGAAACGGCGATCCGCTGGTGGCAGTCGCGCGGCGAGGACCCGACGGAAAAGCTCATCATCTTTTCCGATGGCCTCGACGAGGACAAGATCCTTGCGCTGCACACGCAGTTTGCCGGGCGCGCCAAGATCTCGTTCGGCTGGGGCACGCTGCTCACCAACGACTTCCGCGGGCTCACCGATGGCGACACGCTCGCCCCCTTTTCGCTGGTCTGCAAGGCTGTCGCCGCCGATGGCCGCCCCACCGTCAAACTGTCCGACAACCCCCTCAAGGCGATGGGCCCCGCCACCGAAATCGACCGCTACAAACGCGTCTTCGGCGTCGGCGCACAGGATCCTCTTGAGGTGGTCGTCTGAGCGGTCGCGCAGCCCCCGGATCACGGCGGGTCACGGTGCCCGGCAACACAGCCGCTGCGGTCCCGCCGCACACCGGACACGCGCGCAAATCCCGGTTTCTGTCAGCGTATCAACTTTGATCCAAGGCGCTTTGGCCCATGGTCCGGCGACGTGTCCGATCAAATTAGTTCAACGCTAAACTAAATCCGCTTGCCTTTGCCCCGAAACATCAGCCGAAGGCGAAAGGCGCGCGGCATATGAGCATTTTACTGCGGTTCGCACCCCTGATCCGGGGCGCGCGTTTCGCTCCGGGGTGCCATGGGGGTCCCCCGGGGATACCCCGCCGGGCTTGCAGAACACCCTGCCCGGCCCGCTGCCGCAACCGGCAGACTGGCCAGGGTGGAGGGGAACGCGTTCAGTGGATCATCGCGGACGGCGACGGTTTGTCCATCCTGTCCGCGGGACCGCGCTCTCGCGTGACCATGCGCCGCAGGGCGAGGCCGAAATCCTCGGCCAGCCCCAGCAGAACCGGCGCAACATGTGGCGTGACGAGGGTCATCGCGATCAGCAGCGCGTCTTCCCGCTCGCACTCGCTGGCATAGCCGATGAAGTTCGCAAAGCAGGACTCATCGGCCCCAAGGCATTTGCAGTTCAGATGATGCCGCATCAGCGGACGCCGGCCATGCTGGGCGCAGAGCGCGCACAGCGAGTCGAACGACTTCACCGCCTGGCGGCCCTGATGAACCCCAAGCGCCGCCATGAACTCTTCTTCCATCTGGTTCTGGGCATATCCCCCATCGCTCCAGAGGCGAAGATACAGAACAGCACCGGCCTCGACCGGCTCCAGCTCGGCCACATACCCCACTGGCGCGCCACCGCGATGTTGTTTCATTTCGTGAGGATCAACTTACCCAGGCGGGTGATCCGCAATGTATAGATCTGATCGCCAAGGCGAATCTGCGCAAGCTGCCCGCCATTCGTCAGGTCAGTTGCTTCATGCACCGGCAGAGCATCCTTCTGCGGCAAATCAATCTGGCGCACAACGGTCATGTCCGTCCCTCCTGTGCCTGGCGCTCGACACGTTCCACAATCCACTCGAACCCCAGCGGCGTGTGCGGCATGTCAAAGGCCATCCGTAAAAGCGCATGCCAGTCCTCAACGGCGTCACGATCTGTCACGTCATCGCGTTTCAAGGATCTGTTTCCTTCACTGGCGCGCATGTGCTGGCTCGCCACAGATTCGTGACTGGCTCCGGGATATAGTTGAGTATTTTTGTCGGAGAAAGTCAATCAAGTAAAATCGACACCCCGTCGTCAGCCGTCCGGCGCCGGGTCCGGCGCATCCCGGTCAAAGGACGACACGGGCACGGCCCGGCGCGACCACACGATAACGCCCGGCATGGCGCCCGCCGCCCGCGCGCGTGCGGATCTCAGCGCGATAAGACCCCGAAGTGATCCAGCGCCGCCCGGGCGATCCGCGGACCGGCGGCCTCCTGCACAAAATGGCCGCCCGCATCAATCTCAAGAGGCGCCGGACACCCCCTGATCTGGCGACCGAGAGGCCTCATCACATCCGGGCCAAGCATCTTGTCCTGCATGCCAATCGCCATAAAGCTGTCCCCGGTCCACGCGTCCGACCAGAACCGCGCGGCGCGCCGGGATGTGCGGACGCCCGGCGCCTCCGTCGTCGTCGCGATCAGATGCGGAAACCGCCGCACCCCGGCCTTGTAGCTCTGGTCCGGGAAGGGCGCAGCATAGGCCGCCGCATCGGCGTCGGACAGACCGGGCGCATTGTCTTTCATGATCCTCTCGATCGGCACATCGGCGTCCGAGTCGATCACCGCCTTCCAGTCGTCAAACGCAGGCAGATTGACCGGGCCGGCCATCAGCCCGGTGTTCATGATCAGCAGACGCCTGAAACGATCCGGCCTCTCCATCGGAAGCGTCAGGCCCAGCACGCCGCCCCAGTCCTGGACGACCAGCGTGATGTTCCGCAGATCCAGCCGTTCGATCAGCGCCAGCATATAGTTGCGGTGAAAGTGAAACGAATACACCTCATCCTCGACCGGCTTGTCCGACTTGCCGAACCCCAGCCAGTCCGGCGCAATCACACGGGCACCGGCGCCGGTAAAAACCGGGATCATCGTTCGGTAAATGTAGCTCCAGCTGGGCTCGCCATGAAGGCAGAGAAACACCTCCCCGGCCTGTGCATCACCCACGTCCAGGTAATGCCCGCGCAACCCGTCATAGCCGGGCAGATCATCCACATAGCTGGGGTCAAACGGATAGTCCGCCAGCCCCTCAAAGCAGGCATCCGGCGTGCGTCGTGCATCGATCATCTTGTCATTTCCCGAATTTGGTCACATGACCTAATCAATTAGGTCACTTGACCAATCCGGTCAAGACCTTAATGTGCGAGGCAGCACTCACCTCAAACCGGGTGGTTCGGTCTTGCCGGAACACCGCAAAGGACAGCGCCATACAGCCCCGGTCGCTCTCACCCAGGGAAACACAGATCCTTGACTGTGCTCTGAAACTCCTGATCGAGAGGGGCGATGCGGGTCTGACGCTGCGCAAACTCGCAGACTGCGCGGGGATGCGCCTGAGCAACGTTCAGTATTACTTCGGGTCAAGAGACGACGTGCTGAGCGCCATGGTCGCGCGCTACTTCCAGACCTGCACCGCACAGCTCACGCGGCTGACCCGGGAAAGCCCGGCCAGGACACCGCGCGACCGGGTTCACTTTCTGATCGTCGCCGGGCTGGCCCATGGCGTGGACATCAGCGACATGTGCCGCGCGTTCCGGGAAATCTGGGCGATCTCCAGCAGGAATGCCGTGATCGACCACTGCCTGATGGACTACTATCGCGGCTTCTCCGGCGTTCTGGCGGATTTCGCGGTGCCGGAGGGCGTGGACACCGCGCGGCGCGACAGGCTGACGGCGCTGCTCGTGCCCTTCTTCGAAGGCTATTCAATCACCGCGCGATCCCTTCCGCTTGCCCCCCAGGAGACCGCCGCGATGCTGACGGATCTTGCCCTGTCGATTCTGGAGACCGGGAACCTGCAGACGCCCACGCCGCGCGACGCGTCGTAAGGCCGGGACATCACGGCGACCGGCGCGCGTCTTTTGCGGGAGGGGTCGCGGCCTGCGGGGCGTTTCAGAGGCCATGCACAGGGCGCAGGCCGGCCACGGGCCCCGTCTCTCAATCGCGGCCCGGGCGTCCGGTCCCGCCCCCCGCGCGCCTATCCTGTCGGCAGCGCGCCCGGCGCATACTGATCCGCAAACGCCTGCGTCGGCGGAATCGGCCTGATCACGTCGATCAGAACACCGGTCGGATCGCGCGTGATGAAATGCCGCTGGCCAAAGGCCTCGTCAGTCAGCGGTTTCAGGATCGGCACGCCCGCCCGGTCCATCCGCCGGAACACGGCATCAACGTCGTCGACCTCGAAATTCAGGATCAGCCCGCGCGCCACGCCGCGCCCCTCGGCCGGGATCGTGTCATGATCCGCGTGAAGAATGGCCAGATTCACCTTCGGATCGTCACGAGACTGCAAATGGCAATACCACGCGGCATCAAAGCTGACGCCAAAGCGGAAATGCTCGACATAGAAGTCTTTGGTCACCGCAACGTCACGCGTCTGGATGACGGGATAGTACTGGGTGCATTTCATCTTGCGCCTCCCCTTCAGGATACATACAGTCTGTATGCAAATTATCCATAAACATACAGGCTGTATGTATGCAAGAAAAAAACAAACCCCGATCCAACACCTCCCGCACCGACGCGACGCGATCGGCGCTGATCGACGCCGCGACACGACTGTTTGCCGGGAAAGGCTATGCAGACACCTCGACGCCCGAGGTGGTCAGCGCAGCCGGTGTCACGCGCGGCGCGCTCTATCATCATTTCGCGGACAAGACAGACCTGTTCCGCGCGGTTGTTACCGAAGAATACGCCAGGGTCGCCGCGGAGATCACGGCAGCGGCCCGAAACCGGCCCGGATCGGCGCTCGACGCATTGCGCCAGGGCAGCCGTGCATACCTGAACGCCATGAACAACAGGGGCCGTGTCAGAATCATGCTGCTGGATGGTCCGGCGGTTCTGGGCCGGGCAGAGCTTGACAGAATCGACCATCAGACGTCTGCGGGCGCCCTGCGCACAGGGCTCGCGGCAGCCATGCAGGCCGGGCAGATACGGGCACTGCCTCTTGCGGCGCTGACCACACAGCTTTCCGCCCTGTTCGACAGCGCGGCGCTGGCTGTCTCCGAAGGCGGCACTCCGCAGGATCATCTCGATGTTCTGGATGCGGTACTTGCCGGACTGACCGTGCCCCCGGACAGCCCTTGACCCGCGGTCTCACAGCGCGATCCGGATCGCGCTGAGCCAAAACAGCGCCTGGTGTCGCGCGCAGCGCACCGCTTGGGCGTTGCACGCAACCGGTTATTGTCCGCGGCCGCCGGGCAGGGGCAGGGCGCACTGAACGCCGGCCATCGCGCGGCGGGACACCGGAGGATATGAGTATTTGAGGAAAGATGAAGCCGGGACGCGCCTCTTCATCTTTTCCGAAACACTCAAAGTGCCAGAGCAGCCCCGCTGCACACCGGTTGCAGCCCGGTCACACGGCCCTTCCCGGTGCGATGGCGCTCATTCCCTGTCGACCGGTCCGCGCAGCGTCTTGATCTCGCCGCGCCGTTTCTTGGCCTCCAGGCGTTTGCGCTTTTGTCGGGCCGACACCTGCGTCGGGATGCGACGCCTGGGGGTCTGCGCGGCTGTGCGGATCAGGTCCGCCAGACGGGCGCGCGCGATCTCCCGGTTGCGCGCCTGGCTGCGCGCTTCCGTCACCTGAATGATCAGCGCGCCCTCTTTCGACCAGCGCCGCCCGGCCAGCCGTTTCAGCCTGCGTTTCACTGCATCGGGCAGGTTGGGTGAGCGCGCCGCCTCAAACCTCAGTTCCACCGCGCTGGACACCTTGTTCACGTTTTGGCCACCAGGGCCCGGGGCCCGCGTGAACTGCTCGGACCATTCCCAGTCCTCGATGGTGATGTCCTCGGTGATGCGCAGCGGCATTTGGGGCTCTGACGGGTGAACGCGTTTTGTACAATTTGGACTTTGCGCGCTGAAAACCTGCTACAATTTGTACAAAACAGGAAAAAAGCGAAAGGGCCGCCCGATCAGGACGGCCCCCTAAAGCGTTGGAGGCGGGCCGGTAAGGCCGTGCCACTCAGCGGGTCAACATACCCGAGGTCTGCCTCAGGTATGAGCCTCCCTGATTGTCCCGACACCTCGCTCCAATCTCTTTATAGACACTGGACCACCTCCTTTCGATTTGTTGAACTCCGCCCAAATTTGCCACAGTTTTTGTGCTTGTCAAAACCAAAATGAAGGGTTTGCACAAAAAAAGGGCACAAGATGCGGTGTGATCACTGGGATTGCAGAACAGCCACACATTGCTGCGGAAGGTCCGCCATCGTCAGGTCGCGCCGGGGTTTCGGCGCCGGCGCGTTCGGATCGGGCGGCGGCGGTTCAAGGATGTTGCGCACCCAGTCCTGTGCATCGGCGCAGCCATCCCCCGCCGGCGGGGCCTCCTGGTCCACACACCCCGACGCCCCCCTGGGACATTTCAGCCTGACATGAAAATGATAGTGATGTCCCCACCACGGCCGGACCTTTCGCAGCCAGGCGCGGTCACCGGATTCTTCCTTACACATCCGTACCTTGGCGCCGGGAAAGACAAAGATGCGCGCGGTGCGCGGGTCTTTTGCGGCTGCCTTGATGATCTCGTGATGCGCACGTGTATAGGCGTCGTTTGTATAGGCTCCGTTGGCGCGGCGCAGCGACACCGAAGAGATGTTTTCGCGCTCGGTCCTGCTCAGGTTCAGCCGCTTGGGCGGCAACATCCAGATGTCGACATCAAGCCCCATCTGGTGCGATCGGTGCCCCGACAGCATCGGCCCGCCGCGCGGCTGGCTGATGTCCCCGATGTAAAGCCCTGCCCAGCCTGGCTGCGTCGCGGCAAATCCTGACAGTTTCTTAATGTAGTCAATGACTTCAGGATGACCCCAATTGCGATTTCGGCTCAGGCGCATGGCCTGCCAGGTGGGGCCGGTTTCGGGCAATTCGACAGCCCCCGCGATGCAGCCGTTGGCGTAGGTGCCGATGGGCTTTGCCGCCTGCGCCGAAGCGGTGGGCCTGGCGCCGAAAAGCTGTTTGGCGGCAACGCCCTGCATGGAGGCGGGTATGCTCTGAGAGGATACGACAGGCTGCGGGGTCGCCGTCTTGCGTGTGCCGGCCTCCGGCGCCGGGCTGTCCTCGCCGCATCCGGCCAGCAAAAGCGCCAGCACCGCCGCTCCTGTCATCCAACGCGCCATGTTTCGCGATCCCCCTGTGCCTGCACCAAGCGTAACAAGATCAGCCCCAGCAGGAAAAGACCAATCAGCGGCGCCACGCCAAACCGCGCATTTCCGCTCCAGACTGTCACCAGGCCGATCAGGGCCGGGGCAAGAAAGGCTGTCGCGCGACCCGACAACCCGTAGAGCGCGAAACTCTCGGTCGGTGCGGCCGGGTCAGTGTGCCGCACCATCAATGTCCGGCTGGCCGCCTGCAAGGTGCCGCCCAGACCGCCGATCAGAATGCCGCATGCAAAGAACACCCTGTCGGGCAATGGCGACCCCTCGGCCAGCGGCATGCCGAAAATCTGCGACCGGTCCATGCAGACCACCACAAAACACACCGCTATCAACCCCCATATGGCGCTCACGATCACAGGCTTTGGACCCAGAGCGAGGTCAAGACGCCCCCCTGCCCAACTGAAAAGACCGGCGGCAATCACGCTCACGATGCCGAAGAGTCCGACCTGCGTGGTCGACCAGTCGAGCACCAGAACCGCATAGGTTCCGCCAAAGGCATAAAGACCATTGAGCGCATCCCGATAGAGCATCGACCCGCCGAGATATGCAAAGAGACTGCGGCGCGCTGGCAGGCGTTTCACGGTTGCCGCAAGAGCCGAAAGCGCCGCCGACAGACGGCCGCGCTGTTGCGGTGTTTCAGGGTCTCGCACCCACAGGAAGTAAGGCACCATGAAAATCACGAACCAGAGGGCCGCGAACGGGCCGACGATGCGTTCGTTTTCGGCAGCGTCGGTTTCGAGACCAAAGGGGGGGCTCAAACCCGCAATCGTGCGTCCGCCTTCGAGGGTCATGAAGAACACCAGCATGATCGCCAGTGAAACAAGGCCTCCCAGATATCCGAAAGCAAACCCTGTACCGGACACGGCCCCGGCCTTTTCAGCCGGCCCCAGTGACGGCAATTGCGAGTTCACGAAGATCAGGGCGTATTCAACGCCGATAAACCCGAGCGCAAAGAAACAAAGCGCCAGCGCAAGGGTCGTGCCGTCGGGATATGTCCACCAAAGACCGGTGGCGCCGACGACGCACATGAGAGAAAACGCAGCGATCCAGGGGATACGCCGGCCCGATGTGTCCGCAAGCGCCCCCATCACCGGCGCGCCGAAGGCAATGGCAAGCCCGGCCAGCGCCAGGGTCCAGGACCAAAGCGTCTGCGCCTGTGCGTCAGCTGCCGTGGCATCAAGCCCGTTCGCCGCGAAGTGCCTGGCAGCCACCAGCGCAAAGTAGGGGCCGAACACAAAGGTGACCAGCAAAGTGTGATAGGGTTGGCTTGCCCAGTCAAAGAAGTACCAGCCCCAGATTCGCTTGGTCTGCGTAATTTTGGTCATTCTGCCCTCTCAAAGGCGTTAGACCGCATCGGAAACAGAGGTGGCAAGTGCTTCTTTTGCGGGCGGCCAGGGTCGGGTCCGGTCTGCGTAGATCCATGCCGCCACCCAGTCGGGCATGACCGGGCGCTGCGGCGCATGGCCGAAAGCCAGCATCACGTCGTCGGGCGGCACAATGCCCGAACAGCCGGTGATCGCGGCACGCAACAGAATATGGTTCGCGCAATTCCCGCTGCGGTTCCACATGGATTGCTCCAGGTACACAAATCTGTCGTCCCAGCACAGAACGCGGGATCGCATCTCGATCCGCTCGAACATGCGGATGCGTCGACGATACCGGACCGATGCCCCTGCCACCGCGAAGCCCCAGCTCTGGCGCCGCAGCACCCGCAGCAGTCCGGTGCGGTGCGCCAGGGGCACGCGACCGAGATCGAACAAGGTCAGTGTCCGGCCGTTGTTCAGCTCGCGCCAGAGATCAATGTCCCAGGGCAGGCACCGATGCCAGGAAACATGTGTCGCAAGAAGATCAAGCGGCGGCGCGTTGCGGTACCGCATAACCTGCCAAGCCAAACGCAGCACGGGGTACATGGTCTGTCTCCTTTGCTCCGCCACTTACCGCGGCTGATCTCCGGATCAACCACAACCTCGCGTAAGCCTTGCGAAATGTGCGCATGGCGGATACCAGTGACGCCGCTGAAACCAGGAGCCCTCTCATGCAGGCGATTGCCGGGCCGATCGGCCTCATTCTCGATGTCGCGTTTTTCATCATGATCATCCACATCATCATGAGCTGGCTGATCAGTTTTCAGGTTCTCAATCTGCAACAGCAGTTCGTGGCGCAGATATGGTACGGCCTGAACCGATTGCTGGAGCCGATCTATACCCCGATCCGGCGTATCCTTCCGGACACCGGGCCTCTTGATCTTGCTCCGCTGGTGGCATTCATTATCCTGATATCCTTACGCGACTTCATCCTTCCGTCGATCCTGTGCGGGGGACGGCCACTCGGTCTTTGCGGATGAATCGCTTGTTTACCAAGCTTTAGTGTGAAACTGTCACCTGTAAGAGCAGTCTAAGAACACCTTACAGGACCCAATGGAAAACGCCGCTTCGCTTTTGCGAGACGTTTTTGGATTCAATGAATTCCGTCCCGGACAGGAAGACATTGTTCGATCCGTGGCATCGAACCGGCCGACGCTGGCGATCATGCCGACCGGAGGCGGCAAGTCACTGTGCTTTCAGTTGCCCGCCCTGATGCGTGAGGGCGTCACTCTCGTCATCTCTCCGCTCATTGCGCTGATGCGCGATCAGGTGCGTGGCCTGCGGGCATCCGGCGTGTGTGCCGGCGCCTTGACGTCCGCCAATACCGAGGACGAAAACGCCGGGATCTGGGCCGATATCGAAAGCGGAACGCTGAAGGTCCTTTACCTCGCGCCCGAGAGATTGGCCGCGGGGCTGTCGATGTCCATGCTGGAGCGCATCGGTGTTTCGCTGATCGCCGTGGACGAAGCACACTGCGTCAGCCAGTGGGGGCATGACTTTCGGCCCGACTATCTTCGAATCGGCGGGTTGCGGCGGGCGCTTGATGTCCCGCTTGCGGCTTTCACGGCAACGGCCGACACCGAAACACGGGCAGAGATTGTCGAACGTCTGTTTGACGGTACGGAACCGGCGACATTTCTGCACGGTTTCGACCGGCCGAACATTCACCTTGCCTTTGCGCCCAAGAACGGGCCACGCCGACAAATCCTGGATTTCGCCTCTGCCCGACGCGGGCAGTCCGGCATCGTCTATTGTGGCACACGCGCCAAAACCGAAAGCCTCGCGCGGGCTCTTGCCGAAGAGGGCCACGCGGCGCGGTTCTATCACGGGGGCATGGATGCGGATGCCCGCAGGCTGGTCGAGACGCGGTTCGGTCAGGACGACGGTTTGATTGTCGTGGCGACGATTGCCTTTGGCATGGGCGTCGACCGGCCCGACATTCGCTGGGTCGCACATGCGGATCTGCCAAAGTCGATCGAAGCGTATTACCAGGAAATCGGGCGCGCAGGTCGGGATGGCCTGCCGGCCGAAACTCTGACCTTGTTTGGCGCCGATGATATCCGCCTGCGGCGCGCGCAGATTGACGAAGGTCTTGCACCGGCAGAACGACGCGAAGCCGATCACGGGCGGCTCAATTCCCTGCTTGGCCTGGCCGAGACGGCGGGGTGCCGACGTGTCACGCTGCTGGGCTATTTTGGCGAAGATGCCGATCCTTGCGGACACTGCGACACCTGCACCCGGTCACCCGAAACGTTTGATGGCACGGTTGCCGTCCAGATGGCCCTGTCAGCTGCCCTGCGCACGGAACAGATATTCGGGTCGGGCCATCTGATCGACGTGTTGTGCGGAAACAAAACCGAAAGGGTGCGTCAGCGGGGTCACGACCTGTTGCCGACATTCGGAGTTGGACGCGACATCACAGCGCACGCCTGGCAGGGCATTTTTCGACAGATGATGGGGCAGGACTTTGTCCGCCCGGATCCGGAGCGCCACGGCGGACTGCGCATTACCGAAAAGGCGCATCCGGTGCTTCAGGGTCTTCAAAGCGTGACGTTGCGCCGTGACACGCTGGAAAAACCTGGCAGGCGGGTCGCACCCAAAGCTTTGGTATCAGACGACGACGCGCCGTTGCTGGCCGCCCTGAAAGCCAGACGTCGCGCACTGGCAGAGGCCGCCAAGGTGCCGGCCTACGTTGTTTTCAACGACCGGACGCTCGTGGAAATGGCCGAAGCCCGGCCCGCAACGCTTGACGACATGGTGAAGATCACCGGTGTGGGCAAGAAAAAGCTGGCACGGTACGGGCAGGCGTTTCTGGATGTGCTCTGCGCCGATACCGCGCAGATGCATCCGGCCCGCCAAAAACTGGCGGGCGAAAACGCAGCACCTGTTTTTGATCAGCTCATGGAAGCGCAAAGCCGGTTGATGCGTGGCGAAGACGGCCTGGCGAAACCGCTGAGTTGCTCAAACAGTCTACTGGCACGCATCGCCTCGTTGAGGCCGCGCGATCTTTTGACACTCAAACGGCTTTTGGGCGAGCGTCGTGCAGAGCGGTTCGGGCCGGCCTTTCTGGACGTTTTGCAGGGCACGGACTAAGTCGTCGGGCAGCGCAAAGGAACATCAGGACATCCGGGGCACATCATGCTGGTCATTCTATCGCCCGCCAAGAAACTTGATATGTCGTCAATCAACGGCACGAAACAGTCCGAGCCAGTCTTCGGGAAGCAAGCTAATGAACTTGCCAAGCTGGCGCGCAAGCTGTCAGCCCCACAACTGAAGTCAATGATGAAGATTAGCGATGCCCTGGCAGACCTTAACGCCGATCGCTTTGCCCGGTTCGGGTCAATGGAAACCAAGCCGGCTGCTCTGGCGTTCGCCGGTGACACCTATCTTGGCCTGGAGGCCGGCAGTCTGGACACGGACGAGCTTGACTGGGCGCAGGATCATCTGAGAATCCTGTCGGGGCTTTACGGTCTCTTGCGCCCGCTGGATGCGATCGAGCCCTACCGGCTTGAAATGGGAAGCAGAATGAAAACGTCGAAGGGCCCGTCGCTGTATGCGTTTTGGGGCCAGACGCTGTCACACGAAATCGACCGTCAGACGCAGGAGACGGAAAGTGTCGCGCTCGTGAACTGTGCCAGTCAGGAGTACTTCGGCGCGGTTGACCAGCAGGCGTTGAAGACGCCGGTGATAACGCCTGTTTTCAAGGAACGGCGCGGCAAAGAGCTGAAGATCATCAGTTTCTTCGCAAAACGTGCCAGAGGCGCCATGGCGCGTTTCATCATTCAGAACCGGTTGAGAGATCCGGGCGCACTGAAGGAGTTCGACGCTGGTGGTTATCGGTATTCGGACTCTGACAGCACCGTTTCGCATCCGGTCTTCGTGCGCGACCAGTCCACTGACTGAAGAAGGGCATCCGCATCTTTCAGTGCCCCTCGGACCCGAACGGACAGCGCACATCGCCAGTGGACACGGCAGAGATGCGTTCCAGCAAAGAGTCTTTCTTCAGCGGCTTCGTCAGGTAGAAGTCTATGCCAGCGGCCAGAATGGCATCGGCATCTCCTTCCATGGCATGCGCCGTCATGGCCACGATGGGCACCGCCTGTCCTGTTCCGTTTTCGATATCGCGAATGCGGGTCGCGGCCTGCTTGCCATCCATCTCCGGCATGGAAATGTCCATGAAGATGATGTCGGGCCTCTGACGCTCGAACGCCTCGACCGCCTGCAGACCATTTTCAGCGAACTCCAGATCAATATCCAGAGCCTTCAGCATTTTCGAAAAAACCAGGCGATTGGTCTTGTTATCCTCTGCTGCAAGCACTTTGAGCGCGCGCTGAGGGCTGTCTTCAACCGGTGCAATGCCGCCGTTTTCCTCTGGTGACGTGCTCTGCGCCTCATCGGGTTCGGTATGGCCCGGCGGATCAATACTCTTCAAGGCACTGATCAGTTCCTGTCGCGCAACAGGTCGCTTGAGCACAGCGTGCAGATGAGTGTGACGGGCATCACCTGCAACCTGATCGGAACTGGCTGTCATCAGAACCACTGGAATGGTGCACGCATCCTTGCGCAGGCTTGCGGCCAGTCCGATGCCATCCATTGCCGGTATCGCGTGATCCGTGATCACAACGTCGGTGTGCGAGGTAACGAGGTCATGCGCCCTTTCGCCGGTGTTGCAGCCAATGACCTCCAGTCCAAGCGCGCGCATCTGCCTTTCCAGGATCGCGCGTGTCAGGTCATTGGGTTCCACCAGCACCACCTGCCGGATATGCGCGGGCAGATCAAAATCAAACGACTGATAGCTGTCGGCCACCGGCAGCGTGACAGAGAACCCAAAGGTCGAGCCCTGTCCTTCGACGGATTCCACCCAGATTTCACCACCCATCATGCGTATCAGTTTTTCAGAGATCGCCAGACCAAGCCCCGTACCTTCGAACTTGCGGTTGCTTTCACCATCAACCTGATTGAACTCGCCAAAGATGTGCTTGATTTTCTCGTCCGGAATACCGATGCCCGTATCCTCTATCGTGACGCTGAGACGAAAGCTCTTGTCGTCTTCCAGACCGAAGCCAACGACCCGGATCAGAACATGACCCTGTTCGGTGAACTTTACGGCGTTGCCGACAAGATTGGTCATCACCTGCCGCAGGCGTCCGGGATCGCCAATGAACTCTGTCGGCAGAAACAGATCGTAATCCACCAGCAACGACAAACCACGGTCACGCGCATTCGCCTGCATAAGCATGGTCAGTTCCTGAATGCTGCGTTCCAGATCGAACGTCACGTTGTGCAGCACCAGCTTCTCTGCTTCAATTTTGGAATAGTCCAGGACGTCATTGATGATGACCAAAAGCGCTTCGCCCGAATTCTTGATCGTATCGGCGTAAAGCTTCTGTTCTTCGCTCAGCGGTGTTTCCCTGAGCAGCTCGGCCATGCCGACAACACCATTCATCGGCGTGCGGATCTCATGGCTCATATTCGCCAGAAATGACGACTTGGCGCGGCTCGCGGCCTCGGCCTTGCGGCGAGCTTCCTTAAGGCGTTTTTCGTATCGGATCGTGCCCGTGATGTTGAGCGCCAGACTGACGACGTCGCCACCATGCCCGCGCTGGTCGATCATCTTGATGTAGGCGCCGTTCCACAGGCGAACAACTTCGGCTTCCGGTGTATCCGACTGCCATCGGTCAAGCATTCGTTCACGCCATTCCGCCGGATGCTCGTTTCCGATGTCGACAATGCCTTCTTCAGTCGAGAATTGCAGGATCTCCACATACGTGATGCCGGGTCGCACGTCTTCCAAACCCTCGAAGACAGAAAACCACGCGCGGTTTGCGCCGATCAGCCGACTGTCAGGCCCAAAGAAAGCAAACCCGTCCTGTATGGTTTCGATTGAGTGCCAAAGCCGCCGTTCGGCGATTTCGATCTTCTGATGCGCGATGTTGAGATCGGATTTGACCCGTTCATTTTCACTTTTGACGAACTGAACTTCTGCGCGTGTCTCGTTGATTTCGTCACTCAGCGCCTGCGCGTGTTTGCCGAGTTTGCGATAGGCGGCCTGAAGCTCCGCCTGCTTTTGTTCAAGCACACGTTCCGCGGCGAGGCGCGCGCGCCGCTCCTGCGCAAGTTTGTTCGGCAGACTCACTGTCTAACCCCGATGGATCGAGTCTTTTACAAGGCGCAATTTCGGGGATTATGGTGAAGAAGAATTTAAGCACCGGCAGAGAACGGGCGCGAGGTTGCGGGCGACCCGTTCACGTCAGGCGTAGGCACCGGCCCTAGAGACGCTCGAATGCCAGAGCGATCCCCTGACCCCCCCCGATGCACATGGTCACCAGCGCCCTGGAGCCTCCAATACGTTCCAGTTCATAAAGCGCCTTGATCGTCAGGATCGCACCCGTGGCGCCAACCGGATGACCAAGCGCAATCGCCCCGCCGTTCGGGTTGACCTTTTCAGGGTCGAGTCCAAGCCCGCGATTAACTGCAATCGCTTGCGCCGCGAACGCTTCGTTGGATTCGATCACGTCGAATGCATCAATTTTGAGACCCGTCTTGCTCAGCAGCGCCTCGACGGCCGGAACCGGACCGATCCCCATGACCTCCGGGCGAACGCCGGCATGCGCGTAACCCAGCAGTCGGGCTTTGGCCTTGTGTCCCGCAGCCTCGGCCGCATCCGCCCTGGCAAAAACCAGAGCCGCCGCACCGTCGTTGATGCCACTGGCATTTCCCGCCGTCACGCTGCCATCCTTCTGAAACACCGCGCGCAGGCCGGCAAGACCGTCCGCGGTTGTGGGCTTGGGGTGCTCATCTGTGTCAAATGCAACGATGTCGCGCTTCACACGCACGTCGACAGGCACGATCTGTGACGCAAAGCGCCCCTCTTCGATCGCCCGGGCCGCGCGCTTCTGACTTTCCAGCGCAAACGCATCCTGATCTTCGCGGGTGACATTGTGTTCTCTTGCGACATTCTCGGCCGTCACCCCCATGTGCCCGGTGCCAAACGGGCAGTTGAGCGCGCCAAGCATCATGTCGAGCGTGCGCACATCTCCCATTTTGGCACCCCACCGCTGGTCTGGCATGACAAAGGGCGCACGCGTCATGGATTCGACGCCACCCGCAACCGCAAAGTCAGCATCCCCGAGCATCAGATGCTGGACCGCCGAGACAATGGCCTGCGCGCCCGATCCGCAAAGGCGGTTGACGTTCATCGCCGGCGTTGTTTCGGGAATGCCAGCGTTCATGGCCGCGATCCGTGACACATACATGTCCTTCGGTTCGGTATTGATCACATGTCCGAACACGACCTGCCCTATTTCCCCCGGGGCGACGCCTGCCCTGTCCAGGGCTGCCCTGGTCACTGTCGTTCCGAGTTCCGACGGTGGTGTCGCCGCCAGCGCACCGCCAAAGGTTCCGATTGCAGTCCGCGCGCCATCCACAAGCAGTACATCGGTCATGGGAAATCTCCTGCTTTCTCTTTCATCTTCTTTCAAACCGGTCCGTCACGCTAGGCGACATCGAACTCCAGCGTTCTGATTTGCTGGAAAAGGCCGGTCTGTTGCAATTTGCCGATCACGGTATCGGGGACAGGCGCGTCCACGTAGAGCAGCGCAATCGCCTCTCCGCCGCGCTGCGCACGACCCAGGGTAAAGTTTGCGATATTGACGCCGTTGCCGCCCAGAGTCTGGCCAAGTGCCCCGATGATTCCGGGCTCATCCTTGTTGGTAGTGTAAAGCATATGCTGTCCGATCTCGGCGTCGATGTTGATGCCCTTGATCTGAATAAAGCGCGGTTTTCCATCCGAAAACACCGTGCCCGCAATCGACCGCTCGCGTTCAGACGTGACAACCGTGAGTTTGACGTATCCTTCGAACGCCCCTGACTTGTCCTGATGGGTCGTCGAGATTTTGACACCACGTTCCTTTGCAATGAGAGGCGCGGAAACCATGTTCACTTCCGGATTGACCGGCTTCATGATTCCGGCCACCACCGCAGAGGTCAGCGCGTCAAGGTTCATCGCAGAGACAACACCGTCATAAAGGATGTTGATCGCCTTGATCGGCTCATCGGTCATCTGGCCGATGAACGTGCCCAGATGCCCCGCCAACGCGATCCAGGGCCCCATGAGGCGCGCTTCTTCCGCCGTCACGGATGGCATGTTGAGTGCGTTGGCCACGGCACCGGTCAGCAGATAGTCCGACATCTGTTCGGCCACCTGCAGCGCCACGTTTTCCTGCGCCTCGGTCGTGGCGGCACCAAGATGCGGCGTGCACACGACATTGGGCAAATTGAAAAGCGGATTATCGGTGGCGGGTTCCTCGGCAAAGACATCAAAGGCGGCGCCGGCGACATGGCCGGACCTGAGCAGCCCGGCCAACGCGGCCTCATCCACGAGACCGCCACGCGCGCAGTTGATGATGCGAACACCGGGTTTGGTTTTGGCAAGGTTGTCCACCGACAGAATGTTACGGGTCTGGTCGGTCAGCGGCACATGCAGTGTGATGAAATCGGAACGCATCAGAAGATCGTCCAGTTCGACCTTTTCCACACCCATCTGGTCGGCTTTCTCCTGCCCGAGAAAAGGGTCGTAGGCCAGCACCTTCATCTTGAGGCCCAGAGCGCGGGCACACACGATACCGCCAATGTTGCCCGCGCCAATCACACCAAGGGTCTTGCCGGTCAGCTCAACCCCCATAAAACGCGATTTTTCCCATTTTCCCGAATGGGTTGAGGTGCTGGCCTCAGGAATTTGGCGTGCAACCGCAAACATCATTGCGATGGCGTGCTCTGCGGTTGTGATCATGTTGCCAAAGGGCGTATTCATCACGATCACGCCGCGCTTGCTGGCGGTGTCCTTGTCAATGTTGTCGGTGCCGATCCCGGCCCGGCCGATGACCTTGAGGTTTTCTGCCGCCTCAAGAATCCTGGACGTGACCTTGGTGGCAGAGCGGATGGCAAGACCATCGTAGCGGCCAATCGCCTCGCGCAGTTTGTCCTTGTCCTTGCCAAGGTCAGGCAGGAAATCCACGTCGATGCCGCGATCGCGGAAAATCTGCACCGCGGTTTCGGACAGCTTGTCGGATACGAGTACTTTGGGGGCCATTCTGGGCTCCATTTCTGATGTCTGTGTCGCTTCGGTATCGCGTCGGCATCGCGCCGTGGGATCACACCGACACGGCTTGCGCCGCGATTTCGGTTTCGAACGCCCATGCAAGCCAGGGCAGGAGCGCGTCGATATCCGAGGTCTCCACCGTGCTGCCGCACCAGAGCCGAAGACCCGGAGGCGCGTCGCGATAGGCGCCGATGTCAAAGGCCACGCCTTCGGCCTCCAGCCGGCTGGCCACGGCCCTGGCAAAACGTGCGCCGTCCCGGATACGCTGATCGGTGAACTTCAGACAGACAGACGTGTTCGAGCGTATCGCGGGGTCAGAGGCCAGGTGTTCAATCCAGTCATGCGCCGCGACAAAACGCGCGACAGCCGCTGCATTTGCATCAGCCCGGGCCACAAGCCCGGACAACCCGCCCACCGAGCGGGCCCAGTCAAGCGCAAGAAGATAATCCTCGACCGCCAACATTGAAGGCGTGTTGATGGTCGCACCTTCGAAGATGCCCTCGATCAACTTGCCACCTTTCGTCAGGCGGAAAATCTTCGGCAGGGGCCAGGGCGGCACGTAACTCTCCAGCCGCTCAACCGCACGCGGAGAGAGCACCAGCATGCCATGCGCGGCCTCGCCTCCCAGGACCTTTTGCCAGCTGAATGTCACAACATCTAGCTTGTCCCAGTCGAGGTTCTGGGCAAAGGCCGCCGACGTGGCGTCGCAGATCGTCAGTCCGGAGCGGTCCGGCCTGATCCAGGTCGCATCGGGGACACGCACACCAGAGGTCGTGCCGTTCCAGGTGAAAACGACATCATGTTCAGGATCGACCGCATCGAGATCGACAATCTCGCCGTACTCTGCGGTCCTCACCACAGCATCGAGTTTCAGCTGTTTCGCCACATCGATCACCCAGCCCGCGCCAAAGCTCTCCCAGGCCAGCATTTCGACCTTGCGTGCGCCAAGCAGTGACCACATCGCCATTTCGACGGCACCGGTGTCAGATGCCGGAACAATACCGATCCGATAGCCCTGGGGGATCTGCAAAATCTCGCGGGTCTCGTCGATCGCACGCTTCAGGCGCTCTTTGCCGACAGCGGCACGATGCGAACGCCCGAGAGGCGCATCGCAGAGGCTGTTTACGGAGAACGGCGGAGGCTTGGCACAAGGGCCGGACGAAAAACGCGGATTGACCGGCCGCGCAGCCGGTTTCGGGGTCTTCATGTGTTTATCCTTCCAGATACGCGCCCCTCGTTGGGGAGGGGTGTCCCACCTGCCGGGCTAAGGGTGAATCCACTCTTTCGCAAGATTGAAAATCGCCGTAGATGGCCCCGGGTGCGGCCTGAGGACGGTCGTGACTTTCGCATCGGAAACCTGAGGCATGGTTCTTTCCGTCACAGTAATCGCGCCGGCGGGGCGTCTGGCACCGGGTTTGGTAGAGACCGTGCGTGCCCCCTGGTCCGGATCGCCGGTGGACTGGCTGTCGCCCGGCGAAGCGGCTGATTTCGTGATCGCTGACCAGCCGGATGATCTGTGGGCCGTCTGGGACCGATTGCAGAGCGAAGGCGTCGATCTTGTGGTTCAGCCCAGGCAACGACGGCGCAAGTCGATGCTGCTGGCCGACATGGACAGCACGATGATCGAACAGGAATGTATCGACGAGCTGGCCGCGATGGCGGGCGTTGGCGGGCAAGTGAGCGCCATCACCGCACGGGCGATGAACGGTGAACTGGACTTTGAAGACGCGCTTGTCGAGAGAGTGGCGCTGCTGAAGGGGCTGCGGGATGACGTGATAGACGACGTTCTGGCGCAGCGCATCAGCTATGCACCGGGCGGTGCTGAACTGGTCGCGACCATGCGTGCGGCAGGTGGCTATGCCGCTCTGGTTTCAGGCGGATTCACGGCCTTCACCGGCGCGGTGGCCGCACATTTGAAATTTGACGAGCACCGGGCCAATACACTTTTGAGTGATTGCGGCAGACTGACGGGTGAAGCGGGACAGCCTATTCTTGGACGTGACGCCAAGGTTGCGGCCCTGAACGAGATCACGCAGCGCCTTGGGCTGACGCCACGGGATGTGATCGCTGTGGGTGATGGGGCCAATGATCTGGGTATGCTGAAACGGGCAGGCACGGGTGTGGCCATGCACGCCAAGCCCGCCGTAGCGGCCCAGTGCGACATCCGCATCAACCACTGCGATCTGACGGCGCTGCTGTTCCTGCAGGGCTACGCCCGCACAGAGTTCGCGGGCGCAGCGGCCTGAAACCAGACGATCAGGCAACTTTCAGTCGCGTCCGAACCTCGGTTATCTTTAACGCGGCCTGCGCGGCCTCTCGTCCCTTGTCGACAAAATGGGCACGGAAGATCGCGGCGTGATGTGCCGTGCTCTGATACTGGTGCGGCGTAAGCGACACCGAAAGGACCGGTACGCCGGTGTCGAGGCCCGCGCGCATCAACCCGTCGATCACGGCGGAGGCGACAAACTCGTGTCTGTAGATGCCTCCGTCCACGACAAACGCCGCGGCCACAACGGCGGCGTAGCGGCCAGAAGCCGCAAGATCGCGAGAGATCAAAGGCAACTCGAATGCGCCGGGCACATCGAAGACATCGACCTGTGCCGCGGGTATCACCTGGCAGAAACCGTCCAGGGCACGATCCACGACGTCGGCGTGCCAGTTGGCTTTGACGAAAGCATAAAGGGCGTGTGTCATTGATTTTCTCCTTTCACGATCACCCCGCCCTCGGGCGGGACGCAACACGACACGTTCACCCAAGGCGAAAGACCGCAGGAAAGGAGAGGGCGCTCGCCCTTCGCATCTACTGCCGTTCTCTCTCATCCGGACTGTCACCGTCGGCTCTGGAGTTTCACCAGATCTGCTGACCACCCGCCGCATTGAGGCGTCAGGCGCGCTCGCGGGCTTGAGGCACATGGCCCCTTACCGCCGGTGGGGAATTTCGCCCCGCCCTGAGAACAGGGCCATTCTGTCAAAAAAATGCCGCAACGTTCAAGGGCCTTGCCTGTTGAACGCCGCGGCCAGGAAGAGGGAATGAGAGGTCGCGCAGCAGATCAGCCCGCTGCACGATCCCAAGGCATCACGTCACATCAGGCCGGAATTATGCCGGCATCGCGGCCTGCGGCGACCTCTGCCTCGTTGAGGGCCCCGTCACCATCGGCATCGAGCTGTTCGAATGTGCCGGAGGGCGCGTCTGGCATGGCGGCCTGAAACTCTGCCTGTGTCACCATGCCGTCTCCGTCGGAATCCATAGCCAGCGCGGGCAGCGCCAGAACCACAGCGATCAGAGTTGCACTTGTTGTCTTGTACATTGTCATGCTCCTGATTGGAAACGTATGTGCGGTGGTTTCATCCCACCGGGATCAGACTGTGGATCTCGTTTTGCGGGTTGTCCCGCCTGTCTTTGCGTGGGCTGACTTACGCGCCGTAACTGGCCCAAACGGACGGTTGCGCGCGGCAGCAAAACGCCGCTGCAAGGCAGGATTGCGCCGATCTGCGAAAACCGGCTTAAGGTCGGTGCGGAATTGAGCGGAAAGCCGGACACGGGGTGCAGTTGCCGGAGATGCGCAGAATGCCGCCGTCCGCGACACAAGGGAGCAACAGAGCGGTTTCAGACGGCTAGGGCAACAGGTCCGCAACCGGCCTGATCTGCCCGGCCACACGTTTGTTTCGATTCAGCAAGGGCGCGTTCATAAAACGCCGTGCCGTGGGATGTTCGGCGTCAAGCACGCCCAGCCGAACGAGCAGTGTCGTGATCGTGCAATTGGATGCGCGGGTCGAGCCATCGGTGATTTTCAACGCCAGACCCAGTTTGCGGCTGGGCAGGATTGCCGTAAAGCATCCCTCCGCCCCGGTTTTGACAGCCACCGGTTCCTTGACCGCGAGCATGAGTTCGGTGCAGGCCCGGCGCGCGCCAGCGACAAGAACAGGATTGGCCATCATCGCGCGCAAGAGACGAGCTGCACCGCTCTGACGGGCATCAGCCCCGTCGGTGACACCGGCAAACCAGCCCATCGCCCGTGCCATGCCATGCATGGTTGTTATGAAATTGGGGGCCGAGCAGCCGTCAAGCCCGTAGCCCGGACTATCCATGCCGGTGAGATCCTCGAACACGGCGCGGCAGCCCTGCTGGACCGGATGGTTGATGTCGATGTAATCGCCGGGCGCGTTCAGATGCCTGGCCATCGCAAGAAAGCCCGCATGCTTGCCGGAACAATTGTTATGAAGCTGACAGGGGGCGCCATCGGTCTTGATCAGAGTGTTGAAGGCCAGCCTGTCCTGGGGCATCTGGGTCCCGCAACGCAAGTCGCTTTCGCCCAGACCCATATCGGCCAGCCACGCCGCCACGCCCTCTGTGTGGATCGCCGCGCCCTGATGCGACGCGCAGGCCAGCGCCAGCCGTTTGTCGTCAAGCGCCGAGGCTGCCCCACTTTCGACCAATGGCAGCGCCTGGATCATCTTGACCGAGGACCGTGGATAAACGATTGCGTCCGGATCGCCCCAGGCCTCGACAATCTGACCTTGCGTGTCGCAAATCACAGCATGGCCGGTGTGCAGACTTTCGATGATCGGCCCGCGCCAAATTTCCGTCAGGGGAACCGCATTGCTCATGTACAGTCTCTCGTCGCGAAAGCCCCGCAGGCTGCGCGCGACTATTCGCCAATTCAGCCTTTTCCCACTCGTGTCTTTCAGGCTAGTATCGCAATGTCGAGACATAAACGCCGCTCCGCACAGAAATCCCGTCAAGGGAACGGACCGGCGAAAGACTGAGGCAAAGGCCAGGTGGAGGCTGAACGATGGGACCCATGAAGATCCGGAAGACCGCGCTTTTGACGACATTCGGCGCTGTGATCGCGGCTTCGGCAAGTGTCGCGCAGGAAGAAAGCACAAATCAGGTCGCGGCAAACACCGCATGGAGCGTATTCGAGGAGTCCAACCCGAGGGAATGCTGGGCCGTGTCCTCGCCCACCGAGACCGTGAACACCCGTGACGGCCGGGTGGTGGCCGTGCGCCGGGGTGACATCCTGTTCATGACCTTTTTCCGACCGGGAGCCGATGTTGCGGGGCAGGTGACGTTTACCGGTGGCTATCCCTTCGCGGGCGGCTCGACCGTCAACGTCAATGTCGGAGGCGAGGAGTTTGAGATGTTCACCGATGGTGAGTGGGCATGGCCGGCCAACACATCTGACGACGCCAAGATCGTTGCGGCGATGAAACGCGGAACGAACGCGGTGCTGACCGCGCGGTCATCACGCGGCACGATCACCAAGGACACGTTCTCTCTTCTTGGGTTTACAGCCGCGGTTGAAGAAGCCGAAAGCCGCTGCAAGTAGACTGTCCCGGACCTGCGACAACCTTACGCTCTTGGCGCGGCAGCGCGACGAAGTCTGTCGTTGATTGCGCGGCCCAGACCGGATTCGGGAATTGGTGTGACAGCGATGGCCGTGGTCTCCGACGCGTCAAGCCGATGCAGATGCCCGAACAGATTTGCAGCCGCTTCGACCAGATCGCCTGACGGTGAAAGATTGAGATCGCTGTCGACGCGTCCAAACCCGAGCACCGTTTCCTCCGGACGCGGGTCGGTGACCTGAAGACGAAGCACGGCGCGTGGCGCATAGTGGGACGCAAGCTGCCCTGGCGCCTCGATGCCTGAACCGGCACCGCCCAGCGGCAGACCAAGCGCCGCTTCCAGAGCGTCAGCAGGCAGGCCACCAGGCCGCAAGAGGCGTGGCACCGGTGTCAGTGCCACTATCGTCGATTCCAGACCGATCGGGCACGCACCCGCATCCAGAACCGCGGCGATTTTACCTGACAGACCTGAAAGAACATGGGCCGCAGTGGTCGGACTGAGTTTGCCGGAAGGATTCGCGGATGGCGCGGCCACCGGACCGCCAAATGCGCGAAGCACGTCCTGTGCGACCGGATGCGCGGGCACGCGGACGGCCAGGGTTTGCAGTCCGCCGGTCACCAGATGCGCCACGCCGGACTCCGGCCGGATCGGCAAAACCAGACTGAGCGGTCCGGGCCAGAAGGCCGCCGCAAGGCGGTCTGCCGCCTCGGGCCATGCGACCAGTTCCCGCGCCGCGGCCGCGTCAGGCACATGCACGATCAAGGGGTTGAAGTGCGGGCGTCCCTTGGCCTCAAA
Source organism: Pseudomonadota bacterium (assembly GCA_039028815.1). GTDB lineage: Bacteria > Pseudomonadota > Alphaproteobacteria > Rhodobacterales > Rhodobacteraceae > Roseovarius. The sequence continues at coordinate 62,753 of JBCCHI010000005.1, forward strand.
GATGCGCGCGACCGCCCGGGCATTGCGCGCGTCCGCACCCAGACCGTAGACCGTCTCTGTCGGCAGGGCCAACAATGCACCGTTATTCAGATAGCGCGCGGCACGGGCAACTCCATTGGCATCAGCGTTCAGAGTTTCGGTTTCAAGTGACAAGGGTATGACGCCGCGTTTCGGTTGCTGGGACCGGTCAAAGCCTTAAGCTGCGGTGTCAGGATTGTCACGCACCGCCCAGCTGTTTCACGGTGCGCCATATCATGCTGACGGAGAGCGCAATGCCGTATCAGGCACCCGTAGAGGAATTCCGGTTCCTGTTCGAGAATGTTGTTGATTTCGCGGCCATCGCAGAGTCCGAACGCTTTCAGGAAGCAACGGATGATCTGGTGACCGCGATTCTGGCGGAAGCCGGAAAACTGAGCACGGACATCCTTGCCCCGCTGCAAGGGGCAGGGGATGCGCATCCGGCGCGGCTGGAAAACGGCGTTGTGCGCACCAGCCCCGGTTTCGCCGAGGGCTATCGCGCCATCGCTGACGGGGGCTGGATTTCGATCACGGCCAGCCCTGAACACGGGGGTATGGGCTTGCCCGTCACATTGGCCAACGCGGTCAATGAGATGATGGCTGGCGCGTGTCTGAGTCTGCAGGTCAGTCCGCTGATGACACAGGGACAGATCGAGGCGCTTGAACACCACGCAAGCGAAACCATCAAAGACATCTATCTGCCCAGACTGGTCAGCGGTGACTGGCTGGGAACGATGAATCTGACAGAGCCCCAGGCTGGCAGCGATGTGGGCGCGCTGCGCACAAGCGCGGTTCCGAACGGTGACGGCACCTATGCGATCACCGGACAGAAGATCTATATCAGCTGGGGTGACGCCGACTTTGTCGACAACGTGGTTCATCTTGTGCTGGCGCGTCTGCCGGGCGCACCGGCGGGCACAAAGGGGATCAGCCTTTTCCTGGTGCCCAAGTTCTTGCCGGATGCCGAAGGCGCCGCGGGACAGCGCAACGATCTGAAGGTCGTGAGTCTGGAACACAAGCTGGGGCTGCACGGCAGCCCGACAGCCGTCATGCAGTACGACGGTGCAACCGGATGGCTGATCGGTGAGGAAGGGGGCGGCATGCCGGCCATGTTCACGATGATGAACAATGCGCGTCTTGGCGTGGCCTCGCAGGGCGTTGCCGTGGCAGAGGCCGCCACGCAGCACGCACTTGGCTATGCCCGGGACCGCAGGCAGGGGCGCTCTGTCGCCGGAAACGGCGATGGCACGATCACTGATCACGCCGATGTCCGCCGCATGCTGGCGACCATGCGGGCCGAGACCTTTGCCGCCCGCGCAATTGCCACTGCCACGGCCGCGTCCATCGACCTTCAGAACGCGAC
>JBCCHI010000006.1:0-63694 GCA_039028815.1 Pseudomonadota bacterium
AAGCGCCTCTTCTCTAAGACGATAGCCCTCGCAGGTGCCGCAGGGCCGATTGTTCTGATAGCGCTCGAACTCTTCGCGAATCCAGTTGCTGTCGGTCTCGCGATAGCGCCGCTCCATATTGGGGATCACGCCCTCGAAGACGCGCGTCACCTGATAGACACGTCCGCCCTCGTCATAGCGAAACTGGATCTCCTCCTCGCCCGAACCGTAGAGAAACACCTGTTTCACATGCGCTGGCAGATCTTTCCACCGCGCGTTCAGGTCAAACTCATAGTGGTTTGCGATCGCTTCTATCGTCTGCAGGAAATAAGGGGACTTGCCCTTGCGCCAGGGGGCCAGCGCCCCGTCAGCCACCCTCAGTGTGGCATCCGGCACCACCAGTCGCTGGTCAAAGTAAAGCTCCATGCCCAGCCCGTCGCAATCGGGACAGGCACCAAAGGGTGCGTTGAAGGAAAACAGCCGCGGCTCGATTTCCGGAATGGTGAACCCACTGACAGGACAGGCAAAGTTCTCGCTGAAGGTTGTGCGCTCGGGCGCGCCGTCTTTCGGGGCGGTTTCGAATATCGCGATGCCGTCCGCCAGATCGAGCGCGGTGCGCAGACTGTCGGCGAGACGCGTGCCGATCCCCTCTTTCACGACAAGACGGTCGACAACAACGTCGATATCGTGGCGGAACTTCTTGTCGAGCGTGGGCGGATCGTCGAGATCGTGAAAGGCGCCATCGACCTTGACCCGCTGAAAGCCCTGCTTGCGCAGGTCCAGAAACTCCTTGCGGTATTCGCCCTTGCGGTCCCGCACGATGGGGGCCAGCAGATACCCCCGCGTCCCCTCCTCCATCGCCAGAATGCGATCCACCATGTCCTGCACCTGCTGCGCCTCGATCGGCTGGCCGGTGGCCGGGCTGTAGGGCGTGCCGACCCGGGCGAACAGCAATCGCAGATAGTCGTAGATCTCCGTCACGGTCCCCACGGTCGAGCGCGGGTTCTTGCTGGTGGTCTTCTGCTCGATGGATATGGCCGGGCTGAGACCGCTGATGTGATCAACATCGGGCTTTTCCATCATGTCGAGGAACTGCCGCGCATAGGCGCTCAGGCTTTCGACATAGCGGCGCTGTCCCTCGGCATAGATCGTGTCAAACGCGAGAGAAGATTTACCGGACCCGCTGAGACCGGTGATCACCACCAGTTCGTTGCGCGGAATATCGACGTCGATATTCTTGAGATTGTGCTCGCGCGCGCCGCGCACCTCGATGTGTTTCAGTTCGGCCATGCAATCCTCAGCCCTCAAGTGGCTAACAAATAGTTGACGCGCCTGAGTCGTCCAAGCGAAAAATGAGAACATAAAGGGAACAAGCGCGCTTGCACCCCGGAATGACGATTATTTCTGCGCAAGCGCCCAGGCGCAGATCGGGAATTCCGGATCATTCGTCAGATCGTCACGCTCGGAGTCGTAAACAGGGGGCCAATCTGCCCCCATGTTGCGCAGCGCAGCATGACGATTGCCCCATTGCCTGGACTTGATTCGCTCCGCATCGAACCCGGCTTCGATCAGCAGGTTTTTCAACCCCCGCGCGGACCAGCGGGAATTGTCGACGGGGGCTGCGTGATACGGCACGAAAAACGGCACGGCGATCCAGAAGTAGCCACCGGGCCGCAGCATCTCCAGCACATGTCGCGTCGCGGCATAGGGGCGGTCCAGATGTTCCCAGACCTGGTTGGCAAGGATGATGTCGAATTGTCGTACATTCCCCGCCGCGTCCTGATACGGACCGGCACAGATGTCATGCCTGGGATACCGAAACCGGGCGTAGCTCTTGAACGCATAGCGATCACCGTGCTTGCCGGAGATTTCGGCCGCATCCATCTCCGCCAGGTCAAGCGTACCCAGCCAGCGGCGTGACGTCCGGTACAGGACAATGCGATTCAAGCTGGGCATCGCCGGACCTTGCATGCATCGGTAAAGCCGTCCCGCAAAACGCGGCTCACCTAGTAGTGGATTGCCCTGCCATACGCATCGAGCACGCTTTCGTGCATCATTTCGCTGAGCGTGGGATGCGGGAAGACGGTTTCCATCAGGTCCTCTTCGGTGGTTTCCAGTTTCCGGCCAACCACGTAACCCTGAATAAGTTCTGTGACCTCGGCACCGACCATATGTGCGCCGAGAAGTTCGCCCGTGGTTGCATCAAAGACCGTCTTGATCATGCCTTCGGGCTCTCCGAGTGCGATGGCCTTGCCGTTGCCGATAAAGGGAAAGCGGCCCACCTTGACCTTGTGACCCTGTTCCCTGGCCCTGGCCTCGCTCAACCCGACGCTGGCCACCTGGGGGTGGCAATAGGTGCAGCCCGCAATCGACTCGGGCGCCACCGGATGCACGTTGTTCCTGCCCGCGATCAGCTCGGCCACCATCACGCCTTCATGACTGGCCTTGTGCGCCAGCCAGGGTGCGCCAGCCAGATCACCGATGGCATAAATGCCCTCCACCCCGGTGCGGCAGAACGGATCGGTGACCACATGGGTCTTTTCGACCTTGACGCCAAGCGCCTCCAGCCCAAGCCCCTCGGTGTTGCCGACGATCCCGACAGCCGAGATCACCGTGTCGAAATCGTGTGTCTCAACCTTGCCGCCCACCTCGATATGGGCCGTCACTTTGCCCTTGCCTCGATCAAGCTGCTTGACCATGGCCTTTTCCATGATCTTCATCTTCTGCTTCTCGAAACTCTTTTTGGCAAAAGCGGAGATTTCGGCATCTTCCACCGGCAGAATGCGATCCATCACCTCGACCACGGTCGTTTCAGATCCCAACGTGTTGTAAAAGCTTGCAAATTCAATCCCGATGGCACCAGATCCTATGACCAGCAGCTTCTTTGGCATCCGCGGCGGCGTCAACGCGTGCTTGTAGGTCCAGACCAGATCGCCATCGGCCTCAAGCCCCGGCAATTCGCGTGCCCGGGCACCGGTTGCCAGCACAATGTTGGGCGCGCTCAGCTCTTCGGTGCCGGTCGCTGTCTTGACCGTCACCCTGCCTTTGGCAGCCACGCTGGCCTCTCCCATTAGCGCCGTCACCTTGTTTTTCTTCAGAAGATGGCCGACACCGCCGTTGAGCTGCTTGGCCACCGAACGCGAGCGCGCAACGACGGCATCAAGATCGTAATCGACGCCTTCGGCGTTCAGGCCGAACTCCTTGGCCCGGTGCATCAGATGAAACACCTCGGAGGACCGCAGCATCGCCTTGGTCGGGATGCACCCCCAGTTCAGACAGATGCCGCCCATATGCTCGCGTTCGACGATGGCCGTCTTCAGCCCCAGCTGCGCAGCCCTGATGGCGGCAACATACCCCCCCGGACCCGCGCCGATCACAATCACGTCGAAGCTTTGCGCCGCCATGGTGTCTCTCCGTCTCTGACTGTCTGAACGTTCTTCGGACCGTATCCCGTATTGACCGGTCCTTCAACGGAGTGGGCATCCTTGCGGGGCGCGGGTCAAGGTGCCCTGGTCAGGGCATCCGTGCTCCGCTCCCGGGTGTTCGGTACATAGTGATGGCATGCGGTCCGCACCGCCGTGACGGCGCGGTGTCGAGGTGCCCCGCTTTCAGGCCGAGGCGCGCGCGCCAGAGGCGCTGTCGGCCTTCTGCACGGCCCGTACCGTCGCACCGTAGCCCCCTGCGCCCAGAAAGGCCAGCTCTGCCTGTGAGGAAACGCGCCCGAGGCATTCGTTGCGGTGCGGAAAGCGCCCGAATTCGCGGATCACATCGCGATGCGCACGCGCATGCAGCAGATTGGACGAGCCGGAATGGGGCATACGCTCGTGGATCAGACGCACGCAGCGGTCCTGATCGCACAGGTTTTCCGAATGCATGAGCGGCAGATAAAAGAACTGGCGCGCGGGCTCGTCGATCCGAAAGTCCCATCCGCGATGTATGGCCGCCTTGGCCGCGGCAAGCGCGGACCGGTCCGTTCGGTAGGCGCGCGCTGTATCCCGGAACATGTTGCGCGGAAACTGGTCCATCAGGATAATGTAGGCCAGCGTTCCCGTGGGATAGGTCAGCCAAAGCCCGTACGTGCCCTCGCAGGCGCTTTCATACGCGGGCAGAAAGGCATCTCGTATTTCCTGATCGAGTTGCGGGGACGATTCGTACCACCGTTTCGGACCCAAATCGTCCAACCAGAAACTCAAAACCGTTTCGGGCGCTGTCATCACTCCACTCCTCGGCTCAGCACACCTGCCTTAACGTAGGATCAACCGACATGCGATTGACAGTAAAGAATTGCAACATTGGCAACGTTTCGTGAGCCACAAATCGGTGTTCAGGTCGTGAGTCGCAAGAGGTCGCGCAAAGGTTCATTGTTTTTGATCTTCCTGTGACGTTTCTATCGCGTATTCCTGCGCAATCGCGACCGCCGCGGGGGTTGCACCCGGCACCACCACGGCATAGCGGTCCGTGTCCTCCACCGAAGGCGCCGAGCGTTGCGTCATGCGGTACGCCGCGTAGACGACCATCAGCACGTTGAAGACCACGATCACAAGGAAGAACCCCCAGGGCCCCACGCCGCCCATGATCCAGCCGGTCAGGATCGGGCCGCCGACGGCACCCAGCCCGTTGATGAACACCAGCCCCCCCGCCGCCGCTGCCATGTCGTCATGATCGAGAAAGTCATTGGTGTAGGCAATGAGCAGGGAATACAGCGGGTTGGACATGCCCCCGACCACGAAGGCAGACGCGATCAGAAGCGTGAAGACACTGCCAAACAGCATCCCCACCAGCGCGCCCGTTGCCCCGATTGCGGCGACGCCAAGGATCAGTATGCGCCGGTCCATACGGTCCGACAGCCAGCCCAGCGGGAACTGCACCACCAGCGCTCCGACGTAAAACATCGAGATGAACGTTGAAATCTGCCCGACGCTCAGCCCGGCCTCGGCGGCATAGACAGGCCCCATGCCAAACTGGACAGAGAAAATCACTCCGAGCAGAAACATCCCCACGCAGCCCAGCGGCGAGACCGTGTAAAGCGCGCGCAGCCCCATGGGCTTGGTGTTTTCCGAGGCCGGTGTCGGACTGATCGACAGAAGAATGGGCGCAAAGGACAGCGAAATCAGCACCGATGGAATGATGAACAGGATGAACCCGCTCGGTTCCGCCGTCAGCATCAGCGCCTGCGCGCTGACGATGCCAATCATCTGCATCAGCATGTACAGGGACAGCGCCTTGCCGCGGTTTTCGTTCGTGGCCGCGTTGTTGAGCCAGCTTTCGGCCGTCACATAGACCCCGGAGAAGCAGAACCCCACGAGAACGCGTGCCGCCCCCCAGACCCAGACATTCGTGAACGTCGGATACAGCAGCATGACGGCCGAGATCAAAGAGGCAAGCGCGGCGAAAACGCGGACATGCCCCACGCGCCGGATCATGTCGGGCGCCATTCTTGACCCGAACAGGAACCCCACGAAGTAACCGGCCATGACGAGGGACATATCGAATGTGGAAAAACCCTCGATCTGGCCCCGCACACCCAGAAGCGTGCCCTGCATGCCATTGCCGACCTGCAGTAGCATCATGCCCAACAAAAGCGCCCACGCGCTCGACAGAACCGAAATCATGCATGCTCTCCAGTGGCTTGGGCGCAGAATCGACGCCGCGCGACGGGCTGTCTCGTTCAATCGCGACTCAGGCGGGTCGCGCCTCGTCCGCATCGCAGTGCAGGCGCGCGGGGTCAATTCACGGTTTTCTGAAACACATGGCGCCGCAGGCTCCGGCACTGCCTGACCGCAGGATACGTCTCCGCGATCACGGAATCAGAAGCGAGGAATCTCCGTAGGAAAAGAACCGGTACCGTTCCGCCACCGCATGGGCGTAGATCTCGCGGATCCGATCCTGCCCTATCAGGGCAGCAACAAGCATCATCAGCGTCGATTTCGGCAGGTGGAAATTCGTCATCAGGGCATCGGTCGCACGAAACTCAAAGCCCGGATAGATGAAGATGTCCGTTTCTCCCCTCCAGGAGGTCACCACGCCATCTGTCGCGGCCGCGCTTTCGATCAGTCTCAGCGCGGTCGTGCCAACCGGAATGATGCGCCCGCCGGAGGCGCGGGTCTCGGCGATCTCGGCCGCGGCCTGTGCGCTGACCTCTCCCCATTCGGCATGCATCCTGTGGGTTGTCACATCCTCGACCTTTACCGGCAGAAAGGTGCCCGCGCCCACATGAAGCGTGACATGGCTGAACGTCACGCCCTGCGATGCCAGCGTGGCCAGCAGCGCAGTGTCGAAGTGCAGCGAGGCGGTCGGTGCCGCCACCGCACCGGCATGTTTTGCAAAAACTGTCTGGTAATCTTCCCGATCGCGCGCGTCGGCGGCGCGTCTCGCGGCGATGTAGGGGGGCAGCGGCATTGTCCCGGCCGCATCAAGCGCGGCGGCAAACGCGTCGCCCGCAAGGTTGAAGCGCAAAAGCGCCTGACCGTCGGACCGGCCAGCCACGATCGCGGACAGATCGGCGTCAAAACGGATTTCCTCGCCGTCGCGCAGTTTTCTGAGGGGGCGCACCAGAGCAGACCAGTTGCCCTGGCCGTCCGGGTCCAGCAGCATCACCTCGATCTTCGCCAGGCTGTCCCCCTGATGTCCGCTGCGTCGTCGCGTGCCCATCAGACGCGCCGGAATGACCTTTGTGTCATTGAGGATCAGCCGGTCGCCGGGGCGCAGGAAACTGCCAAGATCGGCCACCGTGGCATCCGTCATTCGCCCGCCCTCGGCCACAAGCAGCCGCGCCGATGAACGCGGCCGTGCGGGCCGGGTTGCAATCAGGGTCTCCGGCAGATCGAAATCGAAATCCGAAAGCTTCATCGACCAGCGGTATCCCGGCCGGACTGGCGTGTGCCGGAACCGACGGGCCGCGCCGTCCCGCTTGCTGCAGCAGAGCCGGTCCCTGTCTGCGTCTGCGCCTGCGTCCCTGTGCCACCACCGGAGGCGGAGGGCACGGCACCAGCCGGAGGCCGGCGCCGGAACAATTCGCGGAACATGCCCGGCGTGAATGCGGACAGCGGGTTGACCCCGACAACCGGCGCGCTGGCTGCCCCGCGAATGGTGTAGCTGAACCCGATCAGCCCCTCGCCGCGGCGCGTGAAAATACCCCCCACGGCATTCACAAGATACAAGGGCGACACCACGCCCTGCATATCCATGCGCTTTGATGCGGGATAGTAATAGCCGTCCATTGATATTCCCATAGAGGCGCCGATTGCACTGCCGGAATACAGCGTCAGCCGGTCCGGCGCGATCTGAAACCGCGCATCCACCTGTTCAAAGTGAATGCCCTCTCCTCCCATTTGCTCAAGCAGACCGACGACGCTGAGCGCGTTCAACAGCGCCGCCATCGCCGGCGCGTCCTTCAGCCGGATATTGCCCTGCGCCTTCAACTGCCCTTCCCAGACCCCATTGCCCTTGCCGGGCACCAGCGAGATGTCCAGATCGCCGTTGCGCGCCTGCTTCAATATGCCAGCCGAGGCGAACACGCCCCCGGCATCCTGTGATCTGATACGAAACGCACTGCGCCCGTTCTGCGGGATCACCTGCCCCGATATCGGAGTGGCCCCATTGAGATTGCCGGTAAACGTCCCGCTGGGCCCCTGCCGCATGTCGAGACTGGCGCGAAAACCCGTCAAGGCGATGCCATCGGTGATCTGCAGCCGGTCCAGCGCCAGGGTCAACGGGCCGGACTCTCCGCGGCCCGACCGCGCGCCGCCCAGCAACGAGGTCCTGCGCAAGTCGATCTGGCCGCCAAGCAGGCGCACTTCGGGCGCCGCGCCGGCCCCCCGGCCCACCAGTTCGACCGGCGCGTCCAGCCACTGCCCCGCGCGCACCTGGGTAAAGGTCGCCCGGTCCAGTGCGCCGGTGTCGCGCAACGACACCGCCCCTCGCGCGGTCAGTCCCGGCGCCTCAAGGTCAAGCACGTCGATCACCGGCTGTGCGCCAAGCGCCCCGGCAACGTCAAGTCGTCCGGTCTGCGGTGCCGGAAGCGCCCAGTTCAAGGCGTCGATCTGCAAGGCCACGCCCTCAAGATCGGATTGCAGGCGAAAGGCCGCGGGGCCCTCGCGCGCCAGATCAATTTCCAGCGCGGCCGTGCCAGACCCGCTGAGCGACCCTGGCGGCAGGGCAATGTCGAACTCGCGGGTGAACCGCTCGGACAGCTCGATGTCTCCGCGCACCCGTCCGATCGGAGAATCGACATCCGCAGGCGGACCAAAGGGCATTTCGTAGTGTGCCGAGACCGGCACGTCGCCCACGCGCGCCTCGCCCTGCAGTTCCAGTCCGGTGTGTCGCGCCAGCAGGTCAATTTCCTGGGCGCTGATCACGCGGCCGGGGACCAGCGTGTCACTTTCGACATTGTGCAACTGGCCCGACACATCGAACTGCACGTCGCGCACATCCAGTTTGTCGACCATCCGGAAATCAAGCAGACCCGACACCGCCGCGCGTCCGTCCGCCAGCGTGACAGGCAGATCCGCGCGCGTCAAAAACCCGAACGGACCGGCATCCAGCAGCGACAGCGCTGCCGTGATGGGCGCCGCCGCATTCAGATGCACCCGCGCCGGCGTACGCGGCACATCCACCTTGGGGATCTCGAACGCAGTCCCGGAGATATCAATACGTCCGCCTTCGTCGGCCGTGATATGGCCACCCTCGGCGAACACCACGAACCGGTCGTCGTGAAGCGTGGCCGTGCCACGTGCGGCTTCTATCAGCGGCACATCCCGTATGAACCGGGTCGCGAATCCGGCAAAGTCGAATCCGAGGAACACATCCGGCGCAGCATCGGGTTGCGCCCGAAGCGCGAAACGGATGTTGCTCAGCCCCGCCTCCTGAACATTTCCCACCACCCATTTGCGCGCATTCCGTGCCAGCGCTTCGGGCCAGAGCACAAGCAACCTGTCTGAAGCAATCCGTTCAAGCGTGGCATCCAGGGCAACCGTCCAGCCGGTGCGCGCGGCCTGAATGTCACCGATCACATGCAGCACCTCGCCCTGATCGCGAAGACTGAGCTCGCCCAGACGAACGGCGAACGGATCCAGATCAAGCTGCATGTCCACGCGCGCCGTCTCCAGCACGATCGGCTTGGGGTAAAGACCCTCGGGATTGGCCACGATGTCCGACAGATCGAATTGCACCCACAACTTGCTCGGCCAACCCTCTTCAGCCCCGACCAGCCAGGCATGTCCTTCGGCGCGTGCCGTGACCCAACGGCTTGCAACCCAGACTTCGCTGAACACGATCTTCTGTTCCTGCGGCTCGAAGGTGAAATAGCTGCGCGCAGCATCGAACTCGATCGGGCGCGCGCCGTCTTCCGGGTGCAGCGCTCCGGCACCGATCTGCAAGGTGGCGTGAAGCGGTCCAAGCGCACCGGCGTCGTCCACCGACACCCGCAGCGCCCCTGAAATGGGTGCCTCGAGCGCGCCAAGCCAGCTCAGCGCCGGCGACTGACCGGCAATATCGCGCGCCGGCATGTCCTGGAAGGTCACGCCCAGCTGCGACGCAACCTCTCCGATGCGCCCCTCGTAGTTCACTTCTATCGTGGTCACCAGCGCATGTCCGCCCAGCAGCGCAGCATCGCCGCGCAGGCGCAGATCGTCCCCGTCGCGCGTGATCAGCACCCGGGCGCCGTCTGCCGTCCAGGCATGGCCGGCGCGCTCGTCCTCGTAGCGCAGCGTGATGTTGTCGGCGGCAACGCGCGTCAGACCGCGCAGTTCGGGCTGATCCAGAACGGCATGGGCCGCCTCCACCACGTCATGCAGCCCCATGCGCAATCCGCTGAATTCGGCCGCGCCCCCGGAGGCCTCTGTCACAGGACCGCCGTCGACGCTCAGGCCGATCCTGCCATTCGCCGCACGCCGGACATCCAGCTGCACGCCGCTGACGCGAATTTCGGCCGGGCGCACCACGCCCTGAAGGATCGGGCGCAGCGGCACATCCCCCTGAACTTCGCCCAGCCGCGCAAGCCGGTCCCCGCCAGGGCCGTAAACCACGACATCACGCAGTCCCACGCGCGGCGCGAGTCCCTCTTGGACGAAAAGCGACAGGTCTCCGACCTCAAGCCTGACCCCCTCCAGCCCGGCGTTGAGTTCCGTTGTGACCCTGTCCCTCAGCCAGTCCGGAGCGCTGATCCGCGTGCCCAGAAGGGCCATCATGCCCACCGCGCCGATCAGCGCGATCGTCACCAGACCGGAAAAACTCCATGCGCAAAACTGGAAAAACCGGCCCCGCGACGCGGGCGCCTTGCGACCGCGCGACGGGCTGCGCGGGGTCGGATCTGCGTCTGGCTCCGTCATGGGCCGGTTGCTGGACTCCCTGTATGTGCGCAGACCCTTGCAGGCCCGCGTCCCGAACGCGCGGGCAATCTCTGCTCTGCCACTTTATTCTCGCTATATGCGGCCTATTTGCAAATTCACAAGTTATTGCGACGGAGTGCAAACATGCTCGACATTGCCGACACGGCCCCCGATTTCACGCTGCCCCGCGACGGCGAAGGCACCGTCTCGCTGTCCGACCAGCGCCCGGCAAAAGTCGTTCTGTTTTTCTATCCCAGGGCGGACACGGGCGGATGCACCAAAGAGGCGCTCGCCTTTACCGCACTGGCGGGCGAGTTCGACGCCGCAGGGGTCAAGGTGTTTGGCGTGTCCAAGGATCCGGTCAGGAAACTAGACAGGTTTCGGGACAAGCACGGGCTTGGCGTGCCACTTCTGTCTGACGAAGACAGCGGAACCTGCGAGGCCTACGGTGTCTGGAAGGAAAAGAGCATGTACGGCAAGACCTATATGGGGATCGAACGCTCGACCGTGCTGATTGACGGCGACGGTCGCGTGGCGCGGTTCTGGCCGAAGGTCAAAGTGCCCGGCCATGCCGAAGAGGTGCTGGAGGCCGCGCGCGGCCTGTGACCGGCCGGACGCTGTCACAGATGGCGGTGGATGTTCTCACCACCGCCGACGCGCGCAGAAAAACGGCCCTGTCGCGCCGCTACGCCGCTGAATGGCGCGCCGCCCGGGCCGCGGGCAGCGCCCCCGACATCGGCACGGTCGCCCCGCCGCCACGCCCGGCACGCCCGGATCTGCCCAGGCTGCGGGATCCCCGCGATGTGCCGCGCCGCAAACCGGGAACACAGGCCGGCCGGCTGGCCATCCTGCACGCCGTGGCGCATATCGAACTGAATGCGGTCGATCTGCACTGGGACATGATCGCGCGGTATTCGGGTACGCCGATGCCTCCGGGGTTTTATGACGACTGGGTGCAGGCCGCCGATGACGAAGCAAAGCATTTCACACTTCTGAGCGACTGCCTGGAGGCACAGGGCAGCAGCTATGGCGCGCTCGACGCGCATGCGGGCATGTGGCGCGCCGCTGACGACACCGCGCAGGATCTCATGGCGCGTCTCGCCGTCGTGCCCATGGTCCTGGAGGCGCGCGGTCTGGACGTGACGCCCGGCATGATCGATCTGTTCGCGCGCGCAGGGGACGACGGTGCCGTGGCCGCGCTGCGCACGATCTATGCCGAAGAGGTCAGCCATGTGGCCTATGGCTCCAAATGGTTCCACTTTCTGTGCGGGCGGCACGAGCTGGACCCGCGCGACGTGTTCCACGACCTTGTGCAGCGGTATTTTCACGGCCCGCTCAGACCGCCCTTTAACGAAGAGAAGCGCGCCGAAGCCGGTCTGCCCCCCGATTTCTACTGGCCGCTGGCGGCCGAATCCGCCTCTCGCAGCTAAGAGCAACGGGCCGCAACCCCTTACAATCGGCGAAATTTTGCCAATCTGCCGGGAAAAACGGCAGGCAGGGTGTGCGGCTGGTCAAAATCCTTGCCCGGGCGCTCACGCCCGTGTAACCGATTTCTGATACGGCGCCACCGGCGCAGGCATTTTGTCTGGCTGGCCAGCGGGGACGGATCTGGGGCGACGCCCCGTGGTCAAGTCTGAGCGCCGCGGCGGGTTGGTAAGGAATGGGGATATCGTGAGAACACGGTTTGCCATCAGGCTAGAACACGCTCTTGAGCGTCATTTTCCCGAAAGACGGGTTTTTCTTCGCTCCGATACGGACACCCGCTTCATACGGCTGAAACCGGCCTCGCAGTTCGCCGCCTTTCTGGGCGCGTCCGCAATCGTCGCCTGGGCGATCATCGCGACGGCGGTTCTGGTGATGGATTCGATCGGCGCGGGCAATTTCCGCGAGCAGGCCAAGCGCGACCAGCGCACATACGAGATGCGCCTCAACGCCCTGGAAACAGAGCGCGACGCACGCGCAGCCGAAGCCAAGGCGGCGCAAAACCGGTTCAGTTCCGCGCTGGACCAGATTTCCGAGATGCAGACGGCGCTCTTGCGGTCCGAAACGCGTCGCCGCGAGCTTGAGACAGGTATTGACGTCGTGCAGCGCACGCTGCGCCGCGCCATGAGCGAACGCGACGCCGCGCGTGCCGAACGCGCAGAGCTGGAAGTGGCGCTTGGCGAAGCGGGTGCCGCGCGACCCGCGACCGGCGCCCCCGGAACCGCTGATGAAGGTACGGTCGACGTACTGACCGCGGCGCTCTCCGAGACGGCCCGGCAGCGCGACGAAATCGCCCAGAATGCCGAGGACGCGATCCTGCGGGCGGATGAAATGGCCATGCAAATCCGCCTGATGGAGGATCAGAACGACCAGATCTTCCGCCAGCTGGAAGAGGCGATGACGATCTCGATCGAACCGCTCGACAAGATGTTTCGCGCGGCAGGCATGAACACCGAGTCGCTGCTCTCGACGGTGCGGCGCGGCTACTCCGGCCAGGGCGGCCCGCTCACCCCGCTCAGTTTTTCCACGCTGGGACAGGAACCCTCGCGCGACAATCTGCGCGCCAACCAGCTTCTGAACCAGATGGACGAGATCAACCTCTACCGCATCGCGGCGCAAAAGGCGCCGTTTGCGCTGCCGGTCAAGTCGGCCTTCCGCTACACATCGGGCTTCGGAATGCGGTGGGGACGCATGCACAACGGCACGGATTTCGCCGGGCCGCACGGCACACCGATCTACGCAACCGCCGATGGCGTCGTGAAAAAAGCCGCGTGGCAGTCGGGATACGGGCGCATGGTCACCATTCAGCACGAGTTCGGGCTCGAAACTCGCTACGCGCATTTGTCGAAGATCCGCGTAAAACCCGGTCAAAGGGTCTCGCGCGGGGATCGGATTGGTGATATGGGCAATACCGGACGTTCGACCGGCACGCATCTGCACTACGAGGTCCGTGTCGGCGGCAGACCCGTCAATCCCATGATCTACATCAAGGCGGCAAGAAATGTTTTCTAAAAGCAAGATCAACGATCCGGCACCAAAATCGGATCCGGCGGCGAAACCGGCAATGCCGGAACCCCGCAAGGACATGCCGGCCTCCGGCTCGGGGGGCGAGTTCAAGGCCGCCGCGCCCAAGGCAAAGCCACCGGCTTCGGTGCTGTCCGGCGACCTGCACGTCACCGGCAACCTCAAGACGTCCGGCGACATTCAGGTCGAAGGCACGGTTGAGGGCGACATTCGCGCCCATCTGCTGACCGTCGGCGAAGGCGCGACCATCAAGGGCGAAGTCATCGCCGATGATGTTGTCGTGAACGGCCGGATCGTCGGACGCGTGCGCGGCCTTAAGGTGCGTCTCACATCGACCGCGCGGGTCGAGGGGGACATCATTCACAAGACGATCGCAATCGAATCCGGCGCCCATTTCGAAGGATCGGTGCAGCGCCAGGACGACCCGCTCAATTCGGGGGCAAAACCCTCCGCGGCGCCCCAGCCGGCGGCGCAGGCCAAACCCGAGGCCGCCAAGGGCTGACCGGCACGTTCCCCGCGCGCCACCGTCCGGGCAGGCGCGCGTGTGCGCGGGATCGCGCGGCGTCGGGGCAGGATGTCGGTGGCGCAGGATGTCTGGGGCGCGGCCGGTGGGCCGACCGCTCGGCCGGCGTGCACCCCCTCTTCATCTTTCCGGAAGTATTCCCTGTCCGGACCGTTTCAGCCCGGCCCGGCCGTCCGGGTCAGGCGCAACGACGGCCACACCCGCTGCGGCCCCGGCCTAAACCGCAGAGCGCCCAACGCCATCCTGATGCGCAACGCGGCCCGCAGCGTCAGGCGCCTGCGTCGCCCTGACCGTGAGGCAGACCATCTAAAGCGTTTCGCGACAAACCTGACACGCGGAGCGTCGCATGACGCAGTGCGGCGTTCCTGTACCGTGCGCCTTTCGCCTTAAGCTGATGTCTCGGGTTAACGTCGAAAGGCCGTAGAGCGGTCTTTCAGACTGGCCCGTAAGACTGGCCCGTAAGACTGGCCCGCAAGACTTCGCCGGAGATATGGCCGCGGGCAACAAACGCGGCAGGGACTGGACCCGTTCCGTGGCCCTGTTGTGTGGCCCTGTTCTACGACCCTGTTCTGCGGCTGTTTTCTGCGGCAGGACGATCACCGCGCACCAGCGCGCTGGCCCCCCGTGCCGACCAGGCCACCGGCGCGCTCGGCTGCGCCAGGTTCAGGCCCCGGCCGGGCGCACGCTTGCGCGCCATACCGGTCGACAGGCCCGGGGCATGGCGGTCACGCCTCCAGTTCCGCATCCCAGTAAAGAAAGTCCAGCCAGCTTTCGTGCAGGTGGTTGGGCGGAAACTTCCGGCCCAGATTGCGCAACTCCTCGGCCGAGGGCGCACGCGGTGGACGGCGCAGGCTCATCCCGGACTGGCGCAGACTCTTCGCCCCCTTGCGCAGATTGCACGGACCACAGGCGGCAACCACGTTTTCCCACGCCGTCGTTCCACCGCGCGCGCGCGGCACGACGTGATCAAAGGTCAGCTCCCCCCTGGCCCCGCAATACTGGCACTGAAACCGGTCGCGCAGAAACAGGTTGAACCGCGTGAACGCGACACGCTTCTGCGGCTTCACAAAGTCCTTCAGAACAATCACTGACGGGATCTTGATCGACACCGAGGGGCTGTGCACGCGATCCTCGTACTCCGCCACGATCTGCACCCGGTCGAGATAGACCGCCTTGATCGCATCCTGCCAGGTCCACAGCGACAGCGGATAGTAGGACAGCGGGCGGTAATCCGCGTTCAGAACCAGCGCGGGATTGTGACGCAGCGCCGCGGGCTCGCGTACAAACTCCGTTCTGAAATCGCCATCCATGATCACACTGTCCCCCGCCTGAACCGGCCCCGGAACGTCACGCCGGCCGACCCGGTTTCCGTCCGCATGGCTCCGCCCCGGATGCGCCGCCCGAGGCCCGCATGGCGACACTATATCTCGTGTTTTTCACCTGACAAGCCCTGCATATTGCGGCGTCCGCGCTCATCTCGTAGACGCCTCGCATGACCGGAATATGACACATCGCACGGTTCCCCGTCATTGTGGCCGGCCGCGTCGGATCCGGCTTTTGCACCAAGGCGTGTTGCGCTAGCCTGCCGGCATGTCCCAGGATCACCGACCGCCCCGGCCAGAGCCGGGCCTTCTGCCCCACGCGCCCGCTTTGTCGGGCGTGCTCGAAGCCGCGCTCTACACGACCGATCTCGCAGCCGCGCGCGCCTTCTACGGCGGGGTTCTGGGATTGCCCGAACTGGTCCGCGTCGAAGGCCGTCACGTCTTTTTCCGCGCCGGTCCCACGATCGTGCTGATTTTCAACCCCGAGGCCACGCAGGCACCGCCGGGCAACCCCGACCTGCCCGTGCCGCCCCACGGCGCACAGGGCCCGGGCCACCTGTGCCTTGCCGCGGACGCAGCGCAGATCGACGCCTGGGTGGCCCGGCTCACCGCGGCCGGGCATCCGATGGAGGCCGATTTTCTCTGGCCCAATGGCGCGCGATCGATCTATTTCCGCGACCCGTCCGGCAACTCGCTGGAGATCGCCGAACCGCGCCTCTGGGCGCCCTGACACCTGAGATCGCCGGCGCAACGGCACCGCATCGGCGCGCAATGCCCTTGCATTTTCCTAAATTTCGCCGTGTTTGCAGGGGATCGTTTGTGGGACAGAAACCGTGGTAAACGGTCATTCTACTGTGTGAGGTTCGAGTGATGGCACCCGCCTATCCCGAAGCGCTGGACACGGCCCTTGACGGCGTGGACTGGCCCGATTGGCTGGAACGGCTGCGCGCTGCAACCGACGAAGACGGCTATGCCGAGCCGCTGGGCGGCGATCACGCCGCAATCTTTGTCGAACACGCTCCGGTCCTGCTGGTCAGTTTCGAAAACTTCGCCTCGGTCAGGGAAACCTCCCCCGGCGCGCAACCGGTCAGCTGGGAGCTCTCCCGCCGCTTCGGCTGGTCCAGCCTGTCCCTGATCTGCCGGTCTGACACCTGGTTTCGCGAATCCCGCGTCTACGGCTACTTTGACCGCCTTGTCGACGAGGGCTTCTTCGACGAATTCGAGCAGGTGCTGTTCTATGGCGCAGGGGCCTGCGGCTATGCCGCCGCTGCCTTCTCGGTCGCCGCGCCGGGCGCGCAGGTGCTGCTGGTGCAGCCCCAGGCCACGCTCGACCCGGACCTTGCGGGCTGGGACGGCCGGTTTCGCCGCCAGCGGCGGCGCGATTTCACCTCGCGCTACGGCTATGGCCCGGACATGCTGGACGCCTGCGATCGCGCCACCGTGCTGTATGACCCCGAGATCGAGGAAGACGCGATGCACGCCGCGCTCTACGCGCGCCCGGGCGTCACCCGGCTGCGCGCGCGGTTTCTGGGGCCACGGCTGGACCGCGCCCTGAGGCGCATGGATCTTCTGGCGCCGCTCGCTCGCGCGGCCGCGGACAGCGCTCTGACCGAAACCGAATTCGCCACGCTCTTTCGCGCCCGGCGCACCGATCTGCCCTATATCAAGGCGGTGCTCAGCCGGCTTGAGGACGACGGCAGGCTGTGGCTCAATGCCCGGCTGGCGCACTATGCCATGCGCACCACGCCCGGCCCGCGATTCCGCCGCTCCGCGCGCGCCGCCTACGCACGGGCCGCCGCGCAGGGCACGCCCATGCCGCCGCGCGAAGAGATCGACTGACGCAGCGGCCATCCGGTCCGCGCCCTCTGGCGCCGCACCGCGCGAAGTGCTAGCCCGAGGGCATGACCACCTCGCTGACACTGATCCGGCCGGATGACTGGCATCTGCATCTGCGCGACGGCGCGATGCTGCAGGCGGTCCTGCCCGAAAGCGCGCGGCACTTCGGACGCGCCATCATCATGCCCAACCTGGTGCCTCCCGTGGTCACCGGGGCCGATGCGCGCGCGTACCGGGCGCGGATTCTGGCGGCCGTGCCGGAGGGCATGGACTTCACCCCTCTGATGACACTCTATCTGACCGAAACCACCGATCCGGGCGATGTGGTCGCTGCGCATCGCGACGGCCTGATCACCGCGGTCAAGCTCTACCCGGCGGGCGCAACCACCAATTCGGCCTCCGGCGTGCGCGACATCACCCGCGTCACACCGGTGCTCGAGGCCATGGCCGCGGCCGGCGTGCCGCTTTGCGTACATGGCGAAGTGACCGATCCCGAGATCGACATTTTCGACCGCGAGGCCGTGTTCATAGACCGCGTGCTCGACCCGCTGCGCCGCCGCATTCCCGACCTGCGCGTGATCATGGAGCATATCACCACCAGCGACGGGGTCTCCTACGTGCAGTCCGCAGCGACCGGTCTGGCGGGCACGCTGACCGTCCATCACCTGGTGATCAACCGCAACGCCCTGCTCGCCGGTGGCATCCGGCCGCACTATTACTGTCTGCCCGTGGCCAAGCGGGAAAGCCACCGCCTGGCGCTGCGCCGTGCCGCCACCTCGGGCGATCCGCGGTTCTTTCTGGGCACCGACAGCGCCCCGCATGTGGATGCCGCAAAGGAAACCGGCTGCGGCTGCGCCGGGTGTTTCACCGCGACCAACACCCTGTCGATCCTGGCCGAGGTGTTCGAACAGGAAAACGCGCTGGACAGGCTGGAAGGCTTTGTCAGCCGCCACGGTCCGGCGTTCTACGGCCTGCCGGTCAACACCGGCACCCTGACCCTGACCAGGGGCGCGCCCGTCACCTACCCCACGCGGCTGGACACCGGTGATGGCCCGGTGACCGTCTTCGATCCAATGATGCCCCTGCACTGGACCGTGACATGACCGATCAAGGCCCCACCTTCGGCAGCCGCCTGCGCGACCTGGCGCTGGCGCTGCTCAACGCCACGCTGATGCTGGCCGTGCTGCTGGTCTTCGGCGCATGGCTGCTGCTGGGCCGGGTGCAGGATTTTGCCGCGGACACCGTCGGCGCGGTCGCGGACACGGTCGGGGACGACCTGCGGACACGGCTTGAGACCCAGACGACGCGTGTCTCCGGCGCGATTGACCGGGTGGCGGCGCTCGATGGCCAGCTGGCCGAAACCGCAGAGCGTATCGCCAGCGGACCACAGGCCGCGGACGCCACCGACGCGGCCGTGGTGGCGGACCTGACCGACCTGCGCGCCGAGATCGGCGCCCTGCGCGCCGCGCTCGACACCGCCCCCGACGCGGCGCAGGATCCGGCCATCGGCGCCCGTCTCGATGCGCTGGAGACAGGCGTTGACACCGCCCTGACCCGCACACGCTCTGCCGTGCAGGCCGCCGACAGCAAAACCGCCGAAGAAATTGCCCTCCTGCGCCAGGATGTCCGCGCGCTGACCGGCACGCTGAACGGGATGCGCGACGGGCTCGCCGCCCTGCGGCAGGAGACATCGGGCACGATGCGCAGCGCCGTGCACCGGCTGTTGCTTGACCTGGCCGATCAGGTCTATAGGCCCGGGGCATCCCGGGTGCAGACCGCACCGACCGACACCGGAGGCTGACATGATCCCCGCAAGCTATCCCCCGCACGATGAAATCGCCCGGCTCAGCGCGCGTATGCTGCTGGAGGTGGGCGCGGTGCACTTTAACGCGGCCGACCCTTTCACACTCGCCTCCGGACTGCCCAGCCCAACCTATATCGACTGCCGCAAGCTGATCTCCTATCCCCGGATCCGCGCCACGCTGATGGATTTCATGACCGTGACCGTGATGCGCACGGCCGGGCTGGAAGCCTTCGACAACATCGCGGGGGGCGAAACCGCGGGCATTCCCTTTGCCGCGCTGGTGGCCGAACGCATGGCCCTGCCGATGAGCTACGTGCGCAAGAAGCCAAAGGGCTACGGGCGCAATGCCCGGATCGAGGGGCAGATGACCGAAGGACAGCGAGTGCTGCTGGTCGAGGACCTGACAACCGATGGTGGATCAAAGCTCAGTTTCATCGACGCGATCCGCGAAACCGGCGCGACCTGCGGGCACACGGCGGTCATATTCTATTACGGTATCTTCGAGGGCGTCGAGGAAGACCTGGCCGCGCATGGCGTGACGCTGCACCATCTGTGCACCTGGTGGGACGTGCTGCACGAGGCGCGCGCGCA
This sequence comes from Pseudomonadota bacterium, assembly GCA_039028815.1. Taxonomy (GTDB): domain Bacteria; phylum Pseudomonadota; class Alphaproteobacteria; order Rhodobacterales; family Rhodobacteraceae; genus Roseovarius. The sequence goes on from JBCCHI010000006.1 coordinate 19,390, forward strand.
GGCCGCGTTCGACCCCGAGACGCTGAACGCCGTCGAGGTCTTTCTGCGCGATCCGCGCGGCTGGCAGGCCGCCCACAGCGCCTGAGCGCCCGCGCCGGCGGGCACAGGCACACCGATGACCCGCTCCGGCGCCTATATCATCTGTACCTCACCGCGCAGCGGCAGCACGTTGCTGTGTTCGCTGCTGCGTGCAACGGGCGCGGCGGGGCATCCCGACTCGTGGTTTCACGACCCGTCCCTGCAGGGCTGGGCCGCGAATCTGGGCGTCGCGCCGGGCGCGGCGACCGGGCGCGCGCTGATCCTGTCCCTGATCGAGGCCGCGACGCGGCACGGCTGCGCAGGTGGTTCGCTCTTTGCCCTGCGCCTGCAACGGCAGAGCGCGCCGTTTTTTCTTGAAACGCTCCGCACCCTGCACCCTGACGCCGCAAGCGACACGGCCCGTCTGCAGCGCTGTTTCGGGCCGACGCGGTTCATCCATCTGACGCGGCGGGACAAGATCGAACAGGCGATTTCCCACGAGATCGCCCGGCAATCCGGCCTCTGGCATCGGGCCGCGGACGGCTCGGAACTGGAACGCCTCGCCCCGCATCGCACGCCTGCGTATGATCGCGCCGCGCTGCAGGCGCAGATCAGGACCTTCGCCGCCCATGACCGGGACTGGTGCGCCTGGTTCGACCGCGAAGGCATCGCGCCGCTCCGCCTGTCCTACGACGATCTGGCCGACGATCCGGACGCCACGCTGCGGCGCGTTCTGGCGCATCTCGGTCTCGACGCGGATCTGGCGCACGGGGTCCGGCCCGGTGTGCGCAAGCTTGCGGATGCCACAAACCGCATCTGGAAAGAGCGATATCTGAAAGACAGCGCGCCCGGCTGAGCGGGACTGATTCTGTCGCCCGCCGCACCCTGCGCCGCGCGCTCGCGCGATAAACGGATTGTCGGCGTCGTCCAGAGCCGGCGCCGAAAATTTTTTAGTCAACGGGAACCGGTGCTTCGCCTGAAGCGATCCTATGGTCATACACAAAATATTGACGCAGTGTCCGGTCGTTGGGCAATATATGGCATGGCGGCGATATCCACAGCGTATCCACACAAACATACAAGTTGCATCGCTCTGCTGCACCGGACTACGTCATGCCCCTATCGGATGGGGATCGGGGCATGAACGAAGTGGCCAGCATCAATGCGGCTGGAGAGGCAGGCGGGCACGGCACAGGCGCGCAAACGTCAGAAGCCGAGGCTATGCCCCATTCGATCGAGGCCGAGCAGCAGCTTCTGGGCGCCCTGCTGACGAACAACGACCTCTATGACCGGGTGGCCGATCTGATCGGCGCGCAGCATTTCTACGACCCGGTTCATGCCCGCATCTTCGAGGTCGCCGCCGCCCGCATTGCCAAGGGCAACCTTGCCTCGCCGGTCACGCTCAAGACCTTTCTCGACAGTGACGAAGGGCTGCACGCCGTGGGCGGGCCGGCCTATCTGGCGCGGCTGGCGGGCGCGGCGATCAGCGCTTTCGCAGCGCGCGACTATGCGCAGATGATCTATGACATGGCGATCCGGCGCGAACTCATCGGTCTTGGCCATCACATCGCCGACCGCGCCACCCGCGCCGAGATCGACGCCGAACCGCGCGACCAGATTGTCGAGGCCGAGCAGAAACTCTACCAGCTCAGCGAACAGGGCCGGTCCGAAACCGGCTTTCAGAGCTTTCTGCGTGCCGTCACCGATGCCGTCAACGTGGCCAACGCCGCCTATCAGCGCGACGGCGGCCTCGCCGGGGTCTCGACCGGGCTTGTCGATCTCGACAAGAAGCTGGGGGGTCTGCACAAATCGGACCTGCTGATCCTTGCGGGGCGGCCCTCTATGGGCAAGACCTCGCTGGCGACCAACATCGCCTTCAATATTGCCAAAGTCTACAATCGCGGGACACGCCCCGATGGCTCTGAAGGGGCCATCGAAGGGGGTGTCGTGGGCTTTTTTTCGCTTGAGATGAGCGCCGAGCAGCTCGCCGCGCGGGTTCTGTCAGAAGCGGCCGAAGTGCCGTCCGAACAGATCCGGCGCGGCGATATGACCGAGGGCGAGTTCCGCCGCTTTGTCGAGGCTGCCAAGACGCTCGAAGCGTGCCCTCTTTATATCGACGACACCCCCGCCTTGCCTATCTCCCAGCTGGCGGCGCGTGCACGTCGGCTGAAGCGGACGCACGGGCTGGACGTGCTTATTGTCGATTATCTCCAGCTTGTGCGCCCCGCTTCGGCGAAAGACAACCGCGTGAACGAAGTGTCCGAAATCACCCAGGGTCTGAAGGCGATCGCCAAGGAACTGGATATTCCGGTGGTCGCGCTGTCGCAGCTGTCGCGGCAGGTCGAGGCGCGCGACGACAAGCGCCCGCAACTGTCGGATCTGCGCGAATCGGGCTCGATTGAACAGGACGCGGACGTGGTGATGTTCGTCTTTCGCGAGGAGTACTATGCCGAGCGCGAAAAACCCTCTGACGACAAGCCCGAATTCCTCGAATGGCAGGAGCGCATGAACCGGCTTCACGGCCGCGCCGAGGTGATCATCGGCAAACAGCGCCACGGGCCGATCGGCACGGTCGAGCTGAGCTTCGAGGGCCGGTTCACCCGCTTCGGCAATCTGGCCAAACCCTGGCAGCAGGACGGCCAGGACCTCTGAACCCGGAACAAAGAGGCGGTGCGCGGCGCATGAGTATTTCGGGAAAGATGAAGCGCACGCGCGGGCCGCGGCGTTGCGCCATGCCGGCGGGCTGATGGCCGCTTCCGTCGCCAATCCACGCCTTTCCGCTTGACCCCTCCGCCGCATTTGTCGAAACCCCGGCCATGACGACAGGCACTCTGACCATTGATCTTGACGCGATTGTCGCCAACTGGCGCGCGCTGAACGCGCTGAGCGCGGGCGAAACAGCCGCCGTGGTCAAGGCCGATGCCTATGGGCTGGGCGTGGGCCGCGTGGCACGGGCGCTGGCGCGGGCGGGGGCGCGGATCTTTTTCGTCGCGGTGGCGCGCGAGGGTGCGGCCCTGCGCGAGGCACTGGGCTCTGATCCCGAAATCTGCGTCTTTTCGGGCCATATGGCCGGCGCCACCGACATGATCGGTGATCTCGACCTGACGCCCATGCTCAACTCCACCGACCAGCTGATCCGCCATGTCGAGGCGCTGCCGGGCCATGCCTTCGGCATTCAGCTTGACACCGGCATGAACCGGCTGGGGATGGAGCCCGCCGAATGGGCCGCTGTGCGGGACACCGCGCTGGCCGCGGGACCCGAGCTGCTGATGTCGCACCTGGCCTGTGCCGACACGCCGGATCATCCGATGAACGCCCGCCAGCTTGACCTCTTTCGCGAGATGACCGACGGCACCGGTGTGCCCCGCTCGCTGGCCGCCACGGGTGGCGTTCTGCTGGGCGAGACGTATCACTTTGACCTCACACGCCCCGGTGTCGGGCTTTATGGCGGGCTGCCCTTTGCCGAGGCGCGACCCGTTGTGGCGCTGGATCTGCCGGTCATCCAGACCCGGCTGATTGGTCCGGGCGAAACGGTGGGGTATGGAAACACCTATACGGCACGCAGCGAGACCCGCATCGCCACTGTATCGGCCGGCTATGCCGATGGTCTGTTTCGCGCCCTCGGCCCCGGCACAGTGCTCTATGCCGGCGACACGCCCTGCCCCGTGGCGGGCCGCATTTCGATGGATCTGATCTGCGCCGACATCACCGCCACGGGCGAGGAACCGAGGTCGCTGTCCCTTCTCGGGCCGCAACAGGGCATCGACGATCTGGCGGACCATGCCGGCACCATCGGCTACGAGGTTCTGACCGCGCTCGGCGCGCGCTATGCACGGCGATACACGGGCGGATGAACCCTGTCCTGATCCCGGTGGCCATGCTGGGCCGGAAGACGCTGGCCGCTCTGGCGATGCTGGGGCGCGTAGCGCTCTTTACCGCGGCAGGTTTCAGCCACATGATCCGGCCGCCCTTCTACCCCCGCGAACTGGCCCAGGCCCTGTTGCAGGTGGGCTGGCTGTCTTTGCCGGTGGTCGGGCTGACCGCGATCTTCACGGGCGGTGCGCTGGCGCTGCAGATCTATTCGGGCGGCGCGCGATTCAATGCCGAGGCGGTGGTGCCGCAGATCGTGGCGATCGGCATGGTGCGCGAACTGGGCCCGGTGCTGGTGGGCCTGATGATCGCGGCCCGCGTCACCTCGTCCATTGCCGCCGAGATCGCCACCATGAAGGTGACCGAGCAGATCGACGCCCTGGTCACCCTGTCCACCGATCCGATGAAGTATCTGGTGGCGCCCCGCGTGCTGGCCGCGCTGATCACCGTGCCGCTGCTGGTGGGCGTGGGCGATGTCATCGGCATCATGGGCGGCTTTACCGTCGCGGTGCAGAACCTGGGCTTCAACGCCACAACCTATATGCAGAACACGGTGAACTTTCTGGAGCTGCGCGATATCGTCTCGAGCCTGGTCAAGGGCGCGGTCTTTGGCGTGATCGCCGCCGTGATGGGATGCTATTACGGGATGCAATCGGGCCGCGGCGCGATGGGCGTGGGGCGCGCCACCAAGGGATCGGTGCAGGCTGCCGCAGCCCTGATCCTCGCCGCCAACTTCATTCTGACGGGGCTGTTCTTTTCGATATGATCACGCTCTCCGATGTCAAAAAATCGTTTGGAAACAATCACGTATTGCGCGGGGTTGACCTGACGATCGGGCGTGGCACCTCGATGGTTATCATCGGCGGCTCGGGCACCGGCAAATCGGTGATCCTCAAATCTATCCTGGGCCTTCTGCCAATTGACGCCGGACAGATCACACTGGACGGGCAGGATGTGGCGCGCGCGCCCCGCGACGCGTTTCTGGCCCGTTTCGGGATGCTGTTTCAGGGTGCGGCGCTGTTTGACTCGCTGCCGGTCTGGCAGAACGTGGCCTTCCGCCTGCTGCGCGGCTCGCTGAAAAAACCCCGTGACGAGGCGCGCGCCATCGCCATCGAGAAACTGCGCCGCGTGGGTCTGACGCCGGACCAGGCCGACAAGTACCCTGCCGAGCTGTCGGGGGGTATGCAGAAACGCGTGGGCCTGGCCCGCGCCATCGCCGCCGAACCCGAGATCATCTTTTTCGATGAACCCACCACCGGACTCGATCCGATCATGTCGGGCGTGATCAACGAACTGATCCGCGAAATCGTGACCGAGATGGGCGCCACCGCCATGACCATCACCCACGACATGAGCAGCGTGCGCGCCATCGCCGATAACGTGGCCATGCTGCACGCCGGAAAAATCCGCTGGACCGGTCCGGTGAGTCATATGGATTCTTCAGGTGATCCCTACCTCACCCAGTTCATCTCTGGGTCTGCGGAGGGGCCGATCGAGGCAGTGCGCTAGAGATGCAGATCGCGACGCTTGAAACCGTCAGCATCTTTGTTTCGAACACTTTGTTCGGATTGTTTTTCGCCAGCTGGGCCTACGCTATCGTCGCTGTGCAACTCGTCGGTGGTTTCCCACCATTCTACATCCACGGAAAACGCAAGCATCAACCAGATGGTTACATTCACCGAACATTCAATTTCACGCTCCGACGCTTCTATTTCATGGGAGTAAGCATGTTTGCGATGCTGCTGGGCTTGCTCAGCAGCAACCAGACCGCGACCATGCTATGTTTGTTTATCGGGGCACTCTGCGCGTTTCTTTTCGGGATCAAACACAGACAATTCCTGAAGGCAGAACCAAACCTTCCCTACCCTCTCATCGACATGATGCGCTTTCGTCTTCCGATTATGGGTGAAATCACCAACTGTTACCCGATGCTGATTTTCGACATCTGGACAATTGGGAACGCAACGCTCTTTTTCCTGCTGATCGTTTTCGTGTGAACCCTTTTGCATTTATTTCAGACGTTGGACGTTCGCCCGAATCGCGCCGAAGGCGCCGGGCTGGCGCATGACCGCCCCGTCGCACCGAAGGTGCGCCAAAGGAATGGGCACGCCTCTGGCGTGACCGGTCAGGCGCTTGGGTGACGTGGGCGCGTCACTCAGAGGAAGAAAACACCGCTGTCATAAAGCGATTTGAACCTCCGTCGCAGCGCCCTCCCGCGGCCCTGCGCCAGCCCGGCGCGGTTGCGCCCGGTTACACGGCATCTCGTCTATCAGAACGGCGCGCGCTCTCTTGACCCCGGCCGGCGGGCGAAGAGTGCCGATGCGATACCGACGTCATACCGACGCATTGCCGATCGTTTTTTATATTTTTAGCCAGAGTCTTACATCTCGATTCGAATGCGCGCGCCTCACCCACGCCTTGCACGCCCCGCCCGGCATGTTTACCTCTCAGCAACGCAAGCGACCGGTGCCCATGCTGAAATATGCCAACCTTGCCCTGCTGATCCTGTTTCCTGTCGCGTGGTTCGCGCCGCTGATGCGCGCGGGGCTGCTGCCGCTCTTTGGCCTGTCCGAAATCTCGGTGATCACCGGGCTACAAAGCCTGTGGGACAGCGACGTCTTTCTGGCGCTGCTGGTGACCGTCTTCGCGATCTTTGCGCCATACGCCAAAACAATCGGACTGGCGCTGATTCACTTTGGGCTGCTGCGGCGCAAGACCCTGCCCGCCCTGCAGATCCTGGGCAAACTGGCAATGGGCGATATCTTTCTGATCGCGCTCTACATCGTCGTGGCCAAGGGCGTGGGCGTCGGGCGCGTGGAAACCGCCTGGGGGCTCTATCTCTTTACTGCCTGTGTCCTTGCCTCGCTGACCATTGGCTATCTTACCGAAAAGCGAAGCAAATCGGCGTCTGACGCCTCTCCCGGCCACATCGTTTGACGCGGCCCGCCGCTTCGGGCATCAGGCTTTCATGGCCAAATCCGCCTCTTTCGTCTGCTCTGCCTGTGGCGCCGCCTACACCAAATGGTCGGGCCGGTGCGAGGCGTGCGGCGAATGGAACACGATTTCCGAAGAGGCGCCGTTGTCGGCCGGCCCCGCGGCGCGGTCGCTGGGGGCGAAACGCGGCACTGCGCTGAACCTGGGCGATCTGAACGCGGCCGACCCGCCCCCGCCGCGCACACGGTCGGGTCTGACAGAGCTTGACCGCGTGCTGGGGGGCGGGCTTGTGCCCGGTTCGGCCACCTTGCTGGGCGGCGATCCGGGTATTGGCAAGTCCACCCTTCTTTTGCAGGCCGCCGCGCGGTTCGCCAGCGCCGGGCTGCCCACACTCTATATTTCGGGCGAAGAGGCCAGCGCGCAGGTGCGGATGCGGGCGGCGCGGCTGGGACTGGGCGATGCCAGCGTCAAACTGGCCACCGCCACGGCATTGCGCGACATTCTGACCACGCTGGAGGCCAGCGCGCCCGCCCTTGTGGTGATCGATTCGATCCAGACCATGTGGGCGGACAACGTGGACAGCGCACCGGGCAGCGTGGCGCAGGTGCGTGCCGCCGCGCATGAACTCGTGACATTTGCAAAGCGGAAAGGGTCGGCCGTGATCCTTGTCGGTCATGTGACCAAGGACGGCCAGATCGCCGGCCCGCGCGTGGTCGAGCATATGGTGGACACCGTGCTGTACTTCGAAGGCGAGCGCGGGCACCAGTTTCGCATTCTGCGCGCCGTCAAGAACCGGTTCGGCCCCGCCGATGAGATCGGCGTGTTTGAAATGACCGGCGCGGGACTGGCCGAGGTGGGCAACCCCTCGGCGCTGTTTCTCTCGGGGCGCGGCACCCCCTCGCCCGGTTCGGTCGTCTTTGCGGGGATCGAGGGCACGCGCCCCCTGCTTGTCGAGATGCAGGCGCTCGTGGCCCCCACGCCGCACGCCCAGCCCCGCCGTGCCGTGGTGGGATGGGACAGCGCGCGGCTGGCCATGATCCTGGCCGTTCTCGAGGCGCGCTGCGGTGTGCCGTTCACCGGGCTTGACGTTTATCTCAACGTCGCAGGCGGCATCCGCATCTCCGAACCGGCCGCCGATCTGGCCGTGGCCACCGCGCTTTTGAGCGCGCGCGAAGACGCCGCTTTGCCCGCAGAGTGTGTCCTTTTTGGCGAAATCAGCCTCTCAGGCGCGCTGAGACCGGTGTCTCAGACCGAAAACAGGTTGAAAGAAGCCGCAAAACTTGGTTTCACCTCAGCCATCATACCAGCCGGTGGCAAATCCGGCGGAACCGGTGGTCTGGCGATTCAGCCAATGAATGACCTGACCGCCGTTGTAGGCGAGATCTTCGGCGCCGGGTAGGCGCGCCAGGAGCGGAGCGGGCACATGGAAGGCTTCACCATCATCGACGGGATCGTTGCGCTCGTCATCGTTCTGTCGGCGTTGCTGGCCTACTCGCGTGGACTGGTGCGCGAAGCGCTGGCCATCGGCGGCTGGATCGTTGCGGCCGTCGTGGCCTATCTGTTTGCGCCTCAGGTCGAACCGCTGGTCAAGGAAGTACCGGTGGTCAGCGATCTGGTCGGGGACAATTGCGAACTGGCTCTGATTGTCGGTGCCGGAGCGGTCTTTGCACTGGCCCTGATCGTGATGTCCCTGATCACACCTGTGTTCTCCTCGGTCGTGCAGCGGTCTGCCCTGGGTGGCATTGATCAGGGCCTTGGCTTTCTGTTCGGCGTTGCGCGGGGCATTCTGCTGGTGGCGATCGCCTACTTTGTCTACGACACGGTCGTCAGCGCGCAGGACATTGCAATCATTGACGACAGCCGGTCGGCCCGTGTGTTCTCGGATCTGACAGCGCGGGTCGAAGACGGTGATCCCGAACGCGCCCTTGGCTGGGTCACCGCAAAGCTCGAAGAGCTGACCGCAGTGTGCGAAAGCCCGGTCTGAACGGCGCGCGCCCCCGGACCATGCCCTGACACCCCCTGATCTGTCGCTTGGGCCCTACGCACGGCCGTCCGGCAGGATGCGGCATGCCACAACCGCCGCCTGCGCGGCGCAAGATGTCTCACGAAAGGCGGCGACACACCGGGATCCGGCATGCCGTTCCTCCCGGGCCGGGGCGCGGGAACACCGGGAAAGGCCGCACATGACGCAGCGGCATGGTGCGGGGCACATCCCGGCCTCTTGAATTGCGATAGTTTCGTGACATATCCGGCGTGACCGATTAACACTAGGCCACGCGCCACGGGATTCGGAGCTGCCCTTTGTCCGAGAGACTCACGCCCCCCGCCACCACGCCTTTGCCTCAGACCGACACAGTTGATCCGCTCTCTGAAGACGAAGGAAAACTTCGCGAGGAATGCGGTGTATTCGGGATCATCGGCGTATCGGATGCCGCCAATTTCGTGGCTCTGGGGTTGCACGCCCTGCAGCATCGCGGACAGGAAGCCGGCGGAATTGTCACCCACGACGAAACCAACGGCTTCAACTCGGTGCGCCGCTTCGGCTACGTGCGTGACAACTTTACCTCGGAAGAAACGCTGTCCATGCTGCCCGGCTCTCTGGGGATCGGGCATGTGCGCTATTCCACGGCGGGCACCAAGGGCAACACGGCCATAAGGGACGTACAGCCGTTTTTCGGCGAGTTCGCGATGGGCGGCGCGGCGATTGCCCATAACGGCAATCTGACCAATGCAATGTCGCTCAGACGCGATCTGATCAACCGGGGCTCTATTTTCCAGTCATCCTCGGACAGTGAATGCATCATTCACCTCATGGCACGGTCCATGGGACGCACCATCCCCGATCGCATGAAGGAAGCGTTGCGTCAGGTCGAAGGCGCGTTTTCCGTCGTCGCAATGACACGGTCCAAGCTGATTGGCGTGCGCGACGCTCTGGGCATCCGTCCGCTCGTGCTGGGACGGCTGGGCGAAGCGCATGTGCTGGCTTCGGAGACCTGTGCGCTCGATATCATCGGCGCGGATTTCGTGCGCGAGATCGAACCGGGTGAAATGGTGGTGATCAACGCCGAACAGAAGGTGCAAAGCTACCGTCCGTTCGAACCTGTCCGCCCGCAGCCCTGCATTTTCGAATTTGTGTATTTCAGCAGGCCCGATTCGGTGATCGACGGAAAATCGGTTTACGAAGTGCGCCGCAACATCGGCAAGGAGCTGGCCCGCGAAGCGCCGGTCGAGGCTGACATGGTCTGCCCCGTGCCCGACAGCGGGACGCCGGCCGCGATTGGATTCAGTCAGGAAAGCGGCATTCCCTTCGAGATGGGGATCATCCGCAACCAGTATGTCGGCCGCACCTTCATCGAACCGACCGAGCAGATCCGGAACATGGGCGTGCGGCTGAAGCTGAACGTCAACCGCGCGCTGATGCGCGGCAAACGGGTTATTCTGGTTGACGATTCGGTCGTGCGCGGCACCACATCGCGCAAGATCAAGGAAATGATCCTTGAGGCCGGCGCGGCAGAGGTCCATTTCCGGATCGCCAGCCCGCCCACGATCTGGCCCTGCTTCTTTGGCGTCGACATGCCCAACCGGGACGAATTGCTGGCCGCCAAAATGTCGGAAGACGAAATGTGCGACTATCTGGGCGTCAATTCACTGAAATTCGTGTCGATTGACGGACTCTACCGCGCCGTCGGGCTGCCGGATGGCCGCAATCCGGCGGCGCCCGCCTATTACGATGCCGTGTTCACGGGCGACTACCCGATAGAACCCAAGGACATGATGGAACAGGGCTTCCGTCTGAAACAGGCCGCCGAATAGGCCCGATCACGGCCGCGCGACGCGGCTGGTCATGCAACCGAATGAAAAATGCCGCGCCTGATCGGGCGCGGCATACGATTTGTGGGGCGCGTGCGTGAACGCGTCGCGTCTCAGTCGCGCGCGCGCACGGCTTTCCAGCCACCCCAGACGACCATGGCCGCCAGCACGGCCTTGATCGCGTCTCCCATCAGGAAGGGCGACATCCAGCCGGCCCAGAGCGCGGCCCAGGATTTTCCAAGAAACGCGGCAGGCCACGCCAGGCCGGGTATGTAGAGAAGCAGGGACACCGCCATGCCCACCGCGATGGTCATCAGGAGGCTGCGTGTCAGGCCCTTGTCCGCGGCCAGCCCGGCCAGCCACGCCATTGCGACGAATCCGTAGAGGAACCCGGCGGTCGGGCCCATCAGCGCCGGCAGCGACTGACCGTTGGAAAAGACCGGCAGCCCCATCGCGCCATAGGCCAGATACGTGATCAGTGTCGCCGCCGCCAGCGTGGACCCGTAGCTGAACCCGATGATCAGAACGACCAGCCCCTGCAGCGACATCGGCACCGGCCAGCCCACGCTGAACTGCGCCACCACCGACAGCAGAACCGATCCCCCCAGCACAAGCCCAAGTTTGCGCGCCACCCCGTCATGCCCCACAAGGGCCTTGCTCAAAACCGTTTCCGCCATAGCGACTGTCCTTCTGTTCCGGTTGTTCTGCACCGGTTTTTCGCCGCAAGTCGCGGGAAGTCAAGCAAATGCGCTTGAAAAACCGGTCGCGGAATGGGATTTGGCCGGCATGAATGACCACCCCACGACCGACACTGCGCCAGACCGGGCAACGGCGCGTCCTGTCGCGCTGATCACCGGGGCGTCGCGCGGGCTGGGCGCGGGCCTGGCGCTGAGCCTGGCGGAGACGCATCACATTGTCGCCGTGGCGCGCACGACCGGCGCGCTGGAAGAACTGGACGATCAGATCCGCGCCCGCGGCGGGGAGAGCACGCTCGCCCCGATGGACATCACCGTGGACGCGGCGATGGCGCAGCTCTGCCGGTCGATCTTTGACCGCTGGCGGTCTGTTGATATTTGGGCGCACACTGCCGTGCATGCTGCCCCCCTTTCTCCTGCGGCCAATCTGGAACTCAAGGATTTCTCGCGCTCGGTCGAGGTGAATGTCACCGCCACGGCGCGCCTGATCGGGTTTGTCAGCCCGCTTCTGGCGCCCGCATCCCGCGCGCTGTTCTTCGACGACTCGCGCGGCGGATCGAAGTTTTTCGCCAGCTACGGCGCGTCGAAATCGGCGCAGCTCGCACTGGCGCGCAGCTGGCAGGCGGAAACCGAAAACACCGGCCCCCGGGTGCACATCATGTCGCCCCGCGCGATGAACACCGCAACGCGCGCGCGCTTTTTCCCCGGCGAGGATCGCAGCGCGCTGCCCTCTCCGCTGGATGAGGCAAAAAGGCTGCTGGACGGGCTTGCGTGAAGGCGCGGGCCGGGGCCCGCTTGCCCAGGCGCACCGGCCCCGTTAGTAAACTTGTAGCCGGACGCGCCGGTGCCGGGCAAAGCGCAGGAGCGGAAGTGCGTATTCTGATCACAAATGACGACGGGATCAACGCGCCAGGACTGGCCGTGCTGGCGGACATCGCCAACGATCTGGCCGGGCCGAAGGGCGAGGTCTGGTGCGTTGCGCCCGCTTTGGAGCAATCCGGCGTCGGGCACTGCATTTCATTCACAAACCCGATGATGATCGCAGAAACAGGCCCCCGACGCTTTGCGGTGCAGGGCAGCCCGGCAGATTGCGTGCTGGCCGCGATCCATGACGTGATGACGGACGCGCCCCCCGATCTTGTGCTGTCGGGCGTCAACCGGGGCAACAATTCCGCCGAGAATGCGGTCTACTCGGGCACGGTGGGCGCCGCGATGGAGGCGGCCTTGCAGGGGGTGCCGGCAATCGCGCTCAGCCAGTATTACGGGCCACGCAACAGGGATCTGGACGACACGTTCGAGGCCGCACGCCTGCACGGGCTCGACACGCTGCGTGTATTGCTGGACCGGGGTGTCTGGACAAAGGACGATTACGGCATTTTCTACAACGTCAATTTCCCCCCCGTGCCCGCATCCGAGGTCGCAGGGATGCGCGCCTGCCGGCAGGGCTATCGGCGCGACATGGGGTTCGGGGTCAAACCGGCGTCCTCTCCCGGTGGCCGGCGGTTCTTGTGGGTCACCGGCGCGCCCCAGCAGCAGCCGACCGCAGAAGGCAGCGATGCGGACTGGAACCTGAAGGGGTACATTTCGGTCACCCCCATGCGCGCCGATCTGACCGCCTATGACGCCCTTGATGCGTTGTCCGCCATTGAGTGAGGCCAGGATGACCGCCGACGCCCCACCGACACCCGGCCCTGCGGAACTGGCCGAACGCAAAATGCAGTTTCTGTTTGCCCTGCGGTCGCGCGGCGTGACCGACAAGGCGGTTCTGACCGCCATGGAGCAGGTCGACCGCGGCGCCTTTGTGCGGGGTCACTTTGCCGGACGGGCCTATGAAGACGTGCCCCTGCCCATCGCCTGCGGCCAGACGATCTCTCAGCCGTCGGTTGTCGGACTGATGACGCAGGCGCTGCGGACCTCGCCACGCGACAAGATACTGGAGGTCGGAACGGGCAGCGGCTATCAGGCCGCGATCCTCAGTCAGCTTGTGCGGCGCGTGTATACGGTGGACCGGCACAGATCGCTGGTGACCGAGGCAGCCGCGCTTTTCACCCGACTTGATCTGTCCAATATCACCGCGCTTCTGGCCGATGGCAGCTTTGGTCTGCCGGATCAGGCCCCGTTTGACCGCATCCTTGTGACAGCCGCCGCAGAAGACCCGCCCGGGCCGCTCTTGGCGCAACTGAAAATAGGCGGTATCATGGTTTTGCCGGTCGGGCAGTCCGACGCCGTGCAGAGCCTGATTCGGGTCGTTCGGACAGAGCAGGGTTTTGACTACGACGAACTGACGCCCGTGCGGTTTGTGCCGCTGGTCGAGGGGCTGGGGCGAGACTGAGCCAGCCGCGTCGCGCGGCCCAACAACGTCCCGGTCAACAGGGATGGCGCATGAGGACATATCGAGATGCGAGTTTTTTTTCCCCGTTCGCTCAAAGCCGCGATGCTTTTGGGAGGTGTCTGTCTGGCCGGGTGTTCAACCCCGCTTGATCTCGATATGCGGGGCAATTTCGGCAACGCGCCCAGCACCGCGGACGCCGCGCGCAACGCCAGCGCGGAACGCCCCACGCCGGACAGCCGTGGCATCATTTCCTACCCCAGCTATCAGGTCGCGGTAGCAAGGCGCGGCGATACGGTGTCCAGCCTGGCCTCCAGGATCGGCGTCGACGCCGCAACGCTGGCGCGCTTCAACGGCGTGCAGCCCGACGACACGCTGCGCGAAGGTGAGGTGATCGCCCTGCCCGGCCGCGTCTCTGAACCGGCAGGCGGACCGCTTGTACCTGCGGGTCAGGTCGATGTGACCGTGCTGGCCGGGAACGCGATCGACGACGCGCAGAGTGGCGCCAGCGCGCAGTCGAAACCACTGAATGCACGCCAATCCGGCGTCGAACCGGTGCGCCATCAGGTTGCCCGTGGCGAGACGGCCTATTCCATCGCACGGCTTTACAACGTGTCGGTGCGCAGCCTGGGCGAATGGAACGGCCTGGGCACGGACTTCGCCGTGCGCGAAGGGCAGTTTCTGTTGATTCCCGTGGCCTTGCCGCAAGCCGCGTCACAGCCGGTCCAGACCACCGTTCTCACCACCCAGGCCCCTGGTCAGGGATCGCCGACACCGACGCCGCCCTCGGCGTCCCAGCCCCTTCCGGACGAGCAGACCGTGCCTGCCGCGCAGCCCGTCGAAACCAACGCGGCGCCGGATCTGGGATCTGATGCCCCGACGCCGGCCAGCGACGCACGCATGGTCTTTCCGGTCAGGGGCGACATTATCCGGGAGTATTCCAAGGGTCGCAACGATGGCATTGACATCGCCGCCGCGCCGGGCACAGCCGTCAAGGCAGCCGATAACGGCACCGTCGCGGCGATCACGACGGATACCAACGGCATCCCGATCATCGTGCTGAAACACGCGGACAACCTGCTGACCGTCTATTCGAACGTCGAAAACGTCACGGTCAAGAAAGGGGACCGGGTGTCGCGCGGCGGGAAACTCGCGGAAATTCGCAGCGACGGCACGGCGGCCGTGCATTTCGAGGTGCGCGAAGGCTTCGACAGCGTTGATCCGATGCCATATCTCAACTGACGCGTCTGGCGTCGCGTGATGGTCCATCGCCGTGGCACCAGCGTGCGGGCACGGACACACGCGCTGCAATCAGGCACTGGCCGCGATCAATTCAGATGTACGCTATACGTTTGATTTCAACAGCTTGTCACGCGCGCCTCAAGCGCCATGACCTTGCCCTTGGAGGTGGCGATCTCTGCGCTGACATCCTCTCCGTACACCGAAGAGACAGGCACACCGATCAGGAACACGCCCATTGCGTCGCCTGCCGCGGTTGTTTCCTGCTGTTTTGAGAGTTCGTCCAGAAGCTCCCGTTCAGAGACCAGCATCTGCTGGGCTTCGGCACACTTGGTCGAAACATAGGCCTCGCCAACCGGAATGGGGTCTATGTTTGCCGGCTGCTGCGCACATGCGCCCAGAAGGATCACGCTTCCAAGAAAAACAACGCCCGAAGATTTCATTGTTCTTTCTTTCATACGTTTTCAAAAAAGGACCGCACCGCCACAACACAGCCTCAGACGCACAAAAAAACGCGCCTGCCGTCATGGCATTCAAAAATAAAGGCGAAACGCCCCCCACCCATATTTTGCACGAATCCGCCGATGCCTGAAGACATTTCTGGCAAATTCCTGCGAGTCCCGCGACGCGCCCGATTGTTCTGTTGCCGGGCGAACTCTGTCACAGGTTCGGGAGTCACGATGTACGGCCCCACAGGGTCAAATCGTAAAATCCATGTCTATCATGGGGTTATTGCCGGACGTTCCACAACCGGCACTGCGGGGCCGACGGGATGCGGAAAACGCGCCGCTGCGGAATTGTGTGTGGCACAAATGCACTAGAGCCTTTCATCCCGATGCCGGGACAGCGCGTCAGGCGACACGCGCTGCGGTTCACAATGTCACACCATGCCGCCCGGCCAGGTCGGTAAAGAACTGCCACGCCACCCGGCCGGACCGCGCACCGCGCGTGGCCTGCCATTCTATCGCCTCGGCACGCAGGTCGTCGGGGTCCGGCGTGACACCGTAGGCGGCGCAATAGCCCTTGATCATGTCCAGATATTCATCCTGGCTACAGGGGTGAAAGCCCAGCCAGAGACCGAAGCGGTCGGACAATGATACCTTTTCCTCGACCGCCTCGCTGGGATTGATGGCACTGGAGCGTTCGTTCTCGATCATGTCGCGAGGCATCAGATGACGCCGGTTGGACGTGGCGTAGAACACCACGTTTTCGGGCCGCCCTTCGATGCCGCCATCCAGCACGGCCTTGAGCGACTTGTAGTGCTGATCATCGTGCGAAAAGCTCAGATCGTCGCAGAACAGGACAAACCGCATGTCGCTTTGCCCAAGAAGCTGCAAAAGCCGCCCGACACTGGGCAGATCGTCGCGCTGAAGTTCCACGATCTTCAGATCGTGCCCGTCAGCCCGGACGGCGGCATGCACCGCCTTGACAAGAGATGATTTGCCCATGCCCCGCGCGCCCCAGAGCAGCGCATTGTTGGCGGGCAGACCGGCGGCAAACTGCATCGTGTTGGCCAGCAGCGTGTCGCGCGCACGGGCGATCCCGACCAGAAGCGCCAGATCCACGCGATTGACGCGCCCGACCGGGTGCAGACGGTCCGGGTTCACATGCCAGACGAACGCCTCGGCGCTGCCGAAGTCGGGCGGCGCCAGGGGCGCGGGGGCGATCCGCTCCAGCGCTTCGGCGATCCGCACCAGCGCGTCCGCCTCGGTCACGGGCACGCTCACGTCTTGTCTTTCTCCGGCGTCGCGTCATCGGTGCCGAATTCATCCTCCAGCGGATCGCCGTCATCGTCTTCGGGGTCTGCGGCGTCTGTGTCCTCGTCATCCTCGAACCAGACCCCCTCGGCGCGCAACTGCGCCTCGCGGGTCTTTTCGACGCGCTTCACAAGGAAGATCGACACCTCGTACAGCCCGTAGACCACGGTAAACAGGATCAGCTGGGTGATGACATCCGGCGGCGTCACAAGCGCGGCCAGAACCAGAATGCCCACCATCGCGTATTTCCGAACCCCGGCCAGCCCGGTCGAGCTGACAAGTCCGGCCTTGCCCATGAGGGTCAGCAGGACAGGCAACTGAAAACAGATGCCGAACGCCATGATGAACTTGAGCGTGATATCGAGCGATTCATTGACCTTGCCAAAGAAGGTCACGCGAATCCCCTCGTCGGTCTCGGGCACAATGGCCTCGAAATTGTCGGGCACGACCGGAAGGTTCGGGTCCGCCACCGTGTTCACGTCGGCCACAACGCCCGACAACAGGTTGGCAAAGATCGAACTGACATCGGCGAACCCGAGGAAAAACCGCATGGCAAGCGGCGTGACCACGAACTGCGCAAAGGCCGCCCCGGCGAGAAACATCAGCGGTGACGCAATGATAAAGGGCAGAAACGCCGCCTTTTCAGAGCGATAAAGACCCGGTGCCACGAAACGCCACATCTGATGTGCGATCACCGGAAAGGCCAGCATAAACCCGAACACCATCGAGATCCGAAAGAGCGTAAACAGATACTCCTGGGGTGACGTGTATTGCAGCGTCGGGGAGGGATCACCAAGATCGCGCAGGGTCGACTCGATCGGGGCAAGCAGAAACTGAAGGATCGGCTCTGCCACGGTAAAGGCCACGACAATGCCCACCACAAAGGCCAGAACCGAGCGGATCAGCCGGGTGCGCAACTCGGCAAGGTGTTCGATCAGCGGCGCGGCGCTGTCCTCGATCTCATCCTCGGCCAGATCCGGGTCTTGCTGGCTCATGCTTCGTCACTGGCCTTGTTGTCGGCTTTGCCACCGGGCTTGCTGCCGCCGCGCGCGGCTGATTTGGCTGCGGGTTTCGCCGTCGCGCCTGCGCCGCCTTTTGCGGCCGGCTTTGCAGCCGGTTTGCGCGGGGTCTTGGACGGGGTCTTGGGCGAGGTCTTGGACGGGGACTTGGCAGTCGTGGATTTGGCAGCCGTGGATTTGGCAGCGGTCCGCGTCTTTTTCGCCGCGGGTTTCTTCGCAGGCGTCTTTGGCTTGGTCTTGGCCGCCGCCCCGGCTGAGCGCTCGGCCGCCTCTCGCGCCTCGGTCTTCTTGGCGGTCCGTTCGCTGATCTTGTCAACCAGCGCCTTGCGGTCGTCATCGAATTCCGCCCGCTTGGGCTCGGGCCCTGCCATTGTTCTGGCGGTGAAACTCTCGGTCGACTTCTTAACGCTGTCGACAGCCGTGCCGACCGGGTTGGTGGCCGCGCGCAGCGTTTTCGAGACCTCGTTGACACCGGCATCATCAGCCGCATCGTTCATTGCACGGCTGAATTCGCGCGCCATTGACCGGGCCTTGCCCATGAACTTGCCCACGGCACGGAACATGCCGGGCAGATCCTTGGGCCCCACGACAATCAGCGCCACGATGCCGATCACCATAAGCTCGGTCCAGCCAAGGTCGAACATGCGGTGGCTCAGGCCTTGTCTTTTTCTTCGCTCGGGGTGACGTCCTTGGCCGCTTCGGCCACGTCGGTCTCTGCGTCCTCGATTTCCTTACCGCCTTCGGCAACGCCCTTCTTGAACGACGTGATGCCCTTGCCGACTTCGCCCATGAGCGAGGAAATCTTGCCACGTCCGAAAAGCACCAGAACCACGACAGCGATCAGCAGGATGCCCGGCAAACCGATATTGTTCAGCATAAGTCTCTCCCATATCCCGGGGCGCATCGTGCCTTTGGCGCCCGCATGGACCATCATCCGATGTATCTAGTTCGTCCCGCGACGGGTTGAAAGCACCAATCCGCCACAAAACAGGGATTTCGTGCGCCAGAGTGCGCGCCGCCCCCCGGTTTCACAGTGTTTTGGCACCGTATCCCAACACCTTCAAGAGCACCTCACATCGTGCTGTTGGTGGCGCCGCCGTCAAGCAGGATGTTCTGTCCCACGATGAACCCGGCCTGCTGGCTGCACAGAAACGCGCAGGTGGCGCCGAATTCCTCGATCGTGCCGTAGCGGCCGGCGGGAATGGTCGCGGCGCGTTGCGCGCGGGCCTCGTCCAGGCTGATGCCCTGGGCCTTGACGACGCCGCCGTCCAGCGCGTCGGCGCGATCCGTGGCGTGAATGCCCGGCTGGAGATTGTTGATTGTCACGCCCCGGCCGGCCACCTGTCGCGCTGTGCCCGCCACATATCCCGTCAGCCCTGCGCGCGCCGAGTTGCTGAGCCCCAGAACCGGGACAGGCGCCTTAACGCTGACCGAGGTTATGTTCACGACACGCCCCCATCCGCGCGCCATCATTCCCGGCAGCAGCGCTTTCATGAATGCAATGGGCGTCAGCATGTTGGCATCGAGCGCCGCGATGAAATCATCCCGGTCCCAGTCCGACCACAGGCCCGGCGGAGGCCCGCCTGCATTGGTCACAAGGATATCGACGTCACTGGCTGCGGCAAGAACCTGCGCCTGCCCTGCGGGTGATGTAACATCGGTCGCGCAGGTCTCGACCGCAACACCGAAGTCGGTCCGGATCGCCGCCGCTGAGTCGTCCAGCGCTTCGGCGCCCCGCGCGTTCATCACCAGATCGACGCCGGCCTCGGCCAATGCCCTGGCGCAGCCCAGCCCCAACCCCTTGGACGAGGCGCAAACGAGCGCGCGTTTACCCTTTATTCCCAGATCCATGCTTTGATCCTTTCGTCTTGATCGGAGGCATCTAACACCGTGCCGGACCCGTGCGCCAGCGGTGAATGGCCGGTAAAATACCGGCAAAACACCCGGGCATTGACCCGATCACGCCATAATCCTAGCCTTTTGTGGGGCTGCGGGAGATGCGCCAGGCGTGTTGGACGGCGAGTTTCCCGAATGACGTCGATGACAGAGTTGTGAGTGAAGCGAGTATGGATATGGTCAGACCCCCGGGCGCGGAACGATCCGCCTTTTCGGTGCCGGTCTTCCGGTGCGAGGATTTCACCGTTACCAGCGGTGCAAATCTGGGTGATCCTGTGTCGTTTGCCGCCGAGCTGGACCTCGACGATACCTATGAAGTGCGGGTTGGCGCAGAACGCCACCGTCTGTCGCTGGCGCCCGGAGAGGGCGGAAAGATGCGGATTGCGCGCGGCAGCGAGGTCGGGCGCCTGGGCGCGCATGTCTGCGTGGATTGCTGCATGACGCTGATGAGCCATGCCGGCTATACCACCGACGTTCTCATTCTCGTGGAACTTCTGGATGACCGGCACGCCGCAGCGATCTATGCACTGCCCCTGGCGGCACTGACGGCGCGTGTGGAGTATACGCTGGTTGGAATAGACACCGAAACAGCGCATCGGAAATTTGCGCAGGCCGCCTGCGTGTCGTTCACCCGCGGCACCCGGATCACACTCGCATCCGGTCAGCAGAAACCGGTGGAATCGCTGGCCGTGGGCGACCGTCTGCTGACCCGCGACGACGGGGCACAGACCCTGCGCTGGATTGGTCACTCCACCATGCGCGCAGTCGGGGATTTCGCGCCGGTTCTGATCCGCTCCGGCACGCTCAACAACGCGGCTGACCTGCGCGTCAGCCCGGATCACCGCCTGTTCGTCTACCAGCGGTCCGACAAGGTCGGCGCGGGCCGATCAGAGCTTCTGGTCCGGGCACGCCATCTGATCGACGGAGAGAACGTGGTGCAGGAAACCGGCGGCTTCGTCGACTACTACCAGTTGCTGTTCGACACCCACCAGATCATCTATGCCGAGGGCATCGCAGCGGAAACGCTGTTGCTGGACCGGCGCACGCGCCCTGCCCTGCCGCGCGACCTCGGCGACAAACTGACGCGCGGGCAGCCGGGTCATGCCTCGGGGCCGCATCTTGATTTCGAGCTGCATGACGGATTGCTGCGCCCCGATCTCGCAAGCCTGCTCAAAGGCGCCTCAATCCGCTGACACCGTCCGCCGCACGGGGGTCAGTGAGATCAGAAATCCGGCATGGCGTAGAAAAACTCTTCGCGCGTGATCTTGCCGTTCGAAACCGTATAGACGCCGACCTCTTCCATATCCATCACGTTGCCAGAGGCTTTCTCCCTGGCCTTCATTTTAAAGATGACCGCAAAACGGTCGTCGCCGTGCACCATCGGCTCGGTGACACTGGCGTCCAGAACGTCCATCGTGCTGTTCCACCACGCATGTTTGCCCCGGATAGCGTCAAGCCCCTGAACTTCGCGCGGCATCTCGCCGCCGGGCATGGCGAACGCCTCGGCCGAGACCGCATCCGGCGCATACAGCCTGTCGAGATTTTCGGTTGCGCGATCCTCACGGCACCCCGCGACCAGTTCTTTCGCCACTTCCATCATCGTCATCGAAATCTCCCTGATCCAACATTGCGCGACGACCGTGCCAGAGGATGGTGCGCGCGTCCATTCGCCCGTTTGCCGGACAGTGGGGCGAGCGTGTTCTTGCCTCGGCGCGGGGCCTGAAATATACGCCGCGCCATGCCAGACACCGCACATAATCGCCCCGACCTGCCCCCGGAGATCGCCCGGCGCCGCACCTTTGCGATCATCTCGCACCCGGATGCAGGCAAGACGACCCTGACCGAGAAGTTCCTGCTCTTTGGCGGTGCGATCCAGATGGCCGGCCAGGTGCGCGCCAAGGGCGAGGCGCGGCGCACCCGTTCGGACTTTATGCAGATGGAGAAAGATCGCGGCATTTCGGTTTCTGCCTCGGCCATGTCCTTTGATTTCGGAACCTACCGGTTCAACCTCGTGGATACGCCCGGCCACTCGGATTTTTCGGAAGACACCTATCGCACGCTGACCGCCGTCGACGCTGCTGTCATGGTGATCGACGGGGCCAAAGGCGTGGAAAGCCAGACGCAGAAGCTGTTTGAGGTCTGCCGCCTGCGCGATCTGCCGATCTTGACATTTTGCAACAAATTGGATCGCGAAAGCCGGGACACGTTTGAAATTATTGATGAAATACAGGAAATGCTGGCCATCGACGTGACCCCCGCCAGCTGGCCGATCGGGGTCGGCCAGGACTTCATCGGGTGCTACGACCTGCTGCGCGACCGGCTGGAACTGATGGACCGCGCCGACCGGAACCGCGTTGCGGACTCGGTTGCCATTGACGGGCTGGACGACCCGAAACTGGCCGACCATGTGCCCTCCGAACTGGTCGACAAACTGCGTGAAGAGGTCGAAATGGCGCGCGAATTGTTGCCCGGTCTCGACCCGCAATCGGTGCTGGAGGGGCACATGACCCCGATCTGGTTCGGCTCGGCGATCAACTCGTTCGGGGTGAAGGAACTGATGGACGGGATAGGCCAGTACGCTCCGCAACCGCAGCCGCAGTCCGCAGAGCCGCGCCAGATTGCCCCCGAAGAGAACACCGTTGCGGGCTTTGTCTTCAAGGTGCAGGCCAATATGGACCCCAAGCATCGCGACCGGGTGGCCTTTCTGCGCATGGCGTCGGGCCATTTCAGGCGCGGCATGAAGCTGACCCATGTGCGCAGCAGGAAACCCATGGCGATTTCGAATCCCGTGCTGTTTCTGGCCGCGGACCGTGAGCTGGCCGAAGAGGCCTGGGCCGGAGACATCATCGGCATTCCCAACCACGGGCAGTTGCGCATCGGTGACACTCTGACCGAGGGCGAGGCCCTGCGTGTTACCGGCATCCCCTCTTTCGCGCCGGAGCTTTTGCAGAATTGCAGGGCGGGCGACCCTTTGAAGGCCAAGCATCTGGAAAAAGCGCTGATGCAGTTTGCCGAGGAAGGCGCGGCCAAGGTCTTTAAGCCAACGCTGGGCTCCGGTTTTGTCGTGGGCGTGGTGGGGCAATTGCAGTTCGAGGTGCTGGGCAGCCGGATCGAGCTGGAATATGGTTTGCCGGTTCGGTTCGAGGCCAGTCAGTTCACGTCGGCCCGCTGGGTGACGGGACCAAAAGAGGCCGTCGAGGCGCTGGTCAACGCCAACCGTCAGCACATTGCCGAGGATCACGATGGCGACATCGTCTATCTGACGCGACTGCAATGGGATATCGACCGGATCGCGCGCGACTTTCCCGATGTGACCTTGTCCGCGACCAAGGAAATGATGGCCTGACATCTGCCCGAATCACGCAGCCGGACGCAAGCCAAATACAACTTTTGGTTTAACTCGAATTTTTAGTGCAATTTAATTTAGATTTGCGCTGTCTTTCATCGTGCAATCGTTCCCTCGTGTTGCACAAACTGTGGACTATGACGCGATTGGGCCGCATTCGCGCGACAGATGGCCCTTGTCGGCAAGGTTTCGCTTTGCGGACCAGAGTTTTCGTGCAAGGTACCGCGCGTGACGTGTGTAAACCATTGGGGGAAAATATGTCTCTGTTTCGAAATTGTGCCGCAATCGCCTTTGCGGCCACAACGGCGTCGGTCGCGGCGACGTCCTCGTTTGCGGGTGTTGTGTTGCCCGATGGCGTTTATGAGGCGCTGAACTACAATGAGGGAGACCCGAACGCACGCGGCGTTTGGAGCACCTCGCTGATTCACGGATTCAACAGCGGCAACGAAAAGCTGTGGGGCATCAGCGATTCAACCTTTGAGGTCAGCAACAGCGGCCAGGATGCCGTGCTCAAAGGTCAGGCGCGCAATCTTGCGGATACGGACCTGGCGTTCAACTTCAGCATCACGATGACATCCAACATGACCGGGTCGAACCCTGGGTATTGTCAGTTCAACAACCCGATCGGTGGCCCCGGTGCTGCTGATCCCGGCTGTGACAGTGCGTATTCCCAGCAGCTGATCGACGATGGTGTCATCGACCCGACAAGCTGGGCCTTCTTTGACATCGTGGCCGACAGTTCGTCTTTCATCGGGATCGACGGAATGGACGGCCTGACCTACAAGGTCAGCGACAAGACGGGCGGCTCGCACCGCGCGCAGGCAGGCGTCGGCGGAAATTCGTTCGACCCTGAAGACAACGGCCTGTCCTTCTGGTTTGACTTCGAAAAGCATGGCGTTGCCCCGGACAGCAGCATCTACAGCTTCAAGAGAACCGGATCGGGTGACTTCAACATTGATCTGAGCGACGGCCCGATACCGGGTGTTGTACCGCTTCCGGCCAGCAGCCTGCTGCTTCTGGCGGGTCTGGGCGGATTTGCAGCGTTGCGGCGGCGCAAAGCGTCCGACTGACACATTTCAGACCGAAAAACCGACGGCTCGCCCCTCCGAGGCGGGCCGTTTTTCGTTTCGGTGATGTCACGAAAACCGGAACAGGTGATGCCGTCACAGGCTGTCCGCCCTCCGAACATCGGTGTTTTTCGCCTTCTGGTTCCAGCCGATCAACCACAGAGAGTTTCCGATCTTGCAACAAAATCGGGACTTTCGTGTTTCCATTCTCGTAAAAATTGAATTAAGCTATAGCCGTGTTTTTTACGAGTGAGGTTGAGTATGACCTGCCATCCGGCATGCGGTAGAGGAACCGCCAGCGCCTCCGCATCTTTGCAGAGTCGCAAATCGTTTTTCCTGAAAAACAAGGCCCGCAGGGCGACCAGGCTGCGCCATGTGCGCGTCGCGCCCGTTGCGTGCGCGGTGTTGGCGGGTGCGTCATGACCCGGCAGAACCGTGTTCTGCCGACAGGTGAGATAATCGCGCACCCCGCGCGCGGTCTGTTCATGGGCAATCGCGGCATTCTTCATGACGACGATGGCACGCTTTTACCCCGGCGTTGGCAGCATCCGCACTGGATCACGTGCCAGACCTCGTTCAAGAACCGCAAACGCCCGATCATGGCTCCGGGCAACTACACAGAGTTGTTCTTTCTGGACGAAGCCACCGCGCTGGCGGCCGGCCACAGGCCCTGCGCCGAATGCAGCCGGAGCGCCTACATGCGGTTTCGCACGCGCTTTGAAATGGCCAACGGAACCACATCGCTGGCACAGCTTGACCGGATGCTGCACAAGGACCGGGTGACACGAGCGCGCAAGCAGGTGCGTTTCGAGGCTCCGCTGGAAACCCTGCCAGATGGTGTTTTTGTGCTCTTTGAGGGGGCATCTCATCTGGTCTGTGGGGACATGCTTCTGGCCTACAATCCAGACGGGTACGGCCGCGCCGTCGCGCGCCGCCCGGACACGGTAACCGTGCTGACACCCCGCTCTACGGTTGCAACCATTGCACTGGGGTATGAGCCGGAACTGCACCCGTCCGCGGCGCTGCAAATCTCTGCCAAGGCGTCCTGATCCGCCCACGCGGAAAGCGCGCTGGACATCGCGTTCGACGCTGCGCATTCTCGCGCCATGTCACATGTGCCGAGCTGGGGTGTGGTGGCCACAATCCGCGCCACAGCAAAGGATATCCTGAACTTTGCGGCCCATCACCTCGATCTGGGGGCGCACCGGGTGTTCGTCTACCTGGACGAGGATGAGCCCGAGGCGCGCTCTGCCCTGAAAAGGCATCCGAAATGCCGCGTCATTCTGACGGATGATGCATACTGGCGGCGGCGGCGCAAGGAACGCGGGCGACCCGATGGCCATCAGCACCGCCAGGTGGTCAACGCGACGCATTGTTATCAGCGCGACCCGCAGGTCGATTGGCTGCTGCATGCCGATGTGGACGAGTTTCTGCTGCCAGGGGTTTCGTTGCAAAGCCAGCTGGCTGCGCTTGCGCCAACGACGGGTTCGGCGCGCGTGCGTCCGATGGAGGCCCTGCAATCGGATCCGGACGATCCCCCGCCCGACGGGCAGCTGTGGTGCAAGAGCTTTGATGTGCCGCTACGCGCCCGCCGCGAGCGGACGATCCGGACCTATCCCACATTCGGTACACACCTGAACGGCGGCTTTGTCAGCCATGTCGCGGGCAAGATCCTTGTGCGCACCGGGCGGGAAAACATTGTCATTCGTATCCACAACGCATTCGTCAACAATGAGAAAGATACCACGCTTGCCGATCTGCCGGACTGCAAGCTGATTCATCTGCATGCCCCGTCCTGGGAAGACTGGCAGTCGCGCTATCGCTACCGGCTGGAGCGTGGGTCATACCGTCCGGACCTGAAGGGCGCGGCAGGATATTGCAGCGCCGCGATGACCATGCACGACCTCTTTTCGATGCTAGAACAGCGGGGTGGGCTGACCGCCCTGCAGGAGTTCTATCAGGAGGTTTGCGTCGCCACCCCCGCGCTGCGAACGCGGCTGGATCGGTATGGGAACCTGCACGCCGTCACGCTCGACCTGGACAGCAAACGCGCGCGTCACTTTCCGAAAGCGGCCTGAACCACCGCATATTGTTGCCATTTACAACACAATTCGATGATATAGCGCCGGTTTGTCTCATAATTTCTGCGCTGCATTGACCTGCAGGCCACGTTGGGCTACGTGCTGCCGAACCAGGGCTGCTACGCGAGCAGCCGCACGAGACGGCGGGCCAGGAAAGCGTCCGCATAGCACGGACGCACATGACCAAGTTTTCTGATCTGAACCTCAATCCGAAGGTACTCAAGGCCGTTGAAGAGGCCGGGTACGAAACCCCCACCCCAATTCAGGAAGGCGCAATACCGCCCGCGCTCGAAGGGCGCGACGTTCTGGGGATCGCCCAGACCGGGACGGGCAAGACGGCCAGTTTTACGCTGCCGATGCTGTCGCTTCTCGCCCGTGGCCGCGCCCGCGCGCGCATGCCGCGCAGTCTGGTGCTGTGCCCCACCCGCGAACTCGCGGCGCAGGTGGCAGAGAATTTCGACACCTACTCCAGGCATCTCAAACTGACCAAGGCGCTGCTGATCGGTGGCGTCAGCTTTGGCGAACAGGAGAAGCTGATAGACAAGGGCGTTGATGTGCTGATTGCGACGCCGGGCCGGCTGCTGGATCACTTTGAGCGCGGCAAGCTGCTGCTGACCGGCGTGCAGGTGATGGTGGTTGATGAGGCGGACAGGATGCTCGACATGGGGTTCATCCCCGACATCGAGCGCATCTTCTCGCTGACGCCGTTCACCCGTCAGACGCTGTTCTTTTCAGCAACAATGGCACCCGAGATCGAGCGGATCACCAACACCTTCCTTCAGGCACCTGAACGGGTCGAGGTGGCCCGGCAGGCCACGGCGTCGGAGACAATCGAACAGGGCGTTGTGATGTTCCGCGGCTCGCGCCGCGACCGGGCTGACAGCGAAAAACGCAAATTGCTGCGTGAGGTTATTGATGCAGAGGGCGCGTCGTGCACCAACGCGATCATTTTCTGCAACCGCAAGACCGACGTCGATATCGTCGCGAAATCGTTGAAGAAATACGGCTATAACGCAGACCCCATTCATGGCGATCTTGATCAGTCGACCCGGACGAAAACGCTGGACGCGTTTCGGGAACGCACGTTGACGCTGCTTGTCGCGTCCGACGTGGCGGCACGGGGGCTCGATATTCCAATGGTCAGCCATGTGTTCAACTTCGATGTGCCGGGCCATGCCGAGGATTACGTGCACCGGATCGGTCGCACCGGTCGTGCCGGCCGCGAGGGCAAGGCGATCACGC
The DNA here is from genome assembly GCA_039028815.1 of Pseudomonadota bacterium. Lineage (GTDB taxonomy): Bacteria > Pseudomonadota > Alphaproteobacteria > Rhodobacterales > Rhodobacteraceae > Roseovarius. Next base: position 46,693 of record JBCCHI010000006.1, read on the forward strand.
TGTGCAATCCGCGTGACGAAAAATCGCTCGACGCAGTTGAACGGCTGATTCAGAAAGAGATCCCGCGTCTTCAAAGCCCGGTTCAGGCCGCGCCCGAGACGGATGAAGCGCCTGCGCCAAAAGAGGACAAGCCTCGCCGTGCCCGCAAATCCCGCAGTCCGACAGCAGACACCCAGCCCGAAACGACAACGGTCGTCGCGGCCCCTCCTCCCGAGCCCGCGAACCGGAACAGCGGCACCGGTCCCCGCAAAGGCAAAAAATCCACCTCCGGCCCGGTCGGAATGGGGGACCACATGCCCAGCTTCATCGCCAAGAGTTTCGAGGAACGAATGGCGAGCTGACGCGTTTCGCGTCCGGCCCGTGGCATCGGGCACAAGCAAGTGCCGATCCATTGACGCATCACCGGCCAGCAACATACCTCCGGCAGGGGCGCATGCTCTGATGGGGCGACGGGCCGTCAGTCGATAAACGCATCCGCGCGCAGACCCGCGCGTTCCAGATGTATCGGCAGCACCCGGCCATAGAGTTGCTTTGTGCGTTCCGGTGCGCCCACCATGCCCGGCTCTTCCACGTAAGAGAAGATCGCCACATAGCGCCGCCGGGCCCCTTTGAGTGGGGCCACGCGATGCAGTGAATAGCGCCCGCGAAACAGTTGCAGGTCGCCGGGGCAAAGCTCCAGCACCGTCACCTTTTCGGACGTGCCATCCAGCACACGTGTCACCTCGTCGAAATTCTCACCGCCCTGCCGAATGGCGGGAGCATACTCGAACGCGCCCCCCGCGCAGGCATTCTGAATGGCCAGCGTGACAGTGAAATTGTTGGTGTCGAAATGCCAGGGAAAGCCGTTGCCCGCCTCCGCCATGTTCACGATCACGTCGGCCAGGGGATCGGCGTAGCGGAAAAATCTGTCCTCCTGCACACAGTCCTGAACGAAACGGTCAAAGCCGGGCGCATCGTGGATCGTGCGTAAAGCTCCGGTTTTCAGAAAGTTATCGGCCGGAATGAAGGTATTGGAGCGGTCAAAGAACCGCCGGCGCGGATCATCTTCGGGCAGGTCGGGATCATCTTTGGTGAAATACGCGTTTGTACGGTTGAAGGACCGGTGCCCCAAATGCGCCACGCTGTCGGCCTCTTGCGTCAGAGCCCCGATCGCACCGGCTGTCAGAAAGTTCCGGATCACCGCACAGCCGTCTCGGGCCAGATCGGCGCGCACCCGAGCAATCAGCGCGTCGCGCGCTGTGCAGTCGCGATGGATCGGATAACGGTCGAGATCAATCAGATCACCGGCGCGATAGGTCATGGCGGATCCTCCATATGCCGATGAAAGACCGTGCGACGCCCCGCTTCTACCCTGTTAGCGACATCGAAAGGATAGCCGCAGGCCTGTCATTCAATCCGGGCAAGCACAGCGTCCTGCGCGTGATTGTTGGCCACGAGCCGGGGCGCAAAGGGCTCAAACCGCGGAACTGCGGCCTCGTCAAACCAGAGAGGCGGTACACCGGTTCGGTTCAGACGATCGCTGTCGTCCGTATGCACGCCTGCTCAGCTCAGCCGACTGATGATGACGGTCACCTCCGGGCGCTTGCCGATCTCGACCTGAGCGCTCTGGCGGACCGTGCGGCGCAACCCCTCCTCAAGCGCGTCGTCGTCGCGCAGGGTCGGCGGCTTGGCGCGCCCCATGAACTGGCTGAGATCTTCCTCCAGCACATCCACAAGCGGCGCGCGACTGTCACCTTCCGGAGGCAGACCCATGATTTCGCACCATGGCTCGCCCACGGGTTCCTCGTCTTCGTCAATCAACACATTGACCGTCACATGCCCGTTCAGCGCCATCCGGATACGGTCACGCACAATGCCATCCAGGGCGCCGATCTGAACGGACCCGTCCAGATAGACGCGCCCGGTTTCAACATAGTCCGCCACCGCGGCGCGGTTGCCCGACAGATCAATCATCGTGCCGTTGGGGGCCAGAACCCCCTCGATCCGGCCGGCCTGCGCCAGCTTCACATGTTCGCGCAGATGGCGGTGCTCGCCGTGCATGGGCACCACGCATTGTGGCTGCAAGAGCTTGTGAAAGCGTTGCAAATCTGGGCGGTTCGCGTGGCCGGACACATGATAAAGCCCGCTGCTGTCGTCTATCACGTCAACGCCTTTCTCGCTGAACTTGTTGATGACATGGATCACGCCGCGCTCATTGCCGGGAATCGTCTTGGACGAGAAAAGGAACATGTCCCCGTCTTTCATCTCCAGCCCGCGAAAACTGCCATTGGCCAGTTGCGCGCTCGCCGCGCGGCGCTCGCCCTGGCTGCCGGTCACGATCAGCATCAGGTTTTCGCGCGGAATATCGGTGGCATCCTCGGCCTGAACGGTACGCGGAAAATCCGGCAGAACGCCGGTTTCGATCGAGGCCTCGATCATGCGGCGCATGGCGCGCCCCAGCAAACACACCGACCGGCCCGCACGCTGGCCCGCCTCGGCCAGAGTCTTCACCCGTGCCACATTGCTGGCAAAGGTCGTGGCCACGAACATGCCCTTGCACGTCCCGATCAGGCGCTCAATCTCTGGACCGACGCTGCTTTCGGACCGGCCTTCATGCGCGCTGAACACATTGGTCGAATCGCAGACAAGAGCGCGCACGCCCGGCGCGGCAATCGAGGTCCACATGGTTTCGTCAAAGGGCTCTCCCACGACCGGATCGGGGTCGATCTTGAAGTCCGCCGAATGCACCACCCGCCCCGCCGGCGTGTCGATCACCAGCGCAGAGGTTTCGGGAATCGAATGCGACACCGGTGCAAACCCGACCTCGAAGGGACCCGCCTGCACCGTTTCAGGCCAGGCCGACACTGTGCGGACCACCCGTTCGGACACACCCAGCTCTTCCATCTTGCGGCGGGCGATGTTGGCGGTGAACGCCCGCGCGTAGACCGGCGCACCGAGGCGGGTGTGCAGATGCGCCACCGCCCCGACGTGATCTTCGTGGGCATGGGTGATGAAGATGGCTTCAAGCTGTGAAGATCGCTCTGCAAGCCATTCAATATCCGGGAAAATCAGGTCGACGCCCGGCGTGCCGTCCATATCGGGAAAAGTGACACCCAGATCAACCAGGATCAACCGCTCCTGTCCCGCGGGCCCATAGCCGTAGACATAGGCATTCATCCCGATTTCGCCTGCCCCGCCCAGAGGCAGATAGATCAACCGCGGCGCACTCATACGCTACCCTTTCGCATTGAAGTCATGAATGACTGTCAACCCATGCATGGTCAGATCATCCTTGATCACATCAAACAGCAGATCGCCCTGCGCAAAGAGCGGCGCCAACCCTCCGGTGCCCACCACCTTCATAGGCCGGTCATATTCGGCGCGCACCCGGTTGCAGATGCCGTGAACCAGGCCGACATACCCCCAGAACACACCCGATTGCATGCAGTCGACGGTGTTTGTCCCGATCACGTTCTGCGGCTTTGTCACATCGACATGGGGCAGCGCTGCGGCGGCCATGTGCAAGGCCTCCAGCGACAGGTTCACACCCGGTGAGATCAGCCCGCCCACATAGGCGCCGTCTTCGGCCACCACATCAAATGTCGTCGCGGTGCCGAAATCGACGACAATCAGGTCACCGCCATAAAGGTCGTAGGCCCCGGCAGTATTGACCAACCGGTCCGGCCCGACCTGGGTGCCTTCGTCGACACGCGGCGTAACCGGCAGGGCGCAGTCGGGCTTGCCCACGACCAGAGGCCGGCACCCGAAGAACCGGTCCGAAAAGACCCGCAGATTGAACACCACGCGCGGTACGGTGGAGGAAATGATGACGTCGGTAATGTCGGGGTCGATCCCGTAATGTTTGACCAGTGTGGAAAACCAGGTGAAATACGCGTCCGCCGTGCGGACATGATGCGTCGACGTGCGCAGCGTGCACAGAAAGGACGTGCCGTCCCAGATCGAGAAGACCGTGTTGGTGTTGCCGCAGTCAATCGCCAGAAGCATCTGGTTTTCCTTCAGAAATACACGTCAGCAGCCGGAATCGAAATCGTCGCGTCGCGTGTAGATAGAACAAGTTGTCCATCCTCGTCCACCGTGCGGAAAATTCCGGTCGTGTCGCCCCGGGGCGTGCGCGCCGTTATCGGCTGTCCCAGGCGCGCGGCGCGCGACAGCCAGGCCGCTCGGATCGGTTCGAAACCGGCCTGCGAGAACACCTGCTCGCGCGCAGCGTAGGCAGAGGCCAGGTGATCAAGAAAGGCAAGCGGCTCGACACCTTTCCCCGGGGCGTGCGGCAGGGCCACCGGCGGGAAGGCTCCCGGCGCGGCCTGATCCGGTGAAGGTGCGCAGGCCAGATTGACCCCCACACCAATCGCCAGGACCGGAGGCACCCCGGACGATTCCAGCAAAATCCCCGCGAGCTTGCCGTCCCAAAGCAAAACGTCATTGGGCCATTTCAGCGCCAGACCGCTGTCCTGGCCAAGCACGGCGGACACCGCATCATGGACCGCAAGCGCCGCCACAAAGGACCGCAGCGCCAGACGGGCCGGTGGCTCTCGGACCGGATGCAACACCAGTGTCGCGGCAAAGTTGCCCGGCGGGCTGGACCAGGTTCGCCCCTGCCGCCCGCGTGCCGCGCTCTGGTTCAGTGCGCAGATCCAGACCGGACCGGTGATGCTGCGCGCGCGCCGCAGCGCCTCTGCGTTCGTGCTGTCGACCTGATCCAGAACAACGCGGTCATATCCGTCGGGCCAACCTGCCGACCGTGGTGCATGAGGGGCGGCTTTATCGGGCAAGACGCGCCCCTGCCGTCTCGAACGCGGTTGTCAGACCCATGAAATCCAGAATGCCCAATACCATCGCCACCGCGGTCACGGCCAGCACGGCAAACGGGACACGCGCCGGAACGGTATCGGTCCCGGCCTGCTCGTCCGCCGCGTAGATCCGCCGCACAGGGCGCAGAAACGCCCAGGCTGCCGGCAGGGACGCCAGCACACCGGCAATCGCCAGCCAGGGCAGTCCTGCCTCGAATACGGCGCTCAACACGTCCACGCGCACCAGGACACCCACCAGAGGTGGTGCGGCGCAGGCGCTCAGGCACAGCACCAGAACAGCAAAGGCGCGGCGCGGCTGCATGACGGCATACATGTTAAGGCCCTCAACATTCCGAAGCGACCGCCCGTCGCGTTCCAGCGTTGAAAGGAACGCCACCAGACCGGCCATCACCGTTGCATGCACCATCATCTGTGCCAGCATGGCAGCCACCCCCTCTGCCGTACCGGATGACAGCGCCAGAAGCGCAAAACCGGTACCGATGCACGACCATCCCGCCAGAACACGCCGCACCCTGCGTTCGGCGATGGCGATCAGGCTGCCAGACAGCACGGTCAGGATCGCGATCCCCCCCAGAACGGGCTGCCAGGTGTCAATCAGCGCGGGATAGACGGTCAGCATCAGCCGGGCCAGAACGGTCAGTCCGACCAGCGGAAGCCCGGTGACCATCAGGGCGACGACCGCCAGGGGTGCAGAATCCAGCAGCGCCGGCCACCACAGATGAAACGGCGCCAGTGCGATCTTGCAGGCAAGTCCCGCGACCACCAGCGCCATGGCCAGCGACACAAGGACCGGCGCGGGATCTTCCAGCGCGTCCGCAATGGCCTCAAAACCGGTCTGTCCGGTCAGCGCGGCGGTCAACGCCAGCCCGAACAGCACGAGCGCCGACCCCATCAACCCGACCAACGCACCTGTCAGAGCCGCTTCGGAGGCGCGTCCGCTGGTGCGACGCAGCGCCAGAAGCGTGTAGAAGGACAACGCCATCAGCTCCAGCGCCAGGTAAAGCGTCACCACCTCGCCCGCCGCTGACGCAAGCACCATACCAAGCACCGCCAGACTGCTCAGCGCCGGAAAGTCGGGCATCAGATCGCCGTGCCGCTGCATGGCGTCCACCCCCACGGCCAGCGCCACGCCTGCGGCAAACAGCACACCGGCCTGCGCGACGCGGGTAAACGCGTCCTCGATCAGCGCACCGCCGAACAAGGTCCGCGTGACGCCGCCGGTCGAGGCCACAACAAGGCCGAGCACCAGCACCAGGCCGACCGTGCCCCAGTGGACATGCGCCACAAGACCATGTGCGATCACCAGACCGCGCGCCAGAAAGAGACCCACCGCGACAAGTGCAAGCACAAGTTCCGGCCAGACAGCCCAAAGATCAGACAGCATGGTGCCCGACGCTCAGCGCGTGACCGGTCCGGGCAGGCTCAGGCCAGCGGACTGCAGCGGTGCCGCACGGGCGGCCTCTGCCGCGGCCAGATCCGCCGCGTGGTTCGCCGCCAGCCGCCCGGTCGCCGGGCCGATCCGTTCGGTCACAAATCCGGGGTATAGTCCGAGTGCGAGAATCGCGGCAGCCAGCGGGGCAAGCGTCAGGCGTTCGCGCGGCGAAAGGTCGTCGAGGGATTTGAGGCTCTCCTTGATCAGATCGCCAAGCATGACGCGCCGAAACATCACCAGCCCGGCGGCCGCCACCATAACGAGGCTGGCGCAGGCGGCAAGCGCCGCAATCGGGCTGGTCTGGAAAACACCCGTGATCGCCAGCAAGAGCGCGACAAACCCGCCTGTGCCCGGAATCCCGACCACACCCCATGTAAACAGAAGAAACATCGCCGCCAGCACCGGCATGCGCACCGACACGCCGCCAAACGCGTCAAGTGCGGTTGTTTCCGTTCTGTCGAACAGCGCCCCCGCGACAAGCAGCAAGCCGGCCACGACCAGCCCGTGGCTGAGCAGCAGGAACACCGCCCCGTCCAGACCCTGCTGATTGGCCGCGAACACGGCCATGACGACCAGCGCCATCTGAGCGATCGACAGATAGGCGATTCTGCGGCGCAGATCGTCCTGCCCGATCGCCGCAAGCGCGCCGAACAGCGCCGCAAACCCGGACACCGCGTAGATCAGCGGGGCCACCGCTTCGGCGCCCAGCGGGAACATCGGCATCGCAAGGCGCAACACGCCGTACCCCGCCAGAACCGACATCAGCGTACGCAGCATCACCGCGCCCGCAACCGGCGCCTGCGCCTGTATTCCGGGCATCCAGCCATGGAACGGCCAGAGCGGCAGCTTGACGGCAAACCCCGCGACCAGCCCCAGCACCAGAAGGGATTGCAGACCGCCGATCACTTCGAGCCCCGCAATCCGGATGTCGCTTGCGTCGAAGACATGATTGAGCAACTGGGGGATATCCGTCGTTCCGGCCTCGCTGACCATTACGACGATCGCCACCAGCAACACGGCCGCGCCCAGCCCGTTGGCCACCAGCGCCTTGAAACCGGTTGCCTGCCGTCCGGCACCGCCCCAGATGCCGACGATCAGGAACACAGGCACGATGGCCGCTTCCAGAAAAACAAAAAACAACACCAGGTCGAGCGCCATCAGCGCCCCCAGCACGAATGTCTCGAACAGAAGAAGCGAGATCATGAATTCCTTGACCCGGTGCTCAACGCCCCAGGATGCGCCAATCACCAGGGGCATCAGAAAGGCCGCGAGGGCCACGAGCATCACGCTGATCCCGTCCACACCCACCTTGTACTGCAGGCCCGGCATCCACTCGCGATCTTCCAGAAACTGAAATCCTTCCTCTGTCGGCTCGAACCCGAACAGGACGAACAACGAGATGAGAAACGTGAGCAACGTTGCGAACAGGGCCACCCACCGGGCGTTGCGATTGGCCATTTCGTCCGCGCCGCGCAGGAAAATGGCGAGGATCAGTGCTGCAATGGCAGGCGTGAAGGTGACAATCGAAAGCAGGTTGTCCATCACGAGGCTCCCTGCAGGATCAAAACCAGCAGCAACAGAACGAGAACGCCGACGGCTATGCCCGCCGCGTGGCTGGCGACAAATCCCGACTGGAACCGCGCGGCACGCTCGGCAATCATCGGGGCCAGGTGCAGCATGGGCGCGCCGGCGCCCTCGTCCGGCAGAGCCTTGGCATCGGGATCAGCGGCGCGCGCCACGCGCCCGGACAGACCGTGCAGCGGCTTTACAACCAGACGCGCCACCGTCAGGTCGAGATACCAGAGCGCTGCGAGCATCGGCTCGACCGCAGGCAGGGCCGAGGAAAGGCGAGACGGCATCTCGGGGCGCAGCACATAGGCCAGAACCGCCGCCAGAAGCCCGAACAGCGCGGCCAGAGCGGACCAGACCAGTGCGGAATGCCGACCACCTGCATCCGTCACCGGCGCAATGTCCAGAACCGGACCGGCCAGCGCGACGCCAAGCGCGGCCACCAGCAACAGCGCCGCAGGAAGCGCGCCGCGCACCGGCGGGGCATCGTCCTCGGTGGCGGGAGGTGGGGGTTTTGGCGTGGGAACGCATACCGAAAACACAATCCGCCACAGGGCCAGCGCCGTCAGAAATACGGCCAGACAGGTCGCCACCATCGTCAGCATGGACCCCGAGAGAACGGAACTCATTGCCTCGCGCGTAGCCAGTCCTGTCAGGCCTGGCCCGCCGCCGGGCACGCCCAGCCCGCAAAGCGACAGCACCGCAAGCGCCATTGCCGCGCCCGTCATCGGCGTGCGGCGCGTCAGTCCGCGCAGCATGTCGATCCGTATTTCACCGGTTCTGTGCTGATGCGCAAATGCCCCGATCAGTCCCGCACCCAGCATCAGGACACCCAACGCGCCAGAGGATGCAATCATCATCCACAACGCGACATCGCCCGCACCTGCGCCGGTCGCCGCCAGCGCCAGACCTGCCTGCGCTGCGCCTAGACAGGCCAGGGCGCGCAGCACGCCGCGTTGCGCCAGAGCGCCCGATGCCGCCACCACTGCCGTGACCAGCCCCACAAGGACCAGAAGGCCCGACGCAACGGGCGCGGCTGCAAGTACCGGCGCCATCCGCAGCAACAGAACCAGCGCCGCCAGCAAGGGTCCCACCGCCACGATCATCGCGGCACCGGGGGGCGGAGCCTCCATCGCCGTGGTGATCCAGCTCACAAAGATGAACTGGGCCGCCATGACGGCCGCGGCCAGCACACAGCACAGCGCCACCACCTCGGTCACCGGCCAGGGACGTTCCAGCATCGAAACCGACAGGCCGGTCAGATCGACGCCCGCTGGAAACAGATCATCGAACCGCAGCGTGTCACCGACCGAAAACAGCGCCCCGATGGCCAGCAGCAGCGCAGCATCGCCGACCCGCATCACGATCGCGACGTGGCGTGCTGCCGCTCCGGCAGAAGGTCTGCGCCGGGCAACGCCGGTCAGCAAGTAGGTCGCACAGCCCGCCGCCATCCAGCCTGCAAGGAACTGCGCCAGATCATCGGCCACGGCCAGCAACACAACGGCAAAGACCATCAGACAGATCCCGCTGCCGGTTCGGGCGGGCTCTGTTGTCCCGCGATGCAGCCATACACTGAAGAAAAGGCACAACGCCGCCATCCCGGTGATCAGCGGCAGAAGCGGCGCAGAGACCGCATCCAGCCGAAAGCTCAGTGTGCCGGCAAAGGATCCCGAGGTGATCCAGTTGTCGAAGAAGACCAGCCTCGGGTCGGGGCCGGCCCCTGCGGCAAACACAATGGACACCAGCCATGCGACAAGCAGACAGGCCAAAGCGGTCCATTGCGCGGCCACGGCACCGACAACGCGCTGCCCGAAGGCCGAGATCAGCGCCCCGGCCAGCGGAGCAAGCAGAAGGGTTTGTTCCATCAGCTCAGCCTCTCGGTGCGTTGATTCGGCGAAGTGCGAGCGCGCCGCGGTTGCGGTAGACGCAGATGATGATGGCTGCTGCAACGCTCACCTGCGCAATGGCTCCGATCATCACCGAAAGCGCGTAGGCCGTCACCGTTGCACTGGCCGCCTCCGGCGCAGTCGCTGCGCCAAGCATGATCGCCGCCAGCGTGACGATCTGCGCCGACATCACCACCAGAAGCACCGATCCGCGGCGTCGCAGACTGCCGGCCACGCCGATCAGAAACGCCAGGCCCGCCAGGGCAACAAAGTGGCCCGTCCCGATCATGCCGGCAGCCCCGCTGCGCCACCGGCACGGTACGGAATGGTGACCAGGGTCGCGAACATGCCGGATCAGCCTTTCTTCATCTCGAACGCAGGACGCGCGCCGCGCAGCGCTGGATATAGCGCCGCGCAGGCGCAAGGCTCGCCCGTCAGTTCAAAAAGCGCGACATAGCGCGCTCTGGCGTCCAGATCCGCGGCGATACGATCCAGTGTCGCAAAAACGCGCGCACCGCGTTCGTGGCTCTCCACAATGCTCAAGGCTGCGTTTGTCCGGTCAAACGGGGCGCGCGCGCTCATGTTGTCCTCGGCCGTGCGAAAGCGCAGTCCAAGGCCCGGTCCGCAATCGACAATCACGTAATCCGTCGCGGTGCCCTCCTGCGACCACCATTCGCGCCACATCACGCGCCCTGCACCCAGATCGCGATGCAGGTCCTCGCCCCCGTGGCTGACATGCGTCGTGCGGGTGCAATCGGACAGCTGCGGCGCGGCCCCGGCCTCTGCGGTGAACGCCAGCACAAGCGCACAAACCAGCCACCGACGGGCGCCAAGTCGCGGCACGCCGCACATGCCGGTCAACGCCTTTTTCCCGAAGGTCCGAACGTCGGCAGACCGGACCCGCCGCGCCCCTTTGGATCAGGTGTTGGCGGCGTGTGCGTGAGCGCCTGTATGGCCAGTCCGGCCACAAGCATCAGACAGACCGACAGCGCAAACGCCACCCAGATCATCGGATCCGGTGGCGCGGCCTGAAGCGGCGCGGCCTGCTCCGGCCCGGCACGCGCCAGACGGACACCGGTCACCGCAAAGAGGATCTGCACCAGCAAGGCAGCGCCGGTCAGCGCAAGGACCACGCGCACTGTGCCACGATCCGGTGCCAGGCTTGACCATTCGACCCGCAAACCATTCAAAAGATACCGAAAAAGACCCAGGCCCGCCGCTCCGGCAAGGCACAGCAGCCCCACCGCAAGCCAGATCTTGCCCAGCAGGATGCACAGACCCGACACACCGACAACCGCCGCACTCAGCCCCAGCCCCGCCCGCACCGGCCTTCGCGTCATCGCGGTCAGCGCCGCGCCCGCCAGAAAGACAAGGGCAAAAAACCAGAAACCAGCAATCGCGACCATCACGCGTCGTCGCCCCCGTCGGTCTGTGCGCGGGGGTCTTCGTCCAGAACCTCGCGGGCAAAGCCCATCGCACGGTTCATCGACGGAATGCCCGCGAACACCGCCATCATGGCAATCGTTTCGGCAATCTCATCTCGCGTCGCCCCCGCTTCCAGCGCATGACGCACGGTGACACGGATCTGAGTATCGCTCTGCGCGCCCAACATTGTGAGCCCCGCCAGCGTAATCAGCAAACGCGTGCGCGCATCCAGACCGTCCTTGTTGAGCCCCTTGCCAAAACTCATCTCCATGAATTCCCTGGGCAGGGTCGGCCAAAGCTGTTCGAACCCCTTGGGAGAAAAAGACTCGAGCGCCGGGTTGAAGGCCTTTGCGAACTCCTGGGCCTGCGCCATCATCAGTTCGAAGGGATTGGTGGGTTCACTCATGAAACACACCTGTGGCTCGTGGCATGGTCGTCTGTCCTCGGGCGGCCCGCCGATCCGATCGGCGCGCGGTCAAAGTGGGGTTACAGAAGCCGCTAAATCGGCAAATTGCAAGATCAACAGATGCCGCGCACAAGCAGACGTGACCACACCGGTCCTTTCGTGCGTTTCACACCCGAGCTGACACACCGGATTACGCGCGCCCCGCGCCCCGCAAGCAGGGCGCACGCGGTTTCCCTTTTCGGTGGTACTGGCAGAGACAAGACACCCTAGCCAGTCCGGTGCGCCGGATCGCCGGCATCCGGCGACAGGCGGGTCTGACCTGCGTTGGCCGCGCCCTGCCACTTCGCCTCGTAGTCACTTTGCAGTGCGTAATCCGGCAGATGCGAGTCCGGCGTCTTCTCTATCTCATAGACCAGGTAGGTCCGGCCCGGGCCGATCTTGTCGCGCAGCCGGAGCCGCCTGCCCGTCTGTCCGGGATCTTCGAACACCACGTGATCGTATCCCTGATCGGGCCTTTGCGGTACGCCCCGGCAGTCGTGCACCCGGCAGTTGCACGCCCTGTGCCAGAACGTCCAGACCAGTTCGGGCGTGAACTGGTACATGCCGTGGCTGTACCAGCCGTTCAGACCATTGACCGAAATCAGCCGGCCGCCCGGGCTCAGCATCCGATAGAGACCTTCCAGCGCCACCGGGATGTTGAAGACATGTTCGGTCGTGCCACCATCAATGATCAGATCGAATTGGTTTTCGAGCTCTTGTGCCGGCAAGCGGTTGAGATCGTGAAGAAGTGTCGCGCCCTGATAATCGGAGAAGTCCATCGTCTCGACATCTCCGAAACCCAGCAGCTTTAACAGGTTTTCCGAATAGCCGTCGTCCTGCAGAAAATCGAAGCGCTGCTCCGGACGGCCGTATCCGCGCAGAACCTCATCATAGAGCTTCCGGTGCCGCGCCTTGATCGCAAACGCCTGACGCCCCAGCATGACCGTCCGTCCGGTGGGCTGAAACCGCGTCGACAGATCCACAAGACGTTCAAAGACGGCGAAATCAATGCCCAAGAAACTGCTCCGTCAACTGCTCCGTCCGGTTTTCCGCAAAGATGGCCCGACTCGCGCGCGAATGCCAGCCGGCATTTTCATCCGACCGGCCCCGGCCTGTGCTAAACCGTGGGAATGCCCACCGCACGGCACCCCGCCACAACATCGTCGGCCTGCAACACCTGCAGACCGGCCGGGCGTTCATCCGAGATCGTGTAAACTGCGTCACCGGTCCACACCCCTGCCCTGGTTTCGGTGGTGGTGCGCAGATGACGCGCATAGCCAAAGCCACGGATCAGGGCGTATTGTGCAGCGGCGCAATCTGCGTAGTGACGCACATCCTCGGCATCGCGCGCGCCGCTCATGCGGACCTGAAATCCCACCAGATCCCCATCAAGAAGCTGCGTTTCTATGCCCTCATAGACCGGTTCGAAAGGGGCCTCCTCGTCCGGCGCATCCGCCGCACAGGACGCCAGCGCCAGGCATCCGGCCAGACATTGCGCGATCAGGCAGGCACGCCTCCTCATCGTGCGCGCAACAACCGCCCGATCTGCGATCCGCTCGCGATTTCGCTGTTGCCCAGCACGCACAGACTGGCCGGATCAAGATTACTGGCACCCTTGGACTGGAAATACGCGTTGCGCCGTTCGCGCATCGCCGCCTTGTTGGCCGAACTGTTGATATACGTGTCGATTTCAGCCTCGCTGTAGCCGCGTTCGCGTGCAAGCGACCGCGCCGAACCGGCAAGGCTCTGGGCCCGGCCCAGACGTCCCCCGATCGAGCTGCACTCGCGGCGAATCTTGTCTGCAACCGCCAGCACAAGCAGCGCGTTGTTGATGTCGGCCTCTTCGCTCAGATCCGCCCGCGCGCCCCCGGCCGGGAGCGCCAGACCCAGGGCGAGCGCCGTTGCAATCACATACTTCATACCCTGCCTTCTCGTTTTGTCTGTTCTGCCACCGCGCCGGGGCCGTGCATCTGTCCGCAGCCACCCGACGCCCCCCCGATATGCAGACCGGCACGCCTGTTATGCAATATCAGCGCCGCGCTATACGTGTGCAGGGCCTGCACGCTACCAAAGAACACAGCGTCCAGACAGGCGCAGATCATTGTTCTCGATCACCAACCGCCCGTCTTCGGCGTCTGGACCAAGCGACCAGTTGATGTCGGATGTGCCAAAGTTCTCGATGCAGTAGCGCGTGCCCTCGAAGCGACCGGCTTCGCGCGCGCCATTGATGCTGCGGTTCGCCTTTGGCACCTCCACGTTAAAGCTCTGCCGGTCGTCCTTGACGGCCTTGGCCTTGGTGCGGAAATACACGCCGTCGAACAGCACACGCTGCCGATCGCGGTCCGAACACGCGCCAAGCGCGATCACCACCGCAAGACCCAGCAGAGTGAGCCTGACACCCCCGAGCCCGGCGTGGGGCCTGTCCAGTGTCTTCGTCATATGCCCGACCCGTCTTTCAATCCCTCTTGCGGTCAGATCACCGCCCGGTTGCTTATGCCGCGCCGCGCCCCCCTTCGTCCAGCCCCGTTCGCAAACAGGCCCAATGCGGCGGGGCATATCCGCCGCAGCCGCTTGGGTGAGGGCTGTCGGGTCAGTCGCCGCGCCCCGCCCGCCAGCTGAGATAGATCAGCCAGAAAGCCAGGCCAAAGCCTGCCAGCGCGACCAGATCAAAGACCAGACGCACGGGCTGGCTGAACCCCTCCTTTTCGCCGATCAACCCGATCAGCACCCATAATACTCCGGTGCCCGCGATCACCAGACCGGAGCGCCGGCGCAGGCGCGCCACTCTTTCCTGATCCGGCATGAGGGGTCAGATCCCGGCGCGTGGATCTTTCAGTAGACGTCCCCTTCGTCCACCCGCTTGGAAAACTCGGTTTGCCCGCCCGCGGCCAGGACCTTCGCCTGTTCGATCCAGCCGTCACGGCTGACACGGCCCTTGAACCCCTCAAGGTTCTCGTCGACCCAGGCAACTTCCCCGGCATTCCAGCCCGCAATCTGATCGAAATGGTAGAACCCCATGGAATTCAAAAGCTTCTCCAGCTTGGGACCAACCCCCTTGATCTGCTTCAGATCGTCGGGCCCGCCTTCGCGCGCGGCGGACAGGCTTTGAGGGCGCGTGCCGATATCGGCGGCCGGAGCCGGGCTTGCAGGGACGGCCTGTGGCGCCGTGGTGGCCTGCGGCGCCGGGGCGGCCTGTGGCGCCGGGGCAACCGCGTGGTCGCCGCGCCCCGACATGGACGGGCGCCCCTCGCGCGCCGCCTTGTCCAGCGCGGCATGGTCCGCGTCCTGCTTGCAGATCAGAAGTTCGAAAAGCATCGCGACGAACACGGTCACCGCGGCCCCGATCAACAGACCCGGCATGAAAAACGTGTAGTATGAGGTGATCAGCAGCGCGATGCAGCCGAAGAACAGCCCAAACAGCCAGCCAAGGGCATGGCAACCGGTGAATCTGTCATAGAACAACATAGGGGAACCTCTTTGTTTCAGGGTTGAGACAAGTGGCCCGGTCGCGGTCCCGTCTGATCGTGCCCGGTGCGGCGAATGCTGTCAGAATGGGTGTCATGATGACCCGATTTTGTTCATTCCCAAAATGTCATATCAAGTTGACACATGATTGTCCATTTTTATGGACACAGCAAGACCGGCGTGCCAGCCGCCGCCCGTCTGCCCGGAAAGGTGGAACCGGCGCTGTCAGGCCGCCCCGGTGCCGGCGCAGGCGCCGCTGGTCAGGCGTATTCCGCCGGTGCTGAGACGAACAGCCCGGTTCGTGGCCACCATGTACGACGCCAGACGCGTGGTCTGCTCGCGGCTCAGTCCCGTCTGCAACTCCACCGGCAGATAGTCGGCCTCGGTGATCATCTGACATCCAACAGTTGCCGCTGCGTCCTCGAACCGGGCCACATCGCCGGGGTTGGTCCCCTCGGGAGGCAACGCGCATCCCGCCGGCGCAAGCACCGCACAAGTCAAAAAAACCTTCGTCCGCTTCACCATGCCATCGTCCCTCACGTCATGCCCACACGGGCCCGACCGTGCTGGCATTGTCTAATGTGTCCGTTAAAAAAATGGCAAGTCCCGTTCAAAATCATGCCCAAAGCCGCGGGGAAGTATGGCCTTTCTGCATCCCTGCCGGACCGGCCGGACTCAGACCTGCCGGCCACCGCGCGGTGCAACGAAGGCGATGATGTAAAGCAACGCCAGCGTGCCGATCGGAAAGACCGCCAGAACCGCCCAGCCGCGTCCGATGCCATGCCGGGGCAGGATTTTCCAGAACGGCACCACAAAGGCCAGCAGGAACACGATCAGAAACAGGCCCATTGAACATCTCCCGATAACAGGCGCAGCGGTCCCGCCGCGCCGGGTGACCCGCTCCGTAACGCATCTGCGGGCAATTCTGAATGCCGGCCTTCACATGTCGCGCGGCACCGTCGGGTTCGCGCGCGCATCACTCTGTCGCCCAGTTCGGGGTACGCTTGTCAAAAAAGGCGCTGACACCCTCGCGCGCCTCATCCCCGTCCCAGCAGGCCACCAGCGCATCAACCGACCGCGCGATGACCGCCTCGTCGATCACCGGGCCGAAACTGCGCAAAAGCGCCTTGGCCTCCGACACCGCGCCCGGCGCGCAGGCCAGACAGGGCGCAACTTCCCGTGCCACCGCCTCGTCCAGCGAGTCCTCCGGCACGGCCGCCGACAGCAGGCCCAGCCGCACCGCCTCGGCGGCATCGAACCGCCGGCTGGTCATGAACACGCGCCGCGCGCGCGCCGGGCCCAGACGCGCGGCCACATAAGGCCCGATCGTGGCCGGGATCAGGCCCAGCCGCGTTTCGCTGAGCGCGAACCGCGCCCCGTTGGTGCCGATGGCGGCGTCGCAGACACTCAGCAACCCGATACCACCACCAAAGGCCTGGCCCTGCACGCGGGCGATCAGTGGCTTGGGCAGGGTGTTCAGCGCCTGCAGCATACGCGCAAGCCGGTTGGCCTCGTCGCGGCGCGCTTCGGGGCTGGCCTCGAACTGCGCGCGCATCCATGCCAGATCGGCGCCCGCGCAGAACGACTCGCCCTCGGCCGCCAGCACCACGACGCGCACATCCTCGTCCGACGCCAGCGCATCCGCTGCCGCGTGCAGGTCTGCAATCAGCCGCGCTGACAGGGCATTGTGCTTCTCCGGTCGTACCAGCCACACCGACGCCACGCCGCGCGCATCGGTTTCCAGTTTCAGCGTGTCATACATCGCCCAACTCCTTTCCCTTGTCGCGCCGCCAGTCGTCGTACAGCCAGACCATGCGATCCACGAACCAGACCTTCGGCAGAACCGTCAGCACCGTGCCAAAGACTGTCCAGTCCGGGTCGAGCCGCGCAACACCAATGACCAGCACAATCAGCCCCGGTACAGAGGCCAAGGCCAGACCATCCGCCCACATCCGGTGACTTCGCGTCA
>JBCCHI010000007.1:0-56005 GCA_039028815.1 Pseudomonadota bacterium
CCCTGCCGCAGCACCGCCACGTCGGTCACGGACCGGCAGTACCGGACCGTGCCCCTTGTCCGACGGCATCCCGACGGTTTGCTGTGCGGCGGGGCACGAACGCGGTGCCCATCTATCCGCGGAGCGGCGCGGCCCCTTTGGTAGTTGGCGGGGGCACAGGACGCGGTCAGCGATGTCTGGGGCAAAAGGCCCGCCGCATTGATCACATGATGCGCCCGGGGGGCCTGTCCCACCGGCAAATGGCGCGCCCCTGACCTGTCAGAGCGCCGGCCCGGGTCTTTGCACAGCGCCCGCCCCGGACATGGCCCTTTTGCAGACATCACGCGGGATGCAGCCGGAACAGCCGGACAGATGCAAGCCGGTTGTCAGGGCCGGGATTTTTTTCTAGTCTTCGCGCAACGGTCACATTCAACAACGGGAGGGCACAAGCTGAACATGCGTATCATCCGCCGACTTCAGCATGGTCCCCGTTTCGCCCTGCAGATTCGTTTGCAGGGCTGACCCGACACGCACCTCATTTCGCGTTCCCGACGGTCTGCCCAAAGCCGCGCTGCGGCCTGTTTTCTGACCTGGAACACGCATGACACTTCTGAACATCAAGGATTTGGGCGTCACCCTTGGCACGCCTCTGTTTTCCGGCCTGACCCTGACTCTGTCCAGGGGGGACCGGATCGGACTGGTGGCTGCGAACGGACGCGGCAAGTCCACGTTGCTGGCTTGCATGGCGGGCACGTTCGAACCGACCACCGGAGAGATCACACGCGCGCGCGGGTTGCGCGTGGGGCATGTGACGCAAAACGTGCCGGAGACGGCACTGTCCTCGACCCTTTACGACTGGGCTCTGGCGGCGCTTCCGGCGGATCAGGCCGAATACGAAAGCTGGCGCGTCGATGTGGTGCTGGATGATCTGTCGGTGCCCCATGAGGTACAGCACACCCCGCTGGCCGAACTGAGCGGTGGCTGGCAGCGTACGGCGATGCTGGCCGCCGTCTGGATCACCGAGCCCGATCTGCTGCTGCTGGATGAACCGACCAACCATCTGGACCTGCATCGCATTGCATTGCTGCAGGACTGGCTGGCCGGGTTGCCGCGCGACGTGCCGGTGGTCATCACTTCCCATGACCGTGCGTTTCTGGACGCCACCACCACGCGCACGCTGTTTCTGCGCCCCGACCACTCGCGGGTGTTTCAGTTGCCGTTCTCCCAGGCGCGCCATGCTCTGGACGAGGCTGATGCCGCTGACGCGCGGCGCTACGCCAATGACCTCAACAAGGCGCAGCAATTGCGCCGGCAGGCCGCAAAGCTGAAGAATGTCGGTATCAACTCCGGCTCTGACCTGTTGCTGACCAAGACCCGGCAGTTGACCGAACGTGCCGAGAAAATGGAGGCCGCCGCCCGCCCGGCTCATCGCGAGCAGGGGGCGGGCGACATACGGCTGGTCAACAGTGGCACCCATGCCAAAGCGCTGATCACGCTGGAGGACGTGACCGTTGAAACACCCGACGGGCGCATATTGTACAGGACCGGGCAGAAGTGGATCACACAAGGCGACCGGATCGTTCTGCTGGGCGCAAACGGGACGGGCAAGACCCGGCTGATCAAGCGAATCGAACGCGCGCTGCACGGTGACGAGGCGGGCGTGAAGGTTGCGCCTTCTGTGGTGCCGGCCTGTTCGGACCAGCATCTGAGCCAGGTGTCGGAGGCCGAGACGCCCTTGTCTGCGGTGACGCGCCGGTTTGACATTGGCGATCAGAGGGCACGGGCGGCGCTGGCCGGGGCAGGTTTGACGATGCAGATGCAGACTGCGGCAACAGCGGCGCTGTCCGGCGGGCAGAAAGCCCGGCTCGCAATGCTGCTGCTGCGCCTGGCGCACCCGAACTTCTACCTTCTGGACGAGCCGACCAACCATCTTGACATAGATGGCCAGGAAGCGCTGGAGGCCGAGCTGGTGGCGCATCGCGTATCCTGCCTGCTGGTCAGCCACGACCGGAGTTTTCTGCGCAACGTGGGCAATCGTTTCTGGTGGATCCGGGGCGGACGGCTGGAAGAGGTGGACAGTCCGGAGGCGTTTCTGGCGACCGAGATGCAGGGCCCGCAATCCTGAGCGGGCCGCCCGGGGGGTGGCGTCAGGAGCGGTGGCGTAGGGGGCCCGGCCTTGCCTGATCCTGAAGCGTCCCTATGCCGTGCGCCTTTCGCCTTCAGCTGGTGTTTCTGGGTAAAGGCGAAGGGCTTTAGTACTTGTCGGGCACATGCAGGTCCGGCGGCAGAACGGCGCGTTCGTATTCCGGGTTGTGCACCCGGTCGGGCAGAGCGATCTCTTCGTGTTCGACCGGCTGATAGGGGACCAGGTTGATCAGGTGGTCAATGCAGTTCAGCCGCGCGCGTTTCTTGTCGTTGGCCTGCACGATGTACCAGGGGGCTTCGTCGATGTTGGTGCGCTCCAGCATTTCTTCCTTGGCCTTTGTATAGGCTTCCCAACGGATGCGGGATTGCAGATCCATCGGGCTGAGCTTCCATTGCTTGAGCGGGTCGTGAATGCGCATGAGAAAGCGCATCTGCTGTTCTTCGTCGGTGACGGAGAACCAGTACTTGATGAGCCGGATGCCGGAACGCACCAGCATGCGCTCGAATTCCGGGACGTCGTTGAAGAATTCCTCGATCTGGTTTTCGGTGGCAAAGCCCATGACCCGTTCGACCCCGGCGCGGTTGTACCAGGAGCGGTCGAACAGCACGATTTCGCCCCCGGCGGGCAGGTGAGGCACATAGCGCTGGAAGTACCATTGCGTCTTTTCACGCTCGGTCGGGGCGGGCAGGGCGACGACACGGACGACGCGCGGATTGAGGCGTTGGGTGATCCGTTTGATCACACCGCCCTTGCCGGCGCTGTCGCGGCCTTCGAAGATCACCACGATCTTCTCGCCCGTGTGCTGCACCCAGTCCTGAAGCTTGATCAGTTCCGCCTGAAGGCGCAGCAATTCGCGGAAATAGACGTTGCGCGGCAGGGTTTCGGGATGGACGCGCTGATATATCTTGCGGATTTCCAGCGACAGGGCGGGCTCCGAGATCTCAAGCTCGAAGTCTTCGTCCAGCGTGTCGGCCAGTTCTGCCTCCAGCCAGTCCATTGCGGCCTTCTCGTGATCCGGTTCGTCCATGGTGCCCTCCGACATGTTTCACAGGATGGTATGACGTTCCCGACCCCGAGACAAACCTGGGCCGAGACAGGACGCGATGCGCGCGCCTCACGCCAGTCCCGGCAGAATGACGATCAGCCCCGCTGCGATCATGTCCACCGCGATGGCCACCAGGATCATGCCCATCAGGCGCGTCATGATGACGCGTCCGGTGTCCGACAGGTAGCCCTCCAGCCGCCCGGACACGGCAAAGACCGCGCCCACCAGACAGGCCAGCCCGACGAAGACCAGCGCATAGGTCAGATACTCGGAGGGCGACGACGCCTGCTGACGATAGAGGATCAGGGTCGTGATGGTGCCAGGGCCGACAAGGATGGGAAATGTCAGCGGATAAAACGCAACGGAGGCGGCGTCCTTGAACGTTTCCTTCTCGCGCGCGGTGCCGTGATGCGCGGTGCTGTCGTTGCCCTGCAGCATGTTCAGTCCGATCAGTAGAACCACCAGTCCGCCTGCAACGCGGAAATCGTCCACCGAAATGCCAAAGAGATGAAGCGCGGCATTGCCCGCAACCGCGAAGGCCGCCCCGAGCACGAGGCAGCACAATGTCATGCGCAGCGCGATGTTGCGGCGTTCCGATGCGCTTGCGCCCTCCGTGCAGCTGAGAAAAATCGGCAAGTTCGAGATCGGGTTCATGATCGCGAAAAGCGCGCCAGAGAACTTTATTGCGGAAAACGTATCCATGCGGTCGCGCGGGGGTCCTGTGTCGTGTGCATCAGGCGTGCCGCACCGAGGCGCGGGTCGTCAAGAGCAATCCGGCCCGTCGCACCCCGAAGCCGGCTGTCCGGTGATACGGCGGTGCCACCGTGTGGCGTGGTCGCGGCAGGGGCAGGGCCGAGAGCGGTTGACGCCCTGCGGGCGCTGGTGGAGCCTTGGGCGCGGTCGGCACGCACGGGCGCACGGGGTCCGGCGTGCGACCCCCAAAAGGCAGGAGCAACGCATGACCAGGGATATTGTTCTGATCCACGGCGCATTTGCCGGGCCGTCCTGCATGGATCTCTATGCGGGCTATTTTCGCCGGCAGGGCTGGACGGTGCACACGCCCGCCCTGCGCCATCACGGCGGCGATCCGGCAGCGGATCCCGATCCGGGACTGGCAGAGACAAGCATCTCGGATTTCACCGACGACATTGCCGCGCTGGCCGGTTCGATCGGCACCCGGCCGGTTCTGCTGGGCCATGCGGTGGGTGGGCTGGTGGCGCAGAAGGTCGCGGCCAGGGGGCTGGCGAGCGCAGTCGTTCTGATCAACCCGAACGCGCCTTACGGGCTGTTGCCGGCCACGGATGACGAACGCGCGGTCGCGCGCGGGCTGATGGAAGCCGGCGCCTTCTGGACAGCGCCGATGCGCCTGCCATTCGAGATGTTTGCAGATTTCGCGTTCAACCGGCTGCCCGAGGCCGATCAGCATCGCGTGTATGATCAGATGGGGGCGGAATCCGGTCGCGTGATGTTCGAAATGTTCTTCTGGATGTTTGATGACGCCGCCGCGATCAAAGTGCCCTTCGATGACGTGACCTGTCCGGTCCTGGTGGTGTCGGGCACCGAGGACAAGGCGGTGAATCCGGCCAGTTGCCGGGATCTGGTGACGCGTTACGCAGGGCGGGCCACGTTTATGGCGGCAGAGGATCATGCGCATTTTCTGTTCCTGGAACCGGGATGGGAGCGTATCGCCACCCGGATCGGCGACTGGCTGGGGCAAAACCTGACCTGTGAAACTGTCGGCCGGGATGAGACCGGGATGTAACCGGGACCGAAGACGGACAACAGGGGACCGGTTCGCGCGGCGTTCCGGCCCGTCGATCATCGGTTCGGTGTTTGAGCGGTCTTTGCAGCAGTTGCGCGGGGACCTGAAGACAAGCGTCGTTGATCTGGCCGCGGAAGACGATCTCGCGTTCTGCGCTTTCAGAGCAGCGGGCTGTCCGGATACGGATCGTCCGGGGCGGGTGCTCGCCGACCGGGAGTCTGGCGGCGCGACCGGCCCGGTGTCGGGGCTGCGGGTGTTCCCGCGGGGCCTGATCCGGCTGCGACGCCCCCGTGCGTCCCGGGGTCCGGATCATGCACGCCGGCAGAGAAAACCCCCCGGGACGGTGGTCCCGGAGGGTGTGATTGGTCTGACAGAAGCCTGAGGCTCAGGCGAAGGACCAGCGCTCGGCCCAGCGTTCGCCGTCCAGATCCCAGTTGGACCCCATGACTTCCGGTGTGTGCACCTTGTCGGTCGTGGCAAAGACGTAGTTGGCGAACATCGGGATGATGATCCCGCCGTCCATGGCGACGATTTCCTGCATCTCGAAATACATCTGGCGGCGGGTTTCCGGATCCAGTTCGGCCCGCGCGGCCACGAGCAGTTCTTCGAACCGGTCGTTGCACCAGAAGCTGTCGTTCCAGTCCGCGCCGCAGCTGTAGGCGGTCGAGAACATCTGATCCTGCACGGGACGACCGCCCCAGTACACGGCGGAAAACGGTTTTTTCATCCAGACATCCGACCAGTAGCCATCATTGGGCTCACGCACGACCTCGACGTTGATGCCGGCATCTTTGGCGGAGTTCTGGAACAGAACGCCCGCATCCACCGCACCGACAAAGGCCGCGTCGGCCGCCGACAGTTTGACATCGAGACTGTCCAGACCCGCCTTCTTGAGGTAGTGCTTGGCCTTGTCCGGATCGTAGACTTTCTGCTCCAGCTCGTTGTTGTAGTAAAGCTGGCCCTGTCCGATCGGGATATCGTTGCCGACAGACCCGTATCCGAACAGGATCTTCTCGACCATTTCCTCGCGGTTGATGGCGTATTTCAGCGCGAGCCGGACATTGACGTCATCAAACGGCGCCTGATTGGTAGACATCGCAAAGGTATAGTGCTGCGTACCAGCCACCGAATAGATGTTGAGCGCGTTGTTGCGTTCTAGCAGGCCCACGGTCTTCAGGTCGACCCGGTCGATGGCGTCCACATCGCCCGACACCAGTGCGGTCGTGCGCGCGTTCTGGTCAACCAGCGACAGCATCTCGATGCTGTCGAAGAACCCGACGTTTTCACGGTAATGGGCCGGGTTGCGCTCCATCGTGACGCCAACGCCGAAGTTGAGATCTTTGATCATGTAGCTGCCGCAGCCGTCGCCTGACTGCCAGTCAATGCTGTCATCCTTCGCTGGGCACATCGCCAGGTGGTAATCGGACAGAATGAACGGGAAGTCGGCGTTGCCGCCGCTGAGCTCGATGACAACGGTGTCGCCGTCTATGCTCATGTTCTCGATCGGCGCGACGATCGGGCCTGCCGCGGACGTGCTGTCCGGGCCGCGGTGGAAGTTGATCGACGCCACCACGTCTTCCGGCGTCAGATCTTTGCCGGAATGGAAAGTGATCCCGTCGCGAATCTTGAACCGCCATGTCGCCGCGTCTTCGCTGGCTTCCCAGCTTTCGGCGACTTCGGGGCGCAACGCGCCGTCGGGGCCCACTTCGGTCAGACGGCTGTGCACGGCGTGACACATGCCGTTGGTAAAGCCATTTTCCCATGTGCCGGGATTGAGCGTGTCCGTGGTCTGACCGTGCGCCTTGCCCATCCGGAAATGGCCGCCCTTCTTCTGTTCGGCCTTGGCGGCGCCAAACGGCACGGAAGCCGCAAGCCCTGTGGCGGCTGTGGTTTTCAGAAATCCACGGCGGTCCATACTTCCGCCCTTTACAATCGACATATCCAGTTCTCCCTGTTGGTCGTCTTCTTTTTCATTGCTGTCTCGCGCCTGCCTTGCCGCCGGACAAAGCGACGGGCACCGCAAAACCATCATTGCGTCAAGAATAATCGGCTCTGCGTTGAAGACGCAATGCAAAATGGTGATCTGCGGTCTTCGGGCGGATCTGCTTAAACGGCTTTTCGGTTTGGCTGAACGCCTTTTTGCGGCGATCCGGCGGTTTGCCGGGAATTGTCACCACCACGGGGGCGTGCAACACTGTGCGGCGGCATCGAAAGAGGCAGGTCATGACGCACCCCAACATATTGATCGTTATGGTCGATCAGCTGAACGGAACGCTGTTTCCCGATGGGCCCGCCGAGTGGCTGCACACGCCGCATCTGCGTGCTCTGGCGGCGCGGTCCACACGATTTGCCAATGCCTATACCGCCTCGCCGCTCTGCGCGCCGGGACGGGCCAGCTTTATGTCCGGGCTGTTGCCGTCGCGCAGTCGCGTCTACGACAACGCCGCAGAGTTTGCGGCCGATGTCCCGACCTTCGCGCATCACCTGCGCCGTGCCGGCTATCAGACCTGCCTGTCAGGGAAAATGCACTTTGTCGGGCCGGATCAGCTGCACGGGTTTGAACGCCGTCTGACGACCGATATCTATCCCGCCGATTTTGGCTGGACCCCGGATTACCGCCGACCCGGCGAACGGATTGACTGGTGGTATCACAATATGGGGAGCGTCACCGGCGCCGGCGTGGCTGAAATCACCAATCAGCTGGAATACGACGATGCCGTGGCCTTCCAAGCTGTCCAGAAAATCTATGATCTGGCGCGGGGGCACGACCCGCGTCCCTGGTGTCTGACAGTCAGCTTCACACATCCGCACGACCCCTATGTGGCGCGCAGGAAATACTGGGATCTGTATGAAGACTGTGCGCACTTGCAGCCCGATGTGCCGGCAATGGAGTATGCACGGCACGACCCTCATGCGCAGCGGATTTTCGATGCCAACGACTGGCGCAGCTTTTCGATAACCGAACAGGACATCGCCCGGTCGCGCCGGGCCTATTTCGCCAACATCTCGTATCTCGACGACAAGCTGGGAGAGATCATGACCGCGCTGGACACGACCCGGCAGGAGGCGGCGGTCGTCTTTGTCTCGGATCATGGCGACATGCTGGGCGAGCGGGGGTTGTGGTTCAAGATGTGCTTCTACGAGGGGTCGGCGCGCGTGCCGCTGATGATCTCGGCCCCCGATATGGCCACGGGTCTGGTCTCTGCGCCGGTCTCGACCATTGATGTCTGTCCGACGCTGTGCGACCTGGCCGGCGCAGACATGAGCGCGGTGGCGCCATGGGTCACCGGAGAGT
Organism: Pseudomonadota bacterium; assembly: GCA_039028815.1. GTDB lineage: Bacteria > Pseudomonadota > Alphaproteobacteria > Rhodobacterales > Rhodobacteraceae > Roseovarius. The sequence goes on from JBCCHI010000007.1 coordinate 8,228, forward strand.
CGCTGGTGCCGCTTGGACAGGGCGGTGCGCGCGAGACGCCGGTGGCGATGGAATACGCGGCCGAAGCGTCTTACGCCCCGCTTGTGTCGCTGCGCTACGGCAGGTGGAAATACAACCGGTGCGCCCTTGATCCCGATCAGCTGTTTGATCTGGAAACCGATCCGAATGAACTGGTCAATCTGGCGGACGCGCCCGCGCAGGCCGGCACGCTGGCGCAACTGCGCGCCAAATCAGAGGCGCGTTGGGATCTCGCACAGTTCGACGCAGAGGTGCGCGAAAGCCAGGCCCGGCGCCATGTCGTTTACGAGGCGCTGCGCCAGGGGGGCTACTACCCCTGGGACTACCAGCCGCTGCGCCAGGCCTCGGAGCGTTATATGCGCAACCATATGGACCTGAATGTGGTTGAGGAAAACCAGCGGTTTCCGCGCGGAGAGTGACACCCGACACAGGGCCGCGCCATCGTCTGCGGCGTGCAACGGGCAGGCGCTGATTCGCGGGCTGGAGCAGCCGGACGCGCGGCAGTCCGGTGCGCGCTGCGCGCTGCCGCATGCTGCGCACCGAAGCTGTCAAAGACCGCGGGTCGGCTGGACGATCGCAGCTGCCCCTTCGGCCATCATCAGGGCACAGAGCTGGCGCTGGCCGGTCTCCGTTGCAGAGCTGCCCGATGCCGGCACAGAAACGGGCCGCTGTGCCCCGGTCCCGGCCGTTGCGCGACGATCACGCGCGATCGTCAGACGGTGCGCGACACGTTTTGACCACCCGGGATCATCCGAACGCTGCAAAACGGGTTTCGGCACCGCGCTTGTGGTGTTAAGGCGGCGGCGGGAGTTGGATTGACAGCTGTGAGGCCGGAGTGATGGCGGAGACGCGTCAGGCGGATTTCGTGGTGGTGGGCGCGGGCAGTGGCGGGTGTGCGATGGCCTACCGCCTGGCCGAGGCCGGTCATTCGGTGCTGGTCATTGAACATGGCGGTACCGATGCGGGTCCGTTCATCCAGATGCCCGGCGCGCTGAGCTATCCGATGAACATGTCGCGGTACGACTGGGGGTACCACACTGAGCCGGAGCCCAACCTGAACGGGCGCAGGCTGGCCGCGCCGCGCGGAAAGGTTCTGGGCGGCTCGTCCTCGATCAACGGCATGGTCTACGTGCGTGGCCATGCGGGCGATTTCGACCATTGGCGCGAGCAGGGCGCCGATGGCTGGGGCTATGCGGATGTTCTGCCCTACTTCAAACGCCAGGAAAACTGGAGCGATGGCGGCCATGGCGGTGAGGCGGACTGGCGCGGCACGGACGGACCGCTGCATGTGACGCGCGGCGCGATGGCCAACCCGCTGACGCGCGCCTTTATCGAGGCCGGGCGGCAGGCCGGCTACCCGGTGACCGCGGATTACAACGGCCGGCAGCAGGAAGGCTTCGGCCCGTTCGAGATGACCGTGCACGCGGGACAGCGCTGGTCCGCGGCGCGGGGATATCTGCGCCCGGCGATCGCGACCGGGCGGTGCGAGGTGGTGCGTGGCCTGGCCGGACGTGTGATCTTTGAAGACGGGCGTGCGCGCGGAGTCGAACTTGTTGGTGCATCCGGAGGGGCATCCGGGCGCGAGGTGATCGGCGCGCGCGCGGAAGTCATCCTGGCGGCCTCTGCCTTCAACACACCCAAACTACTTATGCTGTCGGGCATCGGGCCGGGCGCGCATCTGGCCGAGCACGGGATCGGGGTGCGGGCCGACCGCCCCGGCGTCGGTGGCAATCTTCAGGACCACCTTGAGGTGTATGTCCAGATGGCCGCCAGCCAGCCTGTCACCCTCTTCAGGTACTGGAACCTGCCGGGCAAGGCCTGGGTGGGTCTGCAATGGATGTTGGCCCGCACGGGACCGGGCGCGTCGAACCAGTTCGAAAGCTGCGGCTTCATCCGCTCGGAGGCGGGCGTGGACTATCCCGATATCCAGTTCCACTTTCTGCCCATCGCGGTGCGCTATGACGGGCAGGCGGCGGCAGAGGGGCACGGGTTTCAGGCACATGTCGGCCCGATGCGCTCGGCGTCGCGTGGGCGGGTCAGTCTGCGTTCGGCCGATCCCGCGGCGCCCCCGCTGATCCGCTTCAATTACATGAGCGCAGAGCGTGACTGGCTCGAGTTTCGCCGCTGTATCCGGCTGACGCGCGAGATTTTCACGCAGCCCGCCTTTGCGCCCTTCACGTCGCATGAAATTCAGCCCGGCGACGCCGTGCAGAGCGATGCGGCGCTGGATGATTTCATCCGTGAACATGCCGAAAGCGCCTATCATCCCTGCGGCACCTGCCGGATGGGGCGCGCAGGCGACGACACCGCGGTCGTCGATCCCGAAGGCCGGGTGATCGGGGTCGATGCCCTGCGCGTGGCCGACAGTTCGGTCTTTCCGCGCATTCCGAACGGAAATCTCAACGCCCCTTCGATCATGGTTGGTGAAAAGATGTCGGACCATGTTCTCGGGCGCAGACTGCCGGCGGACAATGCCGAGCCCTGGGTCAACCCCACTTGGCGCGAGGCGCAGCGCTGAGCCCCGGCCTCCGGTCCCGGTCGCAAGCGATGGATATTGAGTATTTTCGGAAAGATGAAGAGACCGGTCCTGCTTCATCTTTCCCGAAATACTTCCGCCGGAGGCACATCTCTCTTTTGCGGGGCGTGCAGGGCGCGCGGCGGATTGACCGGGATCAAGGAAAGGTGCAGGACCTTTGATAGCGTCGCATGGATCGATGATGAACGGAGGTTGGTATGTCGCATACGCCGCATGAACTGCACGACGAATTCCCCGATCTGGCGGATCAGATCACCGCGCTGAAAACCGGCAATGCGCATTTCGCGCGACTGGCCGAGGCGTATCACGAGATCAACCGTGCGGTGCACCGGGCGGAGACCAATGTCGAACCGGTGAGCGACACGGCGGAGACCGAGATGCGCCGCAGGCGGGCGGCGCTCAAGGACGAGCTCTACCGGATGCTGACGGCCGGGTCGCAGGGCTGATTGTTCAGCGCGCGCCTGAGCTGGCGGCGCATGGTCCAGGGCCAGCTGAGCGTGTCGGGTCGCGCGCGCTCGAAACCGCGTTCTGCCGGTCTCGAACGGCATCATCCGGTCGCGGGCCACCTGGCGTCATGTCACGCCGCGACCGCACTGGATGCGCGCGCGTCAAGCCTTGTCTTCAACCCCCGCTGCCGGGTCAAACATCTGGCGGTCCCGGCGCGGGGACCGGCAGAGCGGTGACTGTGGCGTGCGACTGGTGTCACCGCCCGAACCGTTGCGGCGCCTTGCGCAGCGTGTGAGCCCGGTTGCGCCCGGGGGGGGCGCGACGCCATGCGGGGCGTTTCGGGGACGGCGGGCTGCATGTCGACCGGCAGGCCGATCTGTGCGGATCGGTGCCGCGGGGTCAGGGCTCTGTCCGGGCCAGCCGTCGTTCGCGCCGGATCACCAGCAGGATGGCGGCAATGCCCAGAAGCGCTGTCACCAGCATGATCCAGAGCAGGGGGAAGGCTCCGGTGCCCGGGCCCAGCAAGGCCCCGGCCAGCGCCGAGAGCGCCGCGCCGCCGCCGATCATCAGCGCGCCGGCCAGTCCGCTGGCCGTGCCCGCCAGTCTTGGGCGCACCGACAGCGCCCCTGCGGTGGCGTTGGGAATCGTCATGCCGTTGCCCAGCCCCATAAGCGTCATCAGCCCGAAAAAGCTGAGCGGCGTTCCGAAACCGGCGTAGAACAGACCAAGATTGATGGCGATTCCCACCGCGTTGACAATGGTGCCGATCATCACCATCCGGTTCACGCCCACTGCGACCGAAAAGCGCCCCGACAGGAAATTGCCGGTGAAATAGCCGATCGCGGGCGCGCCGAAGTAAAGCCCGAGCACGGCCGGTTCCATGCCGAACACCTTGTCGCCGACAAACGGCGCGCCGCCCAGATAGGCGAAGAACGCGCCGGACGAGAGCGCCGAGGCCAGACTGTAGCCCCAGAAGCGGGGAGAGGTCAGAAGTTCGGGGTATTCGCGGATCTGCGCCCGGAACGAACGTCCTTCGAGAGGTGCCGTTTCACCCAGATCGGTCCAGGTCAGCCAGAACACGGCCAGGCCCAGGCCGAACAGCGCCCAGAAACTGGCCTGCCAGCCAAACGCTTCGCCCAGAACACCGCCGATGGCCGGGCCGACCATCGGCACCACCGCCATGCCCATCGTCACATATCCGATCATTGAGGCGGCCTGAGCCTCGGGCACCATGTCGCGCACAACGGCGCGGCTGAGCACCATCGCCGCGACAATGAAGGCCTGCACCATTCGGAAAAACAGAAACATCCAGACATTGGTGGCCCAGATACAGCCCAGAGTGGCGAGCAGAAAAATCACCAGACCCGTCAGGATGACCGGGCGGCGTCCCAGCCGGTCCGAGATCGGTCCGATCAGCAGCTGAAGCACGGCATTGACGCCCAGATACACCGCGAGCGACAGTTGCATCAGCCCGTATTCGGTGTCGAAATGCGCCACCATTGCGGGCAGCATCGGCAGGAAGATATTGAGCGCGAGCGTCGACAGCCCGGCCAGCAGCATCAGCGTGGTGATGTGCGGCGGTGTGTGCCGGTTCAGGTAGATCGCCGGCGGATGGGCCGGTGCCGCGGTCTGTGTCTGCGCATTGTTCACCGCGCGACCATGATCCAGCCGGCGACCAATGAAAACCCGTCAGGACCCCGAAAGACCTGATTTCCCCGGATGCCCTGGCTGGTGAATGGGCTTGGTTCGCCCCTGGCTTCTCTTTATGGTTTCTCAAACGCACAGGAAAAGCGCCTTGCGCGCATCCCGGCTTTGGGGAAAGTCCCGTGTTCAAGCCGAGATGCCTCAGAGAGGGGAAACAGATGAAGGATATCCTGCAAGAGCTCGACAGCCGCCGTGGCGAGGCAAGTCTGGGCGGCGGGCAACGCCGGGTCGATGCGCAGCATGCCAAGGGCAAGCTGACCGCCCGCGAACGGATCGAACTGTTGCTCGATGAGGGCAGTTTCGAGGAATACGACATGTTCGTGACCCACCGCTGCAACGACTTCGGCATGCAGGAGATGAAACCCCACGGCGATGGCGTGGTGACCGGGTGGGGCACGATCAACGGTCGGCAGGTCTATGTGTTCAGCCAGGATTTTACCGTTCTGGGGGGCTCGGTGTCGCACACCCATGCGATGAAGATCTGCAAGGTCATGGACATGGCGGTGCAGAACGGCGCGCCGGTGATCGGGATCAACGATTCGGGCGGCGCGCGCATTCAGGAGGGGGTCGATTCGCTGGCCGGGTACGGCGAGGTGTTTCAGCGCAATATCGAGGCTTCGGGTGTGGTGCCGCAAATCTCTGTCATCACCGGCCCCTGCGCAGGGGGCGCGGTTTATTCACCGGCCATGACCGATTTTATCTTCATGGTGCGCGACAGTTCCTACATGTTCGTCACCGGCCCGGATGTCGTCAAGACGGTCACCAACGAGGTGGTCAGCGCCGAGGAACTGGGGGGGGCCTCGACCCATACCAGGAAAAGCTCTGTCGCCGATGGCGCGTTCGAAAACGACGTGGAGGCGATGGCAGAGGTCCGGCGACTGGTGGATTTTCTGCCGCTCAGCAACCGCGAACCGGTCCCGGTCCGACCCTTCTTTGACGATCCCGAGCGCAGCGAGCCCAGCCTTGATACGCTGGTGCCCGACAACCCCAACATGCCGTACGACATGAAGGAGCTGATCACCAAGATTGCCGATGAGGGCGATTTCTACGAAATCCAGCAGGATTTCGCCAAGAACATGGTGACCGGGTTCATCCGGCTGGAAGGGCGCACCGTGGGTGTCGTGGCCAATCAGCCGATGGTGCTGGCGGGCTGTCTTGACATTGACAGCAGCCGCAAGGCGGCGCGCTTTGTCAGGTTCTGTGATTGCTTCGAGATCCCCATTCTGACTCTGGTCGATGTGCCGGGCTTTCTGCCGGGGACGTCCCAGGAACATGACGGCGTGATCAAGCACGGGGCAAAGCTGCTTTTTGCCTATGGTGAGGCGACGGTGCCGAAGGTGACGGTGATCACCCGCAAGGCCTATGGCGGGGCGTATGTGGTGATGTCGTCCAAGCATCTGCGCGGTGACATCAACTATGCCTGGCCCACCTCGGAGATTGCCGTGATGGGGGCCAAGGGCGCGACCGAGATCCTGTACCGGTCAGAGCTCGGCGACCCTGACAAGATCGCGCAGCGCGCGGCGGATTACGAGGACCGGTTCGCCAATCCGTTCGTGGCGGCCGAGCGGGGCTTTATCGACGAGGTGATCCAGCCGCGCGGCACCCGCAAACGGATCAGCCGCGCCTTCGCCGCGCTGCGCAACAAGCGCCGCAGCCTGCCGTGGAAAAAGCACGACAACATTCCGCTGTGAGGCTGGGCGCGCCACGTCTTGCGATCTGCATCGCGGTCATGGCGCTGATCTGCGCGGGGGCGGCGCTTGCAAACCCGACGGCTTCGCGGTTTTCCGACGCGCGGTTCGAAACCGGCGGTCTGGTCGTGATGCAGCCCGGCGGTGGCGCGGCGGCGGAGGACAAGATCGTTCTGCTCTGGGTCTATCAGTCAAAGCTGGGCCTTTACCTGAACAGACGCGGGCCCAGTGCGGCGGAGACCGCAGAGATGCGCCGGCTTTGCCGCGAAATGCACACTGTGGCGCAAAAAGAGCTGGGCCGGGGCGTTGACGGCTACGGGATCGAGTTCGCCGACGGGGCGGGCGATACCTCGAAGCTGCCGGTGTCGCGCCGCGTGGTGTTTTTCTTCTGGGATGGCGGGGCATGTGCGCGCGCTCCGAGCCGGGGCAGCATCTCATGAGCGGGCGCGGCTGGCATCTGGACCGGCAAGAGGGCCGGGTGTTGCTGTCGCGGCGCAGGCCCGCGCGGTTTGATGTCTGTGCCAGCACAAGTCTGCCCCCCATGCGGCTGGTTCCGCTTGTGCATATGGTGCGGCAGGACATCTGGCGTGCCCTGCGGCAGTTGCGCGGCTTTGCGCCGGTTGTCGCGGCCTGCGCGAAAGAGGGGGGCGTCGTGTTGCACGCGGGCGGTCAGGTGGCGGGACGGCCGGCGCGCGGCGCTGTCGAGGACATGCTGCGTGATGTGCTGGAGGACGGGCGCAACCGCGCGCGGTGGCTGACATGCGCGCGCTGATGGCGGTCTGCGCCCTTCTGGCCAAAACATCATGGGCCCTGGCTCAGGACGACCCGCATGCGCCGCAGGGGTCTGCCCCAGTTGTGGTGCCGTCGGGTCTTGAGGTGACATTGCAGGAAATGCTGTGGGACCGGCCGGGCGGTGGGCTGGTTTACCGGTTTCGCTTTGTTGCGCCGGCGTTTACCGGTGACGAGAGTTTCGAGACGCAGTCGACGGATCTTGAGTTCCTGTGCAACGGCTTTGCCGTCGAACGGCTGGCAGAGATCGGACCGATGCCGTCGCGCATCGTGATCTCGATTGCAGACGAACCGTCCGAGTTCGGCGTTTTCGATGCGGATGTGACCCAGGTCTTCGAGAGTTATTCGTTGCAGGATGGCGCATGTGTCTGGGAGATGCACTGACCGGGTGCGGCAGGGCAGATGCGCGTTCCACCCTGATTGCGGAGGATAACATGCTGAAACACCGTGGCTTTCCGGGGCGGCTGCCGGGCACGGATCACCAGTTCACAATCCGGCGCGCCAATCCGCGCGGCGTGACCCCTCTGGTGACGCGTGCGCGGTATCGCGACAGGAAACCGGCCGACCGGCGCGCGGACACGGTGTTTGTGGCGGCGCTGTGGGCGCATTTCGGGGATCAGCCCTTTGTGCGCGGAAATCTGGATGCCGGTCGGTTGAACTGGCTGTTCGGCCGAGAAGTCCTTCCGGCAGAAGAAAATTTCGATTCGGAGAGTTATGACGCGCTGCTTGTTCTGGATGTGCCAGCGGCCCGTTTGAGTTTTCCCGACGCCTTCGAGGCAGACAAAGAGTCGTGATCGGCCCCGCGACGGTCCTGAATATAGGCATAAATCCGCCAACCGCTTGCCACTTTACGCAAATTACAGCCTAGTCAGGCTCTGGTGCCGGATTCTGGGCTTGGCGGAATGTCGGCATTGCTGCACAATCAAAGGTGTAGTGGCGGCCTTTCCCCAATGGGCCGAGACATACCGTCTGAACCGTTACCCTTCCCCTGACGGGCGGTCTTGTGCAATTACGCGCAGACCGCCCAACTTTTTTAAGCGTATCAGCGGTGTAGCCTGATCGGCATTTCGATGATCGCGATGCTGAGACGCAGCGCGGTTTTTCGCCCATTGCCCCGTGCGCCGCGCCTCGGGCTGGACCCGGCCGGCCGGCAGCGCCATCAAGCGACACAGCGATAACAAAGTGGGCAGAGCAAAAACATGCATGGTTTGGCAAAGATGACACTTGGTCCGGTCCTTGCTTTGGGTCTGGCGGCCTGCGGCGACACGGTGGCCGAACAGGCGGTGTTGGGCGGCGCGGCCGGCGTCGGGGTCGCGGCTGTGGCGGGGGGTGCCGTTGTGACGGGCGCGGCGGTGGGCGCGGCCGGAAACGTCGCCTACTGCCACCTGAGCGGCCAAAAATGCCGATGAATCTCCTCTGATCCGTCTCGCAGCCCTTCCAAGCAGAGGCAGGGCTGCGTATGAAGTTGCGGGGGGATGCTGACGGACGGGCGGTGACACAGCCCGGCGGCGCCCCACCGTGGACGGACAGACGAGGGGCCAGCATGTTCAAGAAGATCCTGATTGCGAACCGGGGGGAAATTGCCTGCCGTGTCATCAAGACCGCGCGCAAGATGGGGATCGGGACCGTGGCGGTCTACTCGGATGCCGACAGAAGCGCATTGCATGTGCAGATGGCCGACGAGGCCGTGCATATCGGACCGCCACCGGCCGCCGAAAGCTATATTGTCATAGACAAGATCATGGAGGCCATCGCGCAGACCGGTGCCGAAGCGGTGCATCCGGGGTATGGGTTTCTGTCCGAAAACCCGCGTTTCGCCGAGGCGCTTGAGGCGGCAGGCGTGGCCTTTATCGGTCCGCCCAAAGGGGCGATCGAGGCGATGGGCGACAAGATCACCTCCAAGAAGATCGCCCAGGATGCCGAGGTCAGCACCGTGCCCGGCTACATGGGCCTGATTGCGGACGCCGAGGAGGCGGTGAAGATATCCGGCGATGTCGGCTATCCGGTGATGATCAAGGCCAGCGCCGGGGGCGGCGGCAAGGGCATGCGCATCGCCTGGACCGACGATGAGGCGCGCGAGGGCTTTCAGAGCTCCAGAAACGAAGCGGCGGCCAGCTTTGGCGATGACCGTATCTTCATCGAAAAGTTTGTCACGCAACCGCGGCATATAGAGATTCAGGTGCTGTGCGACAGCCACGGCAACGGGATCTATCTGGGCGAGCGGGAATGCTCGATCCAGCGGCGCAACCAGAAGGTCATCGAGGAAGCGCCAAGCCCGTTTCTGGATGAGGCCACGCGCACCGCGATGGGAGAGCAGGCCGTCGCCCTGGCCCATGCGGTGGGGTATGCCAGCGCGGGCACGGTTGAATTCATCGTGGATGGCGACAAGAATTTCTATTTTCTGGAAATGAACACCCGCCTTCAGGTCGAACACCCGGTGACCGAGCTGATCACCGGCGTGGATCTGGTCGAACAGATGATCCGCGTCGCGGCCGGAGATGCGTTGTCGATCACCCAGGATGACGTCACGCTTACCGGCTGGGCGATGGAAAGCCGGCTTTATGCCGAAGACCCATATCGCAACTTTCTGCCCTCGATCGGGCGGCTGACGCGCTACCGCCCACCGGCAGAGGTCGCCGCGGGGCCACTTCTGGCCGAGGGAAAATGGCAAGGCGACGCCCCACAGGGCGAGACCGCGGTACGCAACGACACAGGGGTGTACGAAGGCGGCGAGATTTCGATGTTTTACGATCCGATGATCGCCAAGTTGTGCACCTGGGGATCCGATCGCGCCACCGCCATCGCTGGCATGCGCAGCGCGCTGGACGGGTTCGAACTGGAAGGCATCGGGCACAATCTGCCGTTTCTGTCCGCGGTGATGGATCATCCCCGTTTTGTTTCAGGAGAGATCACCACAGCCTTCATCGCCGAGGAATATCCCGAAGGTTTTGACGGGGTGACGCTGGACGATGTCGCCCTGCGCAAGATTGCGGCGGCCTGCGCGGCCATGCACCGGGTTGCTGAAATTCGCCGGACGCGGGTGTCCGGGCGGATGGACAACCACGAGCGCAAGGTGGGCGAGGATTGGGTGGTTTCGGCCCAAAATCAGCGCTTTACGGTCCATATCGCGGCGGATCGGGACGGGTCGACCGTCACGTTCGAGGATGGCACGCAGCACAGAATCGCCAGCGACTGGACGCCCGGCCAAACGCTGGCGCGGATCACGGTGGATGGCGCGCCGCTCCTGCTCAAGGTCGGCAAGGTTTCGGGCGGGTTTCGGATCCGGTCGCGCGGGGCCGATCTCAGGGTTCACATTCGCACCGTGCGGCAGGCGGAACTTGCCACGTTAATGCCCGAGAAACTTCCACCTGATACGTCGCGACTGTTGCTTTGCCCGATGCCCGGACTGATCGTCACGGTCAATGTGGCCGAGGGGGACGAGGTGCAGGAAGGGCAGGCGCTGTGCACGGTCGAGGCGATGAAGATGGAAAACATCCTGCGCGCGGAAAGGCGCGCGGTTGTGACCAAAATCAATGCCGGACCGGGCGACAGTCTTGCCGTGGACGACGTGATCATGGAATTCGAGTAGCACGCGGGCGCGCGGCAGGGCGGACATGGCCGTTCGGTCTGATCCTGTCGGTGTCGGTTCTGACCGCGTGTCTGCGCGACTCCGAGGCCGACATGCGGTCGCGCGTCGGCGCGTGGTTTCAACTGGATGAAACGCTTTCGTTTTCCGCGCAGATCGACTGTGCCGCTGGTGCCTTCCGGCTCGTCGATGCCTCTGTCGGTGCCGGTCTGCCGGTTGAAACCAGCACGCTGGCGATGCTGAACACCCTGACCAGCCGTGCCGTTGCGGCCGTCGACGACCCGGCACAAAGCCCCGATGCTGCGATGATCGAGGCGGCCAACGGCGCACGCGCGCAGGGCATGGCCATGCGCCGCGCCGCGCTGGAGGCGCGCGCCTGCATGGACGATACGCTCGCCACGGAGTTTGGCCGTCTGCTGACCGCTCCGGCGGCGATCTTTGCCTTTGACCGCGCGGCGGCGACGGTCATGTTGCTGGATGTCGAAAACCGCGTGCTTGTCGTTGCACGGGGCGGCACCTGAGGTGACTTGTGCCAGTGCGCGCCGGTACGCGGCAGTGCTCAGCTGGCGCCACGCCGCTCCTGCATTTCGCGCTGCCGCAGTGGCATTTTGTCGATCACACGCGTGATTTCGCGCACATCCCACGGCAGAGGTTTGCGCAGAAACACCACACCGTCCTTGCCAATCAGCGCGATCATGAAGCCGCGTGGGCGCAGTTTTGTCCGCAGCGCGCTGCCGCTGTCGGGATCCGTGTCGGTCAGCACAACCACGTCCCGTTCCGCCAGATCGTCCAGCCGTTCGGTCAGAAAATCCATCTGCTCCAGAAACCGGGGATCGTTCGGGCTGTCACCAAACACGACAAGCGGACGTCGTTCCCATTTCAAGTCCGCCAGATCGACCGCCTCGCCGGGAAAAACGATGTCTGGCATGTCCTGCATATCGTCCTGAACGGATTGCGCCTGCACGGAACCGGCCAGAAATCCGCCTGCAATAACGGCGGCGAGGGCGAGGGCACGGGGTGCAAGGCTTGCAATCATTATCTCTCCTGTCGAGGCAAAATATAAGATGTGTCCGCCGGATTGCTAAGATCGAACGCGATTTTTTGCATATGTTTTTTTATGTTATCGCAAATGGGGTGCGCGGGTGGTCGGGGCGATGCCGAAAGGAATGCATGCGCTGCCCGCTCTGGCGACCGGCGGAACGCGCCCGCGCATTGCCCGGCGTTGAAATAATCGGTATGCCCTAGGAAATTTTCGGTGGCGCGCGCCGGTCTGTCGACGACCTGACAGCGGCCTGACGAGAAGAGGACGTGAGATGGGACAGAAAAGCGACGCCTGGCGCGAGATTGCCGAGAAAGAGCTGCGGGGCCGTTCGCCGGAAGATCTGGTCTGGCATACGCTGGAAGGCATTGCCGTGCGTCCGCTCTATACCCAGGACGACATGGCGGAGCTTGATCATCTGGGCACCATTCCGGGCGCCGCGCCGTTCACGCGCGGGGTCAAGGCCACAATGTATGCGGGGCGACCCTGGACGATCCGGCAATATGCCGGGTTTTCCACCGCCGAGGAATCCAATGCGTTTTACCGCCGCAATCTCGCCGCCGGGCAACAGGGCGTTTCGGTGGCGTTCGATCTGGCCACGCATCGCGGGTACGACAGCGACCATCCCCGCGTTGTGGGAGATGTCGGCAAGGCAGGTGTGGCGATCGATTCCGTGGAAGACATGAAAATTCTCTTCGACGGCATCCCGCTTGACCAGGTGAGTGTGTCGATGACGATGAACGGCGCGGTCATACCGGTGCTTGCCAGCTTCATCGTAGCCGGAGAGGAACAGGGCCACGACCGGTCGGTCCTGTCAGGCACCATCCAGAACGACATTCTCAAGGAGTTTATGGTTCGCAACACCTATATCTATCCGCCCGAGCCATCGATGCGGATCGTTTCGGACATTATCGAATACACCTCGGGTGAGATGCCGAAATTCAACTCGATCTCGATTTCCGGCTATCACATGCAGGAGGCGGGCGCGAACCTGGTGCAGGAACTGGCCTATACTCTGGCCGACGGGCGCGAATATGTGCGCGCCGCGATGAATGCGGGAATGGATGTCGACACCTTTGCAGGGCGGCTCAGTTTCTTCTTTGCGATCGGCATGAATTTCTTCATGGAGGCAGCGAAACTGCGCGCGGCGCGCATGCTGTGGTACCGGATCATGACAGAGTTCGGCGCAAAGAACGAGCGGTCCAAGATGCTGCGGACCCATTGCCAGACATCGGGTGTCAGCCTGCAGGAGCAAGACCCGTACAACAACGTGATCCGCACGGCCTATGAGGCGATGAGCGCGGTGCTGGGCGGAACACAGTCGCTGCACACAAATGCGCTGGACGAGGCGATGGCGTTGCCGACCGACTTTTCCGCACGAATTGCGCGAAATACCCAGTTGATTTTACAGGAAGAAACCGGTGTGACGAAAGTGGTCGATCCACTGGCCGGGTCGTACTACGTCGAAAGTCTGACGGCGGAGCTTGCGGAACAGGCCTGGGCACTGATTGAGGAAGTCGAAGAGATGGGCGGCATGACCAAAGCCGTGACCTCCGGCATGCCGAAACTGCGCATTGAAGAAACCGCGGCAACCCGGCAGGCGATGATCGACCGCGGGGAAGAGGTGATCGTTGGCGTGAACAAGTACCGCCGAGACAGCGAAGATCCGATTGATCTGCTGGACATCGACAACTCTGCCGTGCGCGAGGCGCAGATTACGCGTCTGGACAGTATCCGCGCCAGCCGCGATCAGCAGGCGTGCACAGCCGCCCTGGCCGAACTGACCCGCCGGGCGAAAGAGGGCGGCAACCTGCTGGAGGCCGCTGTCGAGGCCGCGCGCGCCCGTGCCTCGGTCGGGGAAATCAGCACCGCCATGGAGCAGGTGTTCGGGCGTCATCGCGCCGAGGTGAAAACGCTGGCGGGTGTCTACGGCGCGGCCTATGACGGCGATGAGGACTTTGCCAAGATCCAGAACTCGGTCGAGGCCTTTGCCGAAGACGAGGGGCGCAGGCCGCGCATGCTGGTGGTCAAGATGGGTCAGGACGGGCATGACCGGGGGGCCAAGGTGATCGCCACGGCGTTTGCGGATATCGGGTTTGACGTCGATGTCGGGCCTTTGTTTCAAACCCCCGAAGAGGCTGCGCAGGATGCCATCGACAACGACGTCCATGTGATCGGGATTTCCAGCCAGGCGGCGGGGCACAAGACGCTTGCGCCGCAACTGATACATGCGCTTCACGAAAAGCGGGCGGATGATATCATCGTGATCTGCGGGGGGGTGATCCCGCAAAAGGACTATGCGTTTCTCAAGAATGCGGGGGTCAAGGCGATCTTCGGCCCCGGGACAAACATTCCGGACGCGGCACAGGATATTCTGCATCTGATCCGTGAGGTGCGGGCGTAAGAGGCGGCGATGACCGACCGGGCTTGCATTGGACTTGGGATGGCCGCGGGGCTGATCTGGGCAGTTGTTCTGCTTTGGGCGGGCCGGCAGATCAGCGTTCCGATCGGGGCCATTCAACCGACGCTGATGGGCGCGGTTTTTGCCCCCGGACTGGTGCTTGTGGCGATGGTCGGACGTATCGCGCAACGCCGGTTCTTCGACGCGACACTGATCGACGGGCAGGCGCCACGGCCCGGAACGGCCGCCGACATCGACGCGCGGGTTCTGCAGAACACTCTGGAGCAAACGGTGCTGGCGCTGTGCATCTGGCCGCTGGTCGGGTTCACTCTCGGGGCGGGAGTGGTGCTGGTGCTGGGTCTTGGTTTCGCGGTCGCGCGGCTGGCCTTCTGGGTGGGATATCATCGGGCGCCCCCCTTGCGGGCCTTCGGTTTTGCAGCGACGTTCTATCCAACGGTTGTCGCCGGTCTGTGGGTGCTGGCGCGGCTGCTTTCGGGGTAGGGACGATGGTGTCATTCATGCTCGATCATCTGGCGGTGGCCGCCGGCACGCTCGAAGAGGGCGTGGACTGGGTCGAGACACGGCTTGGCGTGCGCATGGCGCCCGGCGGGCGGCACGCGCATTTCGGCACGTACAATGCCCTGCTGGGACTGGAGGATGTTCTCTACCTCGAAGTCATTGCCATCGACCCGATGGCGGAAGGGGCCGCGCGCCCGCGCTGGTTTGATCTGGATCGGTTTTCGGGCGAGCCGCGCCTGCAAGTTTGGGTGTGTCGGACCGGGGATCTGCCCGGCGCGGTGCAGGCGTTCCCGGATGCAGGGCAGGCGGTGGCGCTGGAACGCGGCGGCCTGAAGTGGCGCATGGCGGTTCCCGAAACCGGCATACTGCCCTGCGACAACTGTTTTCCGGCATTGATGCAATGGCAGGGGCCGGATCATCCGGCCAGTCGCCTGATGCCGTCCGGCGTGCGGTTGCGCCGCCTGACGGTGCGTCATCCGCAGGCGCACACGCTGGGTACGGCGCTGGCGGCGTATCTGAGCGATGACCGCGTGGCCTTCGAGACAGGCCCGCCCGCGCTGTCGGCCGTGTTCGAAACGCCCGGCGGGCCCAGGGAAATCTCGTGACTCCGCGCCGGGCAAGGCCAGCGGATGCCTCCGAAATGGCCGATCTGCTCAACAGATTTATCCGCGACACAACGATCAGCTTTAAGACCCGTGAAACGCCCGTGTCGGCGATGGAGGCCCTGATCATCGAGCGTCTGTCCAGGGATCTGCCCTGTCTTGTCGCCGAGCAGGACGGCCGGTTTCTCGGATTTGCCAGCGCCGCACCGTTTCGTGCGGGCGAAGGCTATGCCCACACGTTGGAGCATGCGCTGTATGTCGTGCCGCAGGCGCACGGGACCGGAACGGGGCGTGCCCTTTTGACGGCTCTTGAGGCCGCAGCCCGGCAACAGGACGCGCAAAGTCTGGTGGCGGGGATAAGCGCGGAAAACGAAGTGGCCTTGCGGTTTCACGGGCGGCAGGGGTTCTCGGAGGTCGGTCGCGTCGCGCAGGCTGGGTTCAAGTTCAACCGCTGGATTGACCTTGTTCTGCTTCAGAAACACCTGTCCAGCCCGTCAGACAGCGACTAAGGTCGCGCTATGTCAATCTGGACACGGATATCCGAGGCGCTTTCAGCCCTGCGCGCAGGAGAGCCCCTGAGCGAGGTCTTCGACCGTCTGCGCAGCCCGCCGGAACGCAGCGTGGCCTTCGCCATTGCGGTGATTGCGCTTGGCGCCAAGATGGCCAAGGCAGACGGGCGGGTCACGCGAGACGAAGTCACGGCCTTTCGTGAGGTTTTTCAGATTGCGAAGGATGACGAGGCAGGAGCCGCGCGCGCCTTTAATCTGGCGCGTCAGGATGTGGCGGGCTTTGACGAATATGCGCGCCGGATCAAATCCATGTTCGGTGACGAGACAGAAACGCTGTTTGACCTGATGGAAGGGCTTTTCCATATCGCGATGGCCGATGGCGTCTACCACCCGGCAGAGAATGACTTTCTGGTCGAAGTCGCGCGGATATTCGAGCTGCCGGAAAGGCAATTCACCATCTTGCGCAGCCGCTTTGTGCCGGACGCAAAGCCGGACCCGTACGCGGTGCTCGGGGTGGAACCCGATACGCCCGTGAACGAAATCCGCCATGTCTGGCATGCGCTGGTCCGCGAAATGCATCCCGATCGGATGATCGCGCGCGGGGTTCCCGAAGAAGCCCGCAAACTGGCTGAAAAGCGTCTGGCGCAGATCAACAACGCATGGGAAGAAATCAGCGAGGCGGCCAGCGCCGGCCACGGGTGATGCGGATCGCAACCTACAACGTGGAATGGTTCAACACGCTTTTCGACGACAGCGGCGCCCTGCTTGACGATGACGAGAGTTCCGGCCGGTACGCCGTCACACGGGGTGCGCAACTGGCGGCGCTCGGGATTGTCTTTACAGCGCTCGATGCCGATGCGGTTCTTGTGGTGGAAGCCCCCGACACCGGACGCCATCGCACAACGGTCAGGGCACTTCGGAACTTTGCCGCGCATATGGGGCTGCGCGCACGACAGGCGGTGATTGGATTTGCCAATCAGACGCAGCAAGAGCTTGCGCTGCTCTACGACCCGGATGTGATCGAGGCCCGGCACGACCCGCGCGCCTCTTCGGGCGCGCCCCGTTTTGACGGGGTGTTCCGGATTGATCTTGATGTGGATGCGCAGCGCGATCAGGTGCGGTTCTCCAAACCACCGCTCGAACTGGTGCTGCGCACGCGGTCAGGATTCGGGGTGCGGCTGATCGGGACGCATCTGAAATCGAAATACCCGCACGGGGCGGCAACGCGCGACGAGGCCATGCGCGGTGCGATCGCCAACCGGCGCAAGCAACTGGCGCAGGCCCTGTGGCTGCGCGCCCGCGTGGACGACCATCTTTCGGCCGGAGAACCGCTTGTGCTGCTCGGGGATCTCAATGACGGGCCGGGGCTGGACAGCTTCGAAGAGCTGTTCGGACGGTCCTCGGTCGAGATTGTCATGGGCGAGGGCGGACCTGCGGAGCTGCGTCTTTTCGACCCGCATGCGCGTCGCGCGCTGACCCATCCGCTGGCCGCGCAGCACAGCACCGCGCGGTTTTACATGCCGGACGAAGAAAGATACCTTCAGGCGCTTCTTGATTACATTATGATTTCTCCGCAACTGGTTGAATATGATACAAAATGGAGGATATGGCACCCCTTTGACGATCCGGGCTGCTTTGGTGTGCCGGAGCTTCGCGAGGCGCTTCTGGTCGCGTCGGATCATTTCCCGGTCAGTCTTGATCTTGCGCTGCCGTCTTAAAATCGTGGCCGCAATCCGCTATGTTGGACTCATGAAACGTACCTTTTCCATTCTCGCACTCTGCATGGTTGCGGCGTATCCCGTCTCGGCGCAGGACAGCACAGAGGACGGCACCTCGATGATGGAGCGGGGCGCGCAGATGTTTCTCGAAGGCATCCTGCGCGAAATCGAGCCCGCTCTCGACGATTTGCAGGGCCTGAGCGAGGAATTTCGCCCCAAACTGCGCGGTTTCGTCGACGAGATGGGTCCGGCCCTTGCCGATCTTCTGGCGCAGATCGAGGATTTTTCCGCCTATCATCCGCCGGAGATTCTGCCGAATGGCGATATCATCCTGCGTCGGAAGACACCGGATGAAATCGAGCAGTCCGAAGATCAGGACGACATCGAGATCTGACGGATTTCGCATCCGCTGCGGCAGTCCCGGATCGGACGGAAACCGCGTCAGGCGGGCCGGGAGGTCTTCAGAATGTTGGTTGTGGCGTCCAGCGCCGCGGCCAGCGCGTCAAATCTTGCTTGCGCAACCTCGCCAAAGAGCGGCACGGCGGCTGCGGACAGTTCCAGTGTCAGAAGCTTCTTCTTGGGTTGCCATTTCAGGCGGCCAATCTGTTCGTCCTTGCGCAGCCAGAACATCGCGGCAAAGCGCATGGCGCGCCCCAGGATTTCGGCATCGTGCTCCTGCGACTTGCTGACCAGAACGCTGAGATCCTCGAACCGCGATCCTTCACGCCGGCTGGAATAGCGGTGCATCAGGGCAAGACCCAGAAAGATGCGTTCAGAGTGTTTGAGTCCACCCAGATTGGCGCGGGTGGCGTTATCAAAGCAATCCTCGGCGCGATAATCGGGATGCGCGCGCCAGCTTACATCGTGCAGCAGACATGCGGCGATCAGCAGGCGCTGAAACTCGGGCCGCGCGCGTGGAAACAGCGGCTGGACGAATTCGTAGACCAGTTTTCCGTATCCCGGCAGGCGCGCATCCTTGGCTTCTGCAAAACGACACGCCTCGATCAGAGGGTCGCGGTCTTTCAGTTCCTGCGGCATCTGCTCGTAAAGCAGCCCTTCGCGGATGCCATAGCTGGAAATGGCGATGTCGTGGGGTTTGAACGTCTGCACCAGACGGCGCAACACTTCGGCTGCATAGGGGACAAGCGCCATCCGTGACGCGGACACATTTGCCATGCGGCGCAGATCATCCAGTGCGTTGGCCTCTATGAATTTCGCGGTTTCGCGCACGGACTTGGGCGACATCCGGTATTCATGCAGAACATGCAGCGGATAGTTGCGGCGGAACATGTCAACCTTGGCAATGGCGCGCCATGACCCGCCGACAAGAAACAGGCGGTTGCGCTGCTCGCCGAGCGCTTCGCGCATCTCACAGAGCGTGTCCTTGATCAGCTTGCGCCGCGCCGCGCGCCCACCCTTGAGGTCACGCAGACGAAACGGGCCCAGTTGCGAGGTAAAGCGCTTGCCGACCTGACCGCCGTTGATTTCCGCAAGCTCGACCGAGGAGCCGCCGATGTCGCAGACCAGACCATAGGCGCCCGGCCACCCCAGCAAGACCCCCTGTGCGGACAGCCGCGCCTCTTCGCATCCGTCGATCACCCACAGTCTCAGGCCTGTTTCGCGCTGCACGTCGGCCTGAAAGTCCGGCCCGTCGGTGGCTTCGCGCACGGCGGCCGTCGCCACGACGGTCAGCGGACCGGTCTGCATGGTTTCAGCCAGCGCCTGAAACCGTTTCAGTGCGGCCAGCGCCCGTGTCCGGCCTTCCGGGTTCAGACGCCCGGTTGCCGCCATTTTGGCCCCCAGGCCGCACATGATCTTTTCGTTGTAAAAATAGGCCGGGCTGCGCGCCGCGCCGTCAAACACCACCATGCGCACGGAGTTCGATCCGACGTCCACCACACCGACACGCGACAAGGCCCGCGCCGAGGGCTTGTCGAACAGCGGGCGCCCGAAAGGCCCCCAACCGCCGTCGCTGGGATCGTTCTGGCCATCCATGACTGCGCAGCATCTCCCGTTTCCCCTGATCTGTATGCGACAGGGTGCGCATGCGGTCAATGCAACCGACGGGCCTTAGTCGTCGGTATGTGTAAGCTTGGGCACGTCGCCTGCCCCGGCAGAACCACGTCCCGACAGGGACGGGTTTTCCATGAAGAACCGGTGACAGTTGAAGGCAAAGGTTCCGTCCTGAACCCGGGCGCGGCGGAACCGGCCGTCGGCAGCCATAACCCAGCTCTGCGCGACATCCGCCATGTTGGCCGCCATGATCTGGCTGACGATCTGCGCCTTGACCGTGTTGTTGGTGACTTCCACCAGGGTTTCGACACGGCGGTTGAGGTTGCGCCCCATCCAGTCCGCAGAGCTGATGTAAACGCGCGCCGCGCGCGAGGGCAGGCCCGCGCCGTTGCCAAAACAGACGATGCGGGAATGTTCGAGAAACCGCCCGACGATGGATTTGACGCGAATGTTCTCGCTCAGCCCCTTGAGGCCGGGACGCAGGCCGCAGATACCACGCACGACAAGATTGATCCGCACCCCGGCCTGACTGGCGGCATAGAGCGCGTCAATCACATCGGGCTCGACCAGCGAATTCATCTTGGCCCAGATCTCGCCCGGGCGCCCCGCCGCGACATGCGCGGCTTCGGCCCGGATCATGTCGATCAGGTAGTCTTTCATGGAATCGGGTGAAATCGACAGGTTCTCGAGCGCCTCCGGCTGGGCGTATCCGGACAGGTAGTTGAAGACCTTGGTGGCGTCTCGTCCAAGCGCCGCATCGCAGGTGAAAAAGCTCAGGTCGGTATAGATGCGCGCGGTGATCGGGTGGTAGTTCCCGGTGCCGTAATGCGTGTAGGTGACCAGTTCGTCGCCTTCGCGCCGAACCACGGTCGAGATCTTGGCGTGGGTCTTGAGGTTCATGAACCCGTAGACCACATGCGCACCGGACCGTTCCAGCCGCCGCGACTGACGGATATTGGCAGCCTCGTCGAACCGGGCCTTCAACTCGACCAGCGCCGTGACCGACTTGCCCTCTTCGGCCGCCTCGCAGAGCGCCCCGACAATCGGGCTGTCCTTTGACGTACGATACAGCGTTTGCTTGATCGCCACGACATTGGGATCGCGCGCCGCCTGACTGAGAAACCGCACCACCATGTCGAACGTCTCGTAGGGGTGGTGCAACAGCATGTCCTTTTGTCGGATCGCGGCAAACATGTTGCCGTCGTGGTCCTGGACGCGTTCCGGCACGCGGGGGGTGAAGCTGGGCCAGAGCAGGTCCATCCGGCTCTCGGTCACCAGTTCGTTCAGATCAGCAAGGCCGATCATTCCGGGAACTTCGACCACCTCTTCGGGCGTGACTTCCAGTTCACGCATGATGGTGTTGCGCAACCCCTTTGGCGCGCCCGAAGAAATCTTGAGACGCACAACCTCGCCCCGGCGGCGCCGTTTCAGGGCCACTTCGAATTCGCGGACCAGATCCTCGGCCTCTTCCTCGACTTCCAGATCGCTGTCGCGCAGCACGCGAAAATTGCAGTGACCCTGATAGGCATAGCCGGGAAAGAGATGGTCCAGGTGCAGCAAAACCACGTCTTCGAGCGGGATCACACGCAGCGCGCGCGCCGGCGCGGGCAGGGTCACGAAACGGTCGATTTTCTGCGGGATCGGCAACAGCGCCTGCAGCGGGCTCTTGTCGGACTTGCGCTGCAGCTGAAGGGCGAGCGAGTATCCCAGATTGGGAATGAAGGGAAAGGGATGCGCCGGATCGATCGCCAGAGGTGACAGAACCGGAAAGACGCGGCGCAGGAACACGTCTTCGAGAAAGGCGACGTCCTCTCCGGAGAGCGCCGCGCGCTCCAGGATCGAGATGTTTTCCTTTTCCATCTCACTGCGCAGCGCGTCCAGAACGTGCTGCTGGCGGGCCAGAAGCGCGCGCGCGTTTTCGTCAATCAGCACCAGTTGTTCCGCCGGCGTCAGCCCGTCTGCGGCCGGTGTCGTGTTCCCGGCATGAGACAGTTCACGCAGTCCGGCGACGCGCACATTGTAGAATTCATCAAGATTGGTGGCGGAAATGGAAAGAAAGCGCAGCCGCTCCAGCAGCGGCACGCGCGGATTTTCGGCCTCTTCCAGAACGCGCCAGTTGAATCCAAGCCAGCTGAGCTCGCGGTTGTAGAACCGGTTCGGGCCCGTCAGGTCCACGCCGTCCAGTTCAACCGGCTCGGGGGTCGGGGATTTCAGAAAATCGGCCTTGTTCATCGCAGCTCTTGTCAGGGTTAGGCGTAACGAGGGAATGACACTGTGTCGTCACTTGTCGGGGTTGTCCAGTACACGCCGGGCCAACCCTCGTGTCAGCGTCCTTTGTTCATGCAACGCCAGCCGGTCCAGCCGGTCGACCACATCCCGCGCTGCCGCAAAGGACCGGTCCATGCGCCGCGCAAGGTAGGGCACCAGATCGGGCGGTGGAAAAATCTGACGATCCTGAAAATGCTTCATCAGAACCGCGCTCAGCAGCGCGTCGTCCGGTGCCGTGATTGCAATGGTCGGGGTGGCCTGCATGCGGCTGGCCAGATCGGGCAGCGCGATGTTCCAGTCTCTCGGGGCGGCTCTGGCCGTCAGCAAAAGACTCTGCCCTTCGGCCAGGGCGAGGTTGTGCAGGTGCAGCAGGGCGCGCTCTGCCTCGGGGGAGCCGGACACGCCTTCGCAATCCTCAACAGCACACGGGGCCCGCCCCAGAGCGGGAATGTCATGTCGGCCGAGGTCATGAGCCGACACAATCTGCGCCTGAGACATATCCGCCCAGACATGGACCAGATGCGTCTTGCCCGCGCCTTCCGGCGCAATCAGCGCCAGTTTGCGATCAGGCCAGTTCTGCCAGGCTTCGATCAGCGCCACCGCATTTTTGTTGGCGTCGGACACAAAGAAGTCTTCGCGGCCCAATGCGGTGCGCACCGGCAGATCAAAGCTGAGCTGACGGGCCATCACTCGGTCGGGGGCACGGGCGCGTCGTCCGGCGTCTGGCGGCTTACACCCTGGTAGAGTATGCTGTGGAGGTAATTGTCTGCCGCAAACCGCACCAGGACGCCGATTGCAGCCGCCAGTGGCACGGCCACCAGCATGCCGACAAAGCCGAAGAGCGCGCCGAACACCGACAATGCGAACAACAGCCAGACCGGGTGCAGGCCAACCGAGGATCCCACCAGCTTGGGCGTCAGGATGTTGCCTTCGACCATCTGGCCCACCATGAAAATACCCGCCACCAGACCGATAGACACCCAGTCGCCCCAGAACTGAAAGAGGGCAAGGCCGATGGCCAGGACACCGCCGATGATCGCGCCGAGATAGGGGATAAAGGTGACAAGCCCCGCAAAGGCGCCCACCACCAGCCCGAACTGCAGGCCAACCAGCATCAGCGCAATGGCGTAATAGCAGCCAAGTAGCAGACACACCGTGCCCATGCCCCGAATAAAGCTGGCGATGGTCGCGTCCACTTCACGCGCAAGCTTGCGGATGACGGGCGCATGATCGCGTGGCAACAGCTTGTCGACCTCCGCGACCATGCGGTCCCAGTCATACAGCATGTAGACCGCCACCACCGGGACAATGACCAGCAGCACGATGATGTTCACCAGCGACGCAGCAGAGGTCACCGCGGCTTCGATGAATTGCGCGCCCTTGGCTTCGATCGCTTCGCCGATGGTTTGCAGGGACCGGCGCATGGTGCTGTTTTCGTTGACCAGATCGGGGAAGCGTTCCGTCAGAAAAGCCTGCATTTGCGCGGCCGCTTCCGGGGCGACCTTAAACAGGTTCACCGCCTGTTCGATCAGCGTGGGAATGATCAGCAGGATCGACAGCACGAAGACAATCGTTGTGCCCAGCGAAATCACCGCAACGGCAAATGCGCGCGACAGCCCCTTGCGTTCCAGCCAGTCCGCGATTGGATCCAGCAGGTAGGCGATGGTCCCGCCCAGAACAAAGGGCAGGATCTGGTCCCCCAGAAACCAGAGCGCCAAAAGAAGAACCGCCGCTGCAATTCCCCAGTATCTGAGCTGTGTCCTGACAGGCAGTGCCATGAAACCTCGTTTCTTCGCCCTTCACTCTTCGCGCAGCCCGTGCTTACATGCAAGGCCCAAGCGATCCACGCTTGTCTCATGCGCGCCAAACCCATAAACCGGCGAAAATCGCCCAGGGGAGACAGTAAGAGATGCGCCTCAGCCAGTACTTTCTGCCGGTTCTGAAGGAAACCCCGTCCGAGGCCCAGATCGCCAGCCATCGACTGATGTTGCGCGCAGGGATGATCAAACAGGCCAGCGCCGGCATCTATTCGTGGCTGCCTCTGGGCTTCAAGGTGTTGCGCCGGATCGAGGCGATCGTGCACGAAGAACAGATCCGGGCGGGGCATGTTCCGATGCTGATGCCCACGATCCAGTCGGCCGATCTGTGGCGCGAAAGCGGGCGTTACGACGATTATGGCGAGGAAATGCTGCGCATCCGCGACCGGCATGACCGCGATATGCTGTACGGGCCCACGAACGAGGAACTGATCACCGATATCTTCCGCACGCATGTGTCAAGCTACCGCGATCTGCCGCTGACCCTGTACCACGTTCAGTGGAAGTTTCGCGACGAAATCCGCCCGCGCTTTGGCGTGATGCGCGGGCGCGAATTCTACATGAAAGACGGCTACAACTTTGACCTGACCAAAGAGGATGCGCTGCACGCCTACAATCGCCATCTGGTCAGCTACCTGCGCACGTATGAACGTCTGGGGTTGCAGGCCATTCCGATGCGTGCGGATGGTGGCCCGATCGGTGGCGATTACACGCACGAGTTCCTGGTCCTGGCAGAGACCGGTGAATCGGAGGTGTTCTACGATTCCGACATCACCGATCTGCGGTTCGGAGATCGTGATATTGACTACAACAACGTCGCGCAGTGCTCTGAAATTTTGAAAGAATTCACCTCCCGGTATGCGCGTACGGATGAGACGCATGATGCGGATCTGTTCAATCAAATCCCACCGGCGCGCCAACGCGTCGCGCGCGGCATTGAAGTGGGACAGATCTTTTACTTCGGCACCAAGTATTCCGAGGCCATGGGCGCGACGGTACAGGGACCGGATGGCAAGCCCGTGCCGGTTCACATGGGAAGCCACGGCATCGGGGTCAGCCGTCTGGTGGGCGCGATCATCGAGGCCAGTCACGACGACAACGGCATCATCTGGCCGGAGGGCGTCACGCCGTTTCACGTCGGCCTTGTGAACCTCAAGCAGGGCGATGCCCAGGCGGATGCAGCCTGCGAGGCGCTCTACACGGCGCTGACGAAAAAGCACCTGGAGGTGCTTTACGACGATCGGGAAGAACGGGCAGGCGGCAAGTTCGCCACGATGGATCTGATCGGTCTGCCCTGGCGGATAACGGTCGGGCCACGCGGGCTGAAACATGGTGTGGTGGAACTGACCAGCCGACGCACGGGCGAAAGCGAAGAGTTGACGCCCGAGAAAGCGCTGCAACGGATCGAGGAGATCTATCATCCGCATCACCATCCCGTTCATGCCGAACCGATGGCGAAGCGCAGCTTTCACACCTGGCTCTGACCCGTGCCGGACCCGACTGCTGTGACAGGGCGCACGGCGCCATTTGCCCGGTTTGAATGGCTGATCGCCTGGCGTTATCTGCGTGCCAAACGCGCCGAAGGCGGCGTCAGCACCATGACATGGATCAGCCTTGTGGGGATCACGCTGGCGGTGTTCGCGCTGATTGCGACGCTGGCCGTCCGAGAGGGATTTCGAGCTGAATTCGTCGACACCATTCTGGGCGCAAACGCGCATGTGACGGTGTATAACATCGGACCGGTGAACGAGGTCACCGGCCGGGTGGACCGCACGATTCCTGACTATCAGGCAATGACCGGGCGGGTGGCAGACGTGCCGGGTGTGACGCGTGTCGCGCCGCTCATCAAGGGGCAGGTTATGGCCAATGCGGGCGATCGCAACGCCGGTGTGCAGGTGTTCGGTATTGCGCTGGATGATCTGAAAAGCCTGCCGCGCATCGCCGATCCGGCGATCGGCGTTGGCGATCTGGAGGCGTTTCCCGCAGGCATCGCGATCGGCTCCGGCGTGGCGCGCGCCCTGGGCGTGGGCGTGGGCGACAGGATTCGTCTGATTTCACCAAACGGCGTCAAGACCATCGTCGGCACGTCGCCGCGGATCAACGCCTACGAGGTGGTCTATATCTTCAGCGCGGGTCGGTACGACATCGACCGGGTGCGCGTGTACCTGCCCTTTGAAGAGGCGCAGAGTTTCTTCAACCGCGAAGGCGTGGCTGACGAGCTGGAGGTCATGGTCGAAACCCCCGAAACGGTCGGCGCGATGGCCCCGGATCTGCGTGCGGCGGCGGGCGGGACGGTGCAACTCTGGACGTGGCGCGATGCCAGTGGCGGCTTTCTGCGCGCGCTTGAAGTCGAAGACAACGTGATGTTCATCATCCTGTCGATCCTCGTGCTGATTGCGGCAATGAACATCACCTCCGGTCTGATCATGCTGGTCAAGAACAAAGGCCGTGATATCGGTATTTTGCGCACGATGGGCCTGAGCGAAGGATCGATTTTGCGTGTCTTTTTCATCTGCGGGGCAGCCACCGGCGTGATCGGAACGATCGCCGGCGTCATTCTGGGGTGTCTTTTTGCGATCTACATCGACCCCGTGTTCAGTTTCGTGAACTACATGATGGGGGGTGGGGTGTGGGATCCGTCAATCCGGGGCATCTACCATCTGCCCGCCAGGCTGAACGCCTCGGATGTGCTTTCGGCCGTGGCATTGTCGCTGGGTCTCAGTTTCGGTGTGACGCTCTTCCCCGCCCGGCGTGCGGCGCGCATGAACCCGGTCGAGGCACTGCGCTATGAATGAACCGGTGCTGCGTCTGACCGGTCTGGAAAAGACCTACAACCGCGGGCGCGACATGGCCGTTCCGGTGCTTTCCGGGGCTGATCTGAGCGTCTTTGCCGGTCAGATGGTCGCCCTCGTGGCGCCGTCGGGGGCGGGAAAGTCGACGCTTTTGCATATTGCCGGGCTGCTTGACACGGCTGATGCGGGAACCGTCGAAATCGCAGGCGTTGACATGACCGGCCTCGGGGATCGTCGCCGGACCGCGGCGCGGCGCGGGCAGGTGGGGTTCATCTATCAGTTTCACCACCTTCTTCCGGAGTTCACCGCGCTGGAGAACGTTGTGCTTCCGCAACTGGCCAACGGGTCCGGGCAGGCCCGCGCGGAGACACGCGCGCGCGATCTGCTGGACCGCGTCGGTGTCGCGGACCGTGCCGACCATCGTCCAAGCGCCATGTCGGGTGGCGAACAGCAACGCGTGGCGTTCTGTCGGGCACTGGCCAATGCACCGGCGTTGCTGCTGGCCGACGAACCGACAGGCAATCTTGATCCGGTGACATCCGATCAGGTCTTTTCCGCGCTGACCGATCTTGTGCGCGACGCGGGGCTCGCGGCGCTGATCGCCACGCACAATCTGGATCTTGCGGCGCGCATGGACCGGATCGTCCGGCTGGACGCGGGCCATCTGGTGGAGGAAACAACATGAGTCGGGTGACGCTGGACGAGATTGAGCACGTGACGTCTGAGGCGCTGGAACGCCACGGGGCCGCCGCGTGGGTCGCGGCAGACGTAGCCGCGGCCGTGCGCGAGGCCGAGGGTCTGGGAAACCGGATCTGCGGGCTCTACTATCTGGAAAGCTACTGCCTGCAATTGCAGACAGGCCGGGTGGACGGGCAGGCCGACCCCGTGGTGCGGCATCTGCGGCCCGGGGCGGTCGCGGTGGACGCAAGAAACGGATTTGCCCAGCCGGCCTTTGCCCGTGGTCTGCCTGATGCACTGGCCGCCGCGCGAGAAAACGGCGTGGCATCCTTGGCCGTTGCACATGGTCATACCTGTACGTCCCTGGGATATTTTACCGCGCAGATTGCGCGTGCCGGTCTGATCGCATTGGGCACGACCAACGCCAGTCCTATCGTGGCCCCGCCCGGTGGCACGTCCCGGGTGATCGGTACCAATCCGATTTCATTTGCCGTGCCAGATGGGCGAGACGGGATTGCGATGCTGTTCGATCAGTCCACCACGACAGTCGCGCTTGGCAAGATCACGATGGCGCGCGCGGCCGGGGAGCCGATACCAGAGGGCTGGGCCGTGGACACCGAGGGCAACCCCACCACCGACCCGGAGGCCGCTCTGGCAGGCTCGCTCGTCAGTTTCGGAGGCGCCAAGGGATGGGGTCTGGGCCTGATGGCCGAAGTGCTGGCCGCAGGGATGACCGGCAGCCGGGCCAGCGTCGATATCCCGTCGCTGAAAGCGCCGGAGGGCACGCCACATGACATCGGGGAATATTATGTGCTGATGGATCCCGGCGTGTCGGACGCCTTCTTTGACCGGCTGACGGGTCTGCGCGCCGTGGTCGGGGCTGATGCCGGTGCACGGCTGCCCGGTCAGAACCGCACGCCTGCTGATCCTGTGGCGGTCGATCCGGCAACCTGGGCGCTGGCGCTTTCGCTGGCGGGGCGATGAAAGATCAGGCGCGCTGCGTCACGAAAACGCCTGCCGCCATCATCGCAATCCCGGCAAGGCGCGTCGGGGTCAGCGGTGACACCGGATTGCCGAACAGTCCGAACTGATCAATCAGCGCGGCCGACATGAGTTGGCCCAGAAGCACAAAGAACACCGCGTTGCCGACGCCAAATCGCGGCGCGACAAAGGTGATCGTCAACACGTAGAACGCAATCAGAACTCCGCCCAGCAGCAGATGCCGCGGGGCCGCCATCACGCCAAGGATCGCGGCAGGCTTTGACACGACCAGCACCGCGAGCGCTGCAAGCGTTGCAATGCAAAACAGGACAACCGCCGCCGCCACCGGAGAGCCAAGCCGCACGCCAAGCGCCGCATTGAGTGCGGCGAGCATGGGAACACCGATGCCGGCAAGCAACATGGTGAGGGCGTAGAAGGTGGTGCTGGGCATGAGCGACTCCATGGATGTCCTACGGATGCCGACACGGCGCGCCTACAGCGTTTCGCCTCGGACCTGAGACATCACATAAGACCAAATGCGCGCAATATCCCAGAGTTTCACGCCACCCCGGACTGAAACCCGCATCCGGCCCGCGACCCGCGGACGCGACAATTGATCCGGGCGGTGCGCGCGCTAGGTTCAGCACACAAAGGAGATGCGCCATGAGAGCCATGACGAAAGCCATGATGAGAGCCGGGATGCGGGTCCGCATGCTGTCGGTCTGCGTCGCGGTCGCGCTTGTCGTCTTTCACTCCGGCCTCGCCCGGGCTGACAGCGACGCGGTGCGCAAGGTCATTTCCGATCAGATCACGGCCTTTCAGGCGGATGATTTCGACACGGCGTTTACCTTTGCAAGCCCCTCGATCAAGCAGATTTTCGGCGATGCGGAACGCTTTGGTCAGATGGTGCGCAACGGCTACCCCATGGTTTGGCGCCCGGCCGAAGTCACGTTTCTGGAGACGGAACAGGTGGACGGCGCATTTCGACAGCACGTTTTGATCCGCGATCAGCAGGGGGTGTATTACGAGTTGCAATATGACATGATCGAGGGCGAGGAAGGCTGGAAAATCAACGGCGTGCAGGTCAAGCGTGCCAGCGAGGGCATCGCCTGAGGCCCGCCGCCTTCAGGAGATGATGATGTCGGAAAAAACCGAAAACGCACCCTCAGACCCCTCTTTGGATCTCGCCGAGGAAATCCGGACATTGAACCGCGAGGTGGCCCAGCTCAACAGCCTGTCCTTCATTCGCATCCACAATTCCGTGCCGCGATTGCTGGCCTATAGCTTTGCCCGCGGCCTTGCAGTGGGTCTGGGCACTGTGCTGGGTGCATCACTGTTGCTGTCGATTCTGATCTGGTCACTCAGTCAGATCGAATTCGTGCCGATCATCGGAGAGTATGTCACCGAAATCATTGATCAGATCGACGTCGGCGCCCGGAAAGCCGAGTGACCGGGCGATCAGCGCGTCCTGCCGTTGCGGGTCTGCCGGATGATTTTCCCGGACCCGCGTCCCGGTGTGTGGTGTAACGCAGGATACCGGCACCCTGTCCGGTCGGTGATGCGCCCAGAAATCCACAAAAAAAAGGGGCGCTGATGCGCCCCAATTTACTGTTTTCGGCAAGCAACCGGCGTGTGTCAGGCCGCCTTGCGGGACTTGCGTGCAAAGATCCCTGCGCCTGCAAAGGCCGAAAGAAGCATCCAGCCCGCCGCAGGAAGCGGTACGACGCCCGGTGTGGGGCCGCCATCCGTTGTGAACAGGAAGTCATTCGCGCCGCGCTGAGCCGACGAGAAATCGATCCAGCCGCGTCCGGACCAGGCATCGTCGCTGCCAGGCACCTTGTGCCCATCGGCCTTCATGATGAAGGACTCACCGCTGCCGTTCTTCTTTGCGCCAAGCATCAGAACATCTGTCGGGTCGCTCTGGCTTGTGATCGAGCCCGTGCCGTTCAGGTTTGTGCTGATGAACGCGCCGCCGCCGAGATCGGTCAGGCCGCTCATATTGTAGACAACGTCAAACACACCGCCTGCGACACCTTTGGCCGTGCTTTCAACCATCGTACCGATGATCTGAGCCGTCTTGTTGGCGCTGTCATAGATCAGCTTTGCGCTTGCATCGCCGAGGCTGAACGAGAAATACCGGGTGACTTTCGCGTCGGGCTTGTTGCCCAGCGAGTCATCCAGCCGTGCGCCATAGTCGAAAGAGCCTGCCTTGTCCCCACCCGGGCTGTCGATCAAGTCAAACTCGTAAATTGTCGCGGCGCTCGCTGCGCTTGCTACCACGGCAAAGCCTAGCGCAAGCGCCAGGTTGGTCAGTTTGGAAATCATTACTTTCCCCAATACTAAAGTTACGCGTTACATACGCTGCGACATGAGTGTCTCGGTTCGGGCTTTCAAGTCAAGCCGCGGGAGGCGCAGGACCACAACCCAAGCGGGAATTTGTCAACTTTCGACAAATTCAAGGTTAATTTGGGGCTTTCCTGTGACAGTCGCCGCGTCGGTGCCGGGTGTCTCAGGAACTGGGGGCCCCGGCCGCGCAGGCGCGAAACTCTGCCACCGGGCCGGCCGCCCCGTCCAGCGAGAAGGTGACCGCCGCACCACCGCTGGTCGCTGTGACAGAGCGGTTGTACTGCAACCCGTCCAGAACATTGCCAAAACCCACATCCGCGACGCTCAGGGCGCGGCCATTGGCGCTGAGCCGGTGACGATCGGTGCCGATTCTGCGGCCCTGCGGGCCATCGAACCGCATTCCGAAGTAGCCGGCGTTTGGCCACGGCGCGGACCGGGTGACCGTCACCGTGTAGACGGGAAGCACCGGATCATAGGTCAACCCGATCTTTGCGTCTGCCGTCTGGTGCACCAGGCGGCAGGGCAGGCCGGGCGTAAAGTCCCAGGCCGCGGCGGCGGTCGGGACACATGCCAGTGCTGCAAGTGCGATCATGCGCATGCAGCCGGTCTAGCATGTATTCCGCCGGTGTTTAACCGCCGCCCCGGCGTTTTCTTTTCACACCCCCGCGTTGCCCGGGACGGCCCGCGGTTGAGCGGCCTTGGGATCTGACGGCGGCTTCTGATGCGGCTTCCACGGCCGATTGGCGGGCGAGGGGGTCATCGGCCACGGCCAGGTCCACGGCCTCCAGCCGTTTGATTTCATCGCGCAACCGGGCCGCTTCCTCGAATTCGAGGTTCTCGGCGGCCTTGCGCATATCTGTCCTGAGCGCGTCCAGATGCGCCTGAAGATTGCCGCCAACTTCGGTTTTATCAACCTTGGCCGTGACGCGGTTCATGTCCACGTCGCCCTTGTAGAGGCCTGCCAGAATGTCCTCGACATTCTTCTTTACGGTTTCCGGCGTGATGCCGTGCGTTTCGTTATACGCGATCTGTTTGTCGCGGCGGC
Organism: Pseudomonadota bacterium; assembly: GCA_039028815.1. GTDB lineage: Bacteria > Pseudomonadota > Alphaproteobacteria > Rhodobacterales > Rhodobacteraceae > Roseovarius. The sequence continues at coordinate 39,724 of JBCCHI010000007.1, forward strand.
GGTCGGTTTCGCGGATGGCCCGGTCCATCGAGCCGGTGACCTTGTCGGCGTACATGATCACCCGGCCCTCGGCGTTGCGCGCCGCGCGTCCGATCGTCTGAATGAGCGAGGTCTCGGACCGCAGAAAGCCCTCCTTGTCCGCATCCAGGATCGCCACAAGCCCGCATTCGGGGATGTCGAGCCCTTCGCGCAGCAGGTTGATGCCCACCAGAACGTCGAATGCACCCAGTCGCAGATCGCGCAAGATCTCAATGCGTTCAATGGTATCAATGTCGGAATGCATGTAGCGCACGCGAATGCCATGCTCGTGCAGATATTCGGTCAGATCCTCTGCCATCCGCTTGGTCAGCGTCGTCACCAGCGTGCGGAAGCCTTGTTCAGACACCTGCCGCACCTCGTCAAGCAGATCATCGACCTGCGTCTCGACGGGCCTGATTTCAACCCGAGGATCAAGCAGACCCGTGGGCCGGATCACCTGCTCGGTGAACACGCCGCCCGTCTGTTCCAGTTCCCACGATTGCGGCGTCGCGGAGACAAAGACCGATTGCGGGCGCATTGCGTCCCATTCCTCGAACTTGAGCGGGCGGTTGTCCATGCAGGACGGCAGGCGGAACCCGTGCTCTGCCAGAGTGAACTTGCGCCGGTAGTCACCCCGGTACATGCCACCGATCTGCGGGACGGAGACATGAGATTCGTCCGCAAAGACAATGGCATGATCGGGTATGAACTCGAAGAGAGTCGGTGGCGGCTCACCGGGCGCACGCCCGGTGAGATAGCGCGAATAGTTCTCGATCCCGTTGCAGACGCCGGTTGCCTCCAGCATTTCGATGTCAAAATTCGTCCGCTGCTCCAGCCTCTGCGCTTCCAGCAGCTTGCCGTCGCTCACGAGTTGATCCAGACGCTGGCGCAACTCTTTCTTGATGTTGACGATGGCCTGCTGCATCGTTGGCTTCGGCGTCACATAATGCGAGTTGGCATAGACGCGAATACGCTCCATCGTGCCGGTTTTCTCGCCGGTGAGGGGATCAAATTCTGTAATTGATTCAATCTCATCTCCGAAGAAGCTCAACTTCCAGGCGCGATCCTCCAGATGGGCGGGAAAGATTTCGAGGCTGTCACCGCGCACCCGGAAAGAGCCGCGCTGGAACGCCTGATCATTGCGCCGGTATTGCTGGGCCACCAGATCGGCCATGACGGCCCGCTGATCGCAGGTGTCCCCGGTCCTGAGATCCTGCGTCATCGCGCCATAGGTTTCCACGCTGCCGATGCCGTAGATGCAGGACACAGAGGCCACGATGATCACATCGTCGCGCTCCAGCAGCGCGCGGGTCGCGGAATGGCGCATCCGGTCGATCTGTTCGTTGATCTGACTTTCCTTCTCGATGTAGGTGTCGGATCGCGGAACATAAGCTTCGGGCTGGTAGTAGTCGTAATAACTGACGAAATACTCGACTGCGTTCTTTGGAAAGAACCCCTTGAACTCGCCATAAAGCTGGGCGGCCAGGGTTTTGTTCGGGGCCAGGATGATCGCCGGGCGCTGCGTTTCCTCGATCACCTTGGCCATCGTGTAGGTCTTGCCCGTACCGGTCGCTCCCAGCAGGACCTGATCGCGTTCTCCGGCCTGAACCGCCTCGGCGAGTTCTGCGATCGCGGCGGGCTGATCGCCCGCGGGCGAGAATGCGGTTTCCATCTCGAACCGCACGCCGCCTTCCAGCTTTTCGCGGGCCCGCACATCGTCGGCCTGCGCATTCAGAACGGCATCAGTCTTGTCAGAATGGGCGTAGGGCATGGGACATCTCCGGCTGGTTCTTGATGTGACATGTCCGGCGCACGGATCAAGAGGGGATTGTACCCTGACATACAGCGCGCGTGGCGTTCAGACAAAGACCGCATCCGCATCCGACGGCTTGCGCTGAATGCGGGGCAGGCGTAGGGCGGGACAATGACGCCACGCCTGACATATCGCGACCACGCTGCAGCCAACCTGCGGCTTGGTGTTCCGCTGATCATGAGCCATCTGGCACAGATGTCGATCACGCTCAGCGATGCGGTCATGCTCGGGTGGTACTCAGTCGAAGCGCTGGCCGCCGAAGTTCTGGGCGGCATGTTGTTCTACAGCCTGTTTGTCGTCGGATCAGGCTTTGCCTGGGCGGTGATGCCGATGGTGGCGGCGGCGCAGTCTTCGGGAAATCAGACACAGGTTCGGCGCATCACGCGTATGGGCGGGTGGCTGTCGGTGCTGTTTTCGTGCGTGATGCTTCCGGCCATGATCTATGGTGCGCCAATCTTTCGGGCGGCGGGACAGGATCCCGCGATCGGAGATCTGGCAGGCGAGTACACCTCGGTTGTCGGGTGGGCACTGACCCCGGCTTTGCTGGTGATGGTGCTGAAATGCTATCTGTCGGCGCTTGAACGGACCCAGGTGGTGATGTGGGTCACCCTGGCGGCGCTGCCGCTCAACATTCTGGTGAACTACGTCCTGATCTTCGGCAATTGGGGCGCGCCCGAGCTGGGGGTGCGAGGGGCGGCGGTGGCGTCCCTGGTCGTGACGACGGCCGCATTCCTGGTGCTGGCGGTCTATGCGGCCAGGGTGCTGCCCGAACACGCCCTGTTCAGCCGGATCTGGCGCCCCGACTGGGAGGCATTCGGCGCGGTTTTTCGCCTGGGCTGGCCGATCGGGCTCACCAATCTGGCCGAGGTCGGTCTGTTCGCGGCCTCGACCGTGATGATGGGATGGCTGGGCAAGGTGCCGCTGGCCGCGCATGGCATTGCGCTGCAGATCACATCGGTCACGTTCATGGTGCATATGGGCCTCAGCAATGCCGCGACGGTGCGCGCGGGACAGGCCTTTGGCCGGCACGATCTGCAAAGCCTGCGCGACGGAAGCAAGGTCGTTCTGGCGTTGTCGGTCGGCTTCGCGCTCGTGACCGTGGCTCTGCTGCTTCTGTTCCCCAAGCCACTGATCGAGCTTTTCATGCATCCCTCGGAGCCGGAAAAGGGGGCCGTGCTGGCGGTCGGCGTCGGTCTTCTGGCCGCTGCGGCCCTGTTTCAGCTGATGGATGGCGCGCAGGTGATGGCGCTCGGCCTCTTGCGCGGCGTGCAGGATACGCGTGTGCCGATGGTGATTGCGGCGATCAGCTACTGGCTGATCGGTGTGCCGGTCAGTTACTGGCTGGGGTTTGTTCTGGGCCTGGACGGGGTGGGGATCTGGCTGGGTCTTGCCCTCGGGCTTGCGCTGGCCGCCGTGTGTCTTCTGGTTCGGTTCTGGGCCTGGACGCTGCCCAGGCTCGACAGAAAGGCCGTGACCGCCGTTCGGGTGTCCTGAGGGCCCGTGCCGTGATGTCCGGCAAGCTGCGCACGCGAGTACCATCCCGCCGGCGTGGACCCGCCTTGCTCCGGGCGGGCCCCGGTGTTCAAACGCGATTCGTGCTGAACATGGGACACCACGGCCGCTGAAACACGGGCCATATGCCGGTACTTCGCCGGGGGCCGCGCGCCGCCTCAGCAGGCCCCGGTCGTGTAGCCGCCACTGCCATCGGAATAGGCGCATTCGCCGGTCTGGTTGTTGCGCGCGATCAGCGCGCCTGTGGCGGCACCAGCGGCGGCGGCGACGACGATCCAGCCCGCGCTTGCATCAAAGGCGGCTGCGGTGATGCCTGCGGCGCCCGCGCCGAAAATGCCTGCGGCCAGTTCATCCTTTTGCTGCTGACTCATGTTTTCGCAGGCGGCCAAACCAAGGGCCGCCGCAGCGACGAATCCGATAACGCGTGTTTTCATGTCATGTCTCCTGCTCGATGCGCCATCATAGCATATGGGTCAGGGGCGTCACGCCCCGACCTCAGGACAGCCTGCCCGGTGTTCCGTATTCTGGTGCGGGCTCTGGTGCGTGCTCTGGCGCAGACGCATCCGATGACGCGGGTTGCTCTGTGTTCGGGGTCTGTGCAAGCGGCGGTGCGGCCGGGGCATAGACGGTTTCCCCGACCAGCGCAGGTTCGTCCCCGGGGGTGGTCGCCCGCAATTCGCGATACCCCAGATACAGCCCCGATCCCACGATCAATGCCATGCCCACAAGGGTCGTGGCTGGTGGCACTTCGTTCCACAGCAGGTAGCCAAGAACCAGCGCAAGCGGCAGATAGGTGTAATCGAAGGGCGCGACAAGGCTCGCATCGGCCACCTGATAGGCCCGCGAAATCAGGACATAGCCACACATGCCGATCAAACCGATAAGAACCAGTCTTGGCGCATCCGGCCAGACGGCATCAGGGATATGCAGGGCAAGATGAGGATAGTCGGCCACCTGCGGGAGAACGGCGTTCACGGCCCATCCGAGCGGCATGATGACCAGCCCCGAGAAGAAAAGCGTGTTGAGCCCGACGGTCAGAGAGCTGTCGCGCTCTCCGATCTGGCGGGCCAGAACCTGGCTGGCAGAGTAAAACACCGCGCATGCCAGCGGCAGGACGCTGACAGCGGTAAAGCTGGAGGCCGTCGGATTGATCGCAATCAGGACGCCGATAAATCCCGTGATCAGCGCGCCGATCCGGTGGGGTCCGATCCGTTCCTTGAGCCAGAGCGCGGCCATCAGCGCGGTGATCAGGGGTGCGGAAAAGAAAATCGTCGTGACTTCGGCCAGTCCCATGAACGGAAAGGCGGCGTAAAACAGTGAAAATCCGATGGCGAACAGCAACCCGCGCAGAAAATGCAACGGCCAGAGCGGACTGAATAGTCTGTGCGGCGCGCCGAGCCAGAGTATGAGCGGACCCAGCACGGCCAGTGCCACCAGCGAGCGCACAAAAATCAGAAGCCAGACAGGATAGCTGTCCAGCAGTGACTTCATCATCGCATCCTGTGCCACAAAGAAGACCATGCCCGCTTCGACGCAGATAATCCCCTGCACTGCGCGAGAACCCGACCGCATCGGTGGCGTCAGCGACGAAGAAGAGGACTGCGCCGGCATTCATCAAATCCAGGTTTGGGAGACGGCCCGCAATGGCAGTCGTGGCGTCACGGTAGTGCCCGGGTGCGACGGCTGTCTCGCTTGTTTGCGACGCCGGGACTGGCGCGTTCACGCACCGCCCTGTCTTGTCTGCTCAAGAAAAAACCGCCCGGATCAGAGGTGTCGTCCGGGCGGTGTGTGACTGATTTCGGGCAGGCCGGCCGCGTCGGGGCGCGCCCTGCGCTCCGGGTCAGCTGTTCATGCGGTTCTCGATCAGATCATCCACGACCGCCGGTTCCGCCAGCGCCGAGGTATCCCCGAGGCTGCCATAGTCATTTTCCGCAATCTTGCGCAGGATCCGGCGCATGATCTTGCCGGATCGAGTCTTGGGCAGTCCGGGCGCCCACTGGATAAGGTCGGGCGAGGCGATGGGGCCTATTTCCTGCCGCACCCAGTCACGCAGCTCCTTGCGCAACGCCTCGCTCGGTTCCTCGCCCACCATCAATGTCACGTAGCAGTAGATGCCTTGCCCCTTGATCTCGTGCGGATAGCCCACCACCGCGGCCTCGGAGACCTTGGCATGCGCCACCAGCGCGCTTTCCACCTCGGCGGTGCCCATGCGGTGGCCCGAAACGTTGATCACGTCATCAACGCGGCCCGTGATCCAATAGTCGCCATCCTCGTCGCGGCGGCACCCGTCGCCGGTAAAGTAGTAACCCTTGTAGTCGGAAAAGTAGGTTTTCATGAAACGGTCATGATCGCCCCAGACGGTGCGCATCTGTCCGGGCCAGCTGTCTTCCATGCATAGCACGCCCTCCACCCCGTTGCCTTCGATCCGCTCGCCTGTGGCAGGTTCAAGCACCACGGGTCTGATCCCGAAGAAGGGCTTCATCGCAGCGCCCGGTTTGGTGGCATGCGCGCCGGGCAGGGGGGTCATGAGATGGCCGCCGGTTTCGGTTTGCCACCAGGTATCTACAACCGGACAGCGCCCGCCACCCACCACCGAATGGTACCAGTTCCAGGCTTCGGGATTGATCGGCTCGCCCACGGTGCCCAGCACCTTGAGCGCGCTCAGATCGCATCGGGTGACGAAATCGTTGCCCTGGCCCATCAGCGCGCGGATCGCGGTGGGCGCGGTGTAGAACTGGTTCACGCCATGCTTTTCGCAGATCTGCCAGAAGCGGCTGGCGTCGGGGTAGGTGGGCACGCCTTCGAACATCAGCGTCGTGGCTCCGTTGGCCAGCGGGCCGTAGACAATGTAGCTGTGGCCGGTGACCCAGCCCACATCGGCAGTGCACCAGTAGATATCGCCTTCGTGGTAGTCAAAGCTGATCTCATGGGTCATGGCCGCGTAGACCAGATAGCCGCCGGTCGTGTGCACGACACCCTTGGGCATGCCCGTCGACCCGGAGGTGTAGAGGATGAACAGCGGGTCTTCCGCGCCCATTTCCTCGGGCGGGCAGTCGTCAGCGACCCTGGCCTCTTCCTCGTGAAGCCAGAAATCCAGCCCGTCACGCCATGCCACCTGGTCGCCGGTACGTCTGACAACCAGACACTTGACCTCGTCGAAGTCGTTCAGCAGCGCCTGATTGACGTTGTCCTTCAGTTTGGTCACGCGGCCGCCGCGCGGGGCGGTGTCGGCGGTGATCACGAGTTTCGCATCGCAGCCGTTGACACGCGCGCCAAGCGCATCGGGCGAAAACCCGGCGAAGACGATGGAATGTATCGCGCCAATGCGTGTGCAGGCCAGCATGGCATAGGCCGCTTCGGGGATCATCGGCAGATACAGTACCACCCGGTCGCCGCGTCCCACACCAAGCGACTTCAGCACATTCGCCATTTTGCAGGTCTTCGCGTGCACCTCATTGTAGGTGATGTGCTGGGCCGGTTCGTCGGGGTCGTCCGGTTCCCAGATGATGGCCGTCTGATCGCCGCGGGTCGCAAGGTGACGGTCGATGCAATTGGCCGAGACATTCAGCGTGCCGTCCTCGAACCACTTGATCGAGACGTTTCCAAAGCTGTAATCGACGTCCTTGACCCTGGTGTAGGGTTTGATCCAGTCGATGCGCTTTCCCTGCTCGCCCCAGAACCCTTCGGGATCGGACAACGAGGCGGCATACATTTCCTCGTACCTGGCGGCGTCGATATGCGCGTTTTCGGAAAACGCGTGTGTTGGGGCGAAGGTGTCAGGCATGGTGTCTCTCCCGGTCATGCTCTGTCGTTTTGCGCGCACCGGACAGGCGCGCCTTGCGGCGATTCGCGTGTCTGCGGTGCACGGTGCGGATGACCCGGCTCAGATCGCCAGGTATTCGGCGCGCAGTTCCTCATTTTCCAGAACCTCTTCGGCGGTACCGTCGAACACAACGCTGCCGGTATCAAGAATGATCGACCGGTCGGCCAGTTCGAGCGCGCGAACGGCGTTCTGCTCGACGAGGACCGTGGTGATGCCCTGTTCCTTGATCACGCGAAGCGTCTTTTCAATCTCGTCCACAATGACCGGCGCAAGACCTTCATAGGGTTCGTCGAGCAGCAGCACCTTGATGTCGCGTGCCAGGGCCCGCGCGACCGCCAGCATCTGCTGTTCGCCGCCCGACAGCGTGACGCCCTCCTGTCTGCGCCGTTCCGCCAGGCGCGGGAAGAGGTCATAGATGCGCTCCAGCGACCAGCCGACAGGCGGCGCGATCTGCGCCAGTTGCAGGTTTTCCTCGACCGTCAGGCCGGGAATGATCCGACGGTCTTCGGGCACAAGCCCGATCCCAGCGGCCGAGGCCTGATAGCTGCTCATCTTGTGCAGCGGCTGGTGATCAAGCCAGATCTCGCCATGCAACACTTGCGGATTGTCCATCCGCGCGATGGAGCGCAGCGTTGTCGTCTTGCCGGCGCCGTTGCGTCCCAGCAGAGCCAGGATTTCGCCTTCGTGCACGTTGAACGAGATATCCTGCACGATGTAGCTTTCGCCATAGTAGCTTTGCATGCCCCAGACCGACAGAAAGGCGGGGGCGGTTTCGGCCATGTTATGGCCCTTGGAAAAGTCGGGTTTGACGTTCATCCGGTGGCCTCCTCCTTACGCGGCTTCGCCCAGATACGCTTCGCGCACCTTGGGATGGCCCTTGATGTTTTCCGGGGTGTCCTCGACCAGCGGGGTGCCCTGGGCGAGAACGGTGATGCGCTCTGCCAGACTGAACACGACGTGCATGTCGTGCTCGATGATTGCGATGGTGATGTCGCGCTCGTCCTTGATCTGCTTGAGCAGGTCTATGGTGTTGTTGGTATCGGCCCGCGCCATCCCGGCGGTGGGTTCGTCCAGCAGCAGCAATCGCGGCTCTTGCGCCAGACACATGCCGATTTCAAGACGGCGCTTGTCGCCCCGGCTCATCGCGGCGGCATGGTCATAACGCTTGTCCGCCATGCCAAGGCTCTTAAGCATCGACTCGGCCTGCGAGATGATGTCCTTTTCGCGGAACGTGCTTTCAATGGCGTGCATGCGGAACGATCCGTCGCGTTTGGCAAAGATGGGGATCATCATGTTTTCCAGCACGCTGAGGTCGCCAAAAATTTCCGGCGTCTGAAACACCCGGCTGATGCCCATCTGATTGATCTGGTAGGGCTTGCGGCCAAGCACCGACTGCCCGTCGAACATCACCGAGCCGGTGTCGGGAATGAGCTTTCCGATCAGGCAGTTGAGCAGTGTCGACTTGCCCGCCCCGTTCGGGCCGATGATCGCGTGAACAGAGTTTTCCGCCACGCTGAGGTTCACATCTCCGAGCGCCTGCAGTCCGCCAAAGCGCTTGTTGACGTTCTTTACTTCAAGGATTCCCATGTTGCGCTCCATCACTCTGCCGGGGTGGTCTTGCCACTGGTCGAATCTTCGGAGGGTTTCTTGCGCCCGAACAGCCGTGCAATGCGCTGACCGCCTTCGACCAGTCCACCGGGCAGGAAGATCACCACAGCCATGAAGATGATGCCCAGCGTCAGGTGCCAGCCCTTGCCCACGAAGGGATAGATGATGGCGACTACGAAATCCTCCAGCCCGGTTGGCAGGAAGGCAAACCATTCATGCAGGATATCCTTGTTGATCTTGGACAGGATGTTTTCCATGTACTTGATCGCGCCCGCGCCCAGCACCGGGCCGATCAGCGTGCCGACCCCGCCCAGGATCGTCATCAGAACAACCTCGCCAGAGGCGGTCCAGAACATGCGCTCCGGGCCGACCTGGGTGTCCATGGCGACCAGAAGCCCTCCGGCCAGACCGGCATACATCCCCGAAATCACAAAGGCGGCCAGTGTGTAGGGTCGGGCGTTGAGGCCGGTGTAATACATCCGGGTCTGGTTGGATTTCACCGCCCGCAGCATCGTCCCGAAGGGTGAGCGGAATATCCGCACCGACAGGTAGAAGGCCAGCAGCATCACCACCGCGGCAATGTAGTAGCCTGCGTTGAACGTGAACAGCCAATCGCCGACGGCCCATTCAAAGCTTGCGCCCATGTCGATGCCAAAGAGGTTGGCCTGGCCGATCTCTCCTTCCGGCACGCTGGAGAAAATCGGATCGTCGGTGGACTTGATCTGCAGCCCTGTCTCACCGCCGGTGATCGGCGTCAGAACCGAATAGGCCAGCGCATAGGACATCTGCGCGAAGGCGAGTGTCAGGATCGAAAAGTAAATCCCGGACCGGCGCAGCGAGACATATCCGACCGCGACGGCGAACAGGCCCGCCACGATGACCCCGACGATGATCGCCGGGATCACGTTCAGCGAGACAAGTTTCATCATCCACATCGCGCCGTAGGAGCCCACGCCCAGAAAGGCCGCGTGACCAAAGCTGAGATAGCCCGTCAGACCGAACAGTATGTTGAACCCGATCGCGAAGATCCCGAAAATCACAAATCGCTGCATGAGGTCGGGATAGCCGGCATTGAACTGCGCCAGCCCCGAGCCTTCGGGAAACGGATTCAGGATGAACGGCGCCAGCATCGTAAGGATTGCCACGATGACCAACAGTCGGAAGTCTTTTTGTTCTAGACCCAGCATCCGTTATTCCTCCATCACGCCTTTGCGGCCCATCAGGCCCCTCGGGCGGGTGAGCAGAATGATGATCGCCACCAGGAAGATGATGATCTGGTTCAGGCCCGGCAGCACTTCGAGCACCGCGCCCATGGAGGCAAAGCTCTCCAGAATGCCAAGGACGAACCCGGCAAGAACGGCGCCCGGCAAAGAGCCCATTCCGCCCACCACAACCACCACGAAGCTGAGCACGAGGAAATCCATGCCCATGTGGTAGTTGGGGGAGTTGATTGGCGTGTACATGACGCCCGCAAGCCCGGCCACCGCAGCGGCAAGCCCGAACATCAGCGTGAAGCGACGGTCGATGTTGATGCCCAGAAGACCGACCGTTTCGCGGTCTGCCATGCCGGCGCGCACCACCATGCCAAAGGTCGTGAATTGCAGGAACGCAAACACCGCTCCGATCACCACCGCGGCAAACACGAAGTAGATGATGCGCCAGTAGGGATAGATGATCAGATTGGGGTCGAACCCAAGCATGACACCGAAGTCAAAGGACCCCTCGAACGCCTCGGGCGCCGGCGTGGGAATGGGATTTGCGCCAAAGAAATACTTGATGATCTCCTGCAGGACGATGGCAAGGCCGAACGTCACGAGGATCTGGTCCGCGTGCGGCCGTTTGTAGAAATGCTTGATCAGCCCACGTTCCATAACGACGCCGATCAGAACCATGACCGGGATCGCGAAGAGGATCGACAGCGGCACCGCCCAGTCGATGATGGCGTCGCCTGTCTGCCGCCCGAAAATGTCATAGACGTAGGGCACCTCAACCTTGAGCGGATTGCCCAGAAAGTCAGTTTGAGTGTCGTCGATGATCGTGTGGGACAGCGTGAGAATGCGACTGAGAGTCACGGCACAGAACGCGCCGATCATGAACAACGCGCCGTGGGCAAAGTTGACCACCCCCAGCGTTCCGAAAATCAATGTCAGCCCAAGCGCGATCAGCGCATAGGCGGACCCTTTGTCGAGACCGTTCACAATCTGAAGAATGATGGCTTCCATCGCTCAGCCCCTCTGGCGTGGGTCCCGTTTCAGCCCTGCAAAGCCGAACGGTTTTAGGGAAGGTGGGGAGGAGGCGGGCAGGTCCCTGATGCCGGTCTGCCCGCATCCGTGTGTTCGGACAGGCCTGCCGCGCAGGCCTGTCAGGGGTGCACGATCACGCGCCCGGGTTGCATGACCCCAGTTCGCCGCCAAAGATGGCGGGATCGTAGGTCACCTGGGCGACTGGCGTGATCTCGACGATTTCGAGAAGGTCGAATTCCGATGTCGGGTTCTCTTTGCCCCGCACCACGAGCACGTCCTTGAAGCACTGGTGATCGGCACCGCGATAGAGCGTCGGACCATTGCCCATGCCATCGAATTCGAAGTCCTTCAGCGCCTCGCCAACCGCGCACGGGTTGAAGGATCCGGCCCGTTCCACGGCATCGGCATAGAGCAACGCCTGCACATAGCATGTGTGCGCCGCCTGCGACGGCGGGAAGCCGTACTTTTCACCGAATGACTTCACGAACGCCTTCGAGCCATCGTCGGGAAGCGACCAGTGCCAGTTTGTCGAACCGAAGATGCCCTTCACGTTCTCGCCTGCGCCCTTCGCCATGAGGCGCGAGTAGAGCGGCACGATGATTTCGAAGTTCTTACCGTTCACTTCCTTGTCACGCAGGCCGAACTGCACCGCGTTTGTCAGCGAGTTCACCATGTTGCCGCCGTAGTGGTTGAGCACCAGAACGTCGGCGCCGGACTGAAGCACAGGCGCGATATACGAGCTGAAGTCGGTCTGCGTCAGCGGTGTCTTCACGGCCGCGACGGTTTCCCAGCCCATTTCCTCGGTCGAGGTGCGAACCGCCTCTTCCGTCGTGTAGCCCCAGTTGTAGTCGGCTGTCAGGTGGTACGCCTTGCGGTCCTTGCCATAGTTGGCGCCAAGGATCGGCGCAAGCGCCGCGCCCGACATGTAGGAGTTGAAGAAGTGCCGGAAACCGTTGGCTTTCTTGTCCTTGCCGGTCGTATCGTTGGAGTGGGTCAGACCCGCCATGAAGATCACACCGGCCTCCTGGCAGAGCGCCTGAACGGCCACGGCCACACCCGAGCTCGAGCCGCCGGTGATCATGATCGCGCCATCTTTTTCAATCATCGACTTGGCAGAGGCACGCGCCGCGTCCGATTTGGTCTGTGTATCGCCCGTGACGTACTCGACCTTCTTGCCCAGGATGCCATTGCCCTGCAGGGCCTTGGACGAGAACGTGTTCATCATGCCGCCGTCGCCGCCGCCGTTGAGATGTTCGACCGCAAGCTCGTAGGCGCGCAACTCGTCTGCGCCCTCGTCGGCGTAGGGGCCAGTCTGCGGCACGTTGAAACCCAACGTCACAGTGTCGCCGGAGGGTTCATTTGTGAATGCGCTGGCGGACTGCGCCGTGAAGATCGTCGGCAGCGCTACGCCGGCACCTGCAATCGCGCTGGTCTTCATCAGGCCGCGACGCGTGAGGTTGCTTCTTGTCATGGAGTTCCTCCCTGAAGATTCAAGGCCGATCACGTCCTCCACGCAACCGGCGCACTTTTTTGTGCGGCGCCAGTATCGGGTTGACGCGAAAACGAAGCAACAAGGCCTCTGCTTCATTGGCTTTTTTTGTAAATTTAATCTTCAACGCAGCGCAGAAAAGCTGTAAATTTATTTACATTACCCCACCTGCGGGCACCGGACGCACGGGGGCGACACACTTGAAAAGGCAGTCATATGTCCGACACCAGCCTCATCGGGACGCGCATCCGGCAACGGCGTGTGACCCTGGGTCTCAAGCAGGCCGAACTTGCGCGTGAGGCAGGCATATCTGCCAGTTACCTGAACCTGATCGAGCACAATCGACGACGGATCGGCGGCAAGACGCTGATCCGCCTGGCTCATGTCCTGCAGGTCGAAACCGCCACATTGCGCGACGGGGCGCATCGGTCTCTGATCACGGCATTGCAGGACGCGGCCGATCTGGCGCGGTCCGGTGCGCTTGAAACCGCCGATGACGTGTCGTTCGGGCGCAGTGACCGCGCCCCGGAGCTGGAGCGGATCGAAGAGTTTGCCGGCCGCTTCCCGGGGTGGGCCGGGCTTTTGTCTGCCTTGTCCGCAAAGCGGGCGGATCTGGAACGTACGGTGACCAGCCTGTCGGAGCGACTGGCCAACGACCCGCAATTGTCGGACGCGTTGCACGAGGTGATATCGGCCGTGACCTCGATCCGGTCGGCGGCGGCGATCCTCGTGGAGACACCGGATCTCGAACCCGCGTGGCAAATGCGGTTTCACCGCAACCTGAACGAAGACGGCACCCGGTTGGCGCACGGGTCCGAGGCGCTGGTGAGGTATCTTGAGGCCCCGCCCGAGACAGCCGCGATCATTCAGTCCCCCACGGACGAGGTCGAGGCATTCTTCAAATCCCGCGCCTTTCACGTCGCAGAGCTGGAAACACCCGAAGGGACCGACCGGATTGATCATATCGTGGCCACAAGCGATGCGCTCGAAACGGAAGAGGCGCAAAATCTGGCCGGCGCGTTGCTGGTGCGTCTGGCCGACGATGCCCGGGCCGTTCCCCTGGACCGGATTGCACCCGCCTTGCCCGAAGCGGCGCAGGACCCCGAGGCACTGGCGCGCGTCTTGCGTCAGCCCATGTCGCGCATCCTGCGACGGCTCGCGCTTTTACCCGACGATGTGACGGGGCCGACCGGGTTTGTGCTGATGGACACAACAGGTGCGATCCTGCTGCGCAAGCCCCTGCTTGGCTATCTGCCGCCGCGCAACGGGGTCGGCTGTATGCTCTGGCCCTTGCGCGAGACCCTGGCGCAGACGGACCGACCTGTGCGGGCGCGGATGCATCATGACGCCGGACTGTTGCGAACCTTTACCATTTCCGAGCAGATCCGGCCTGCAGGGTTTGACAGGCCCGGGCTGCGGCATGCGTACATGCTGCTGACGCCGGACACGAGCGGTGTGCGCCCCGTGGATGACATTGCCGATCCGTGCCGGATCTGCGGTCAGACAAGCTGTCCCGCCGCCGCCTGACCGGGCTGATCCCTGTGCGTCAGCCTGTCGGAATACGCTGATTTTTTGACTAAACGGCTGTTCTGCGGAATAGTCGTGCTGCGTGCCGGTTTGATCGGGGGGGAGGCCGGTTGGATGAGCAGGAAAGTCCTATTGATCGAGGACGAACAGAACATTATCGAGGCCGTGAGCTTTATTCTGTCGCGCGACGGCTGGGACGTTTTTACCCATTCAAACGGTCATGATGCGATCGAGGCGGTGCGGTACCGCGCGCCGGATCTGGTTATCCTCGATGTGATGCTGCCGGGAAAAAGCGGTTTTGATATTCTTCAGGAAATCCGGTCCGATGATCGATTCAACGGTCTGCCGGTGCTGATGCTTTCGGCACGCGGACAGGCCAAGGACATGGAGATGGCCGAACGCGCGGGTGCAAGCCGTTACATGACCAAACCCTTCTCGAATGCAGACGTGCTCGACGCGGTGCGAGATCTGGTGGCGCAATGAGCACGGACCGATCTCCGCTCTTTCTGGAAAAGCGGGCCTACTATCAGCGCCGGCTGGCGGATGCGGCCCGTCTGATGCCTGTTCTGGGAATCGGTCTGTTCATGTTTCCGCTGTTCTGGATTCTGCCGCAGTCGGATCCCGCCGCCACCCCGGAGACAGCGCCGATGCGCACCGTTTCGGTGATGCTTTATCTGTTTCTGGTCTGGGCCTGGCTTGCGGGCCTGTCCGGGCTGATTTCCAGGCGGCTGGGCCGGGACGAGCAGGGCCCGCCGGCCGCGTCGGCGCCATCCGCCGCGGCGTCAGACCCCCCGGATTGAGGCCGGGCGCATGAATATTCTTGTCGCTGTCAGCCTGATCTATGTGGCGCTGCTGTTTGCCGTGGCCTTTGCAACCGACCGGGCCGCGGCGCGCGGACGCACGCGTTGGTTGCGGTCCTCGCTGATCTACACGCTGTCGCTTTCGATTTATTGCACCGCATGGACATTCTATGGCGCGGTCGGCTTTGCGGCGCGTTCCGGTCTGGAATTCGTCACGATCTATCTGGGCCCGACACTGGTGATGATCGGGTGGTGGTGGACCCTGCGCAAGATGGTTCGCGTGGGCCGCAGTCAGCGCATCACCTC
Source organism: Pseudomonadota bacterium (assembly GCA_039028815.1). Taxonomy (GTDB): domain Bacteria; phylum Pseudomonadota; class Alphaproteobacteria; order Rhodobacterales; family Rhodobacteraceae; genus Roseovarius. Next base: position 54,863 of record JBCCHI010000007.1, read on the forward strand.
GATTGCCGATCTGATCTCGTCGCGCTTCGGAAAATCGAACGAACTGGCCGTTTTCGTGACACTGATCGCGGTGATCGGAACGACACCGTACATTGCGCTGCAATTGCAGTCGGTGACGTTCTCCTACGCTGCCTTTGCCGAAGCCGCGCGCCCGTCTGGAGGTGAGGTCAACGACGCCTCGACCGCGCTATGGGTCACCACCGGGCTTGCGATTTTCACCATCCTGTTCGGCACGCGCAATCTTGATGCGAATGAACGCCATCACGGGCTTGTCATGGCGATCGCGCTTGAGGCCATTGTCAAACTGTTCGCCCTGCTCGCCGTGGGGGTCTTCGTGGTCTGGGGGCTGGGCGGTGGGGTCGGGCCCACGCTTGCGCGTATCGACGCCTCGGATCTGGCGCATTTCGACGTGCCGGGCAGTCGCTGGGTCGGCCTGACGTTGCTGTCGGCGGCGGCTTTTATCTGTCTGCCGAGGATGTTTCAGGTCATTGTGGTCGAGAACGAACGCGAAGAACATCTGCGCACCGCATCCTGGGCCTTTCCGGCGTATCTGATGCTGATGAGCCTGTTCGTCGTGCCGATCGCGGTGATCGGACTTGACCTTATGCCCGCGGGCAGCAACCCCGACATGTTTGTTCTGACCCTGCCACTGATGGCGGGGCAGGAGGGTCTGGCGATCCTGTCGTTTCTGGGCGGCTTCAGCAGCGCCACCTCGATGGTCATCGTGGCAGCCATCGCTCTGTCGACCATGGTTTCCAATCACGTTGTGATGCCTGTCTGGCTCTGGATGACAGGGGGCAGCGCGATGAAGTCGGGCGATGTCCGGCAGGTGGCGCTGACGGCGCGCCGGTTGTCGATCGCGGTGATCTTGCTGCTGGGTTACCTGTATTTCCGTCTGTCGGGGGGCGGGGCCGCACTGGCCGCGATCGGACTGATCTCGTTCGTGGGTGTGGCACAGTTTCTTCCCGCTCTGCTGGGGGGGCTGTTCTGGCGAGGATCGAACCGCCGGGGCGTTCTGGCCGGGCTTAGCGTGGGCTTTGGCTTTTGGGCCTATTGCCTGTTTCTGCCCAGCTTCGGGCCGTCACTGATCATGCCGCAATCGGTTCTCGACAGCGGTCTTTTGGGGATCTCCGCGCTGCGCCC
>JBCCHI010000008.1:0-55905 GCA_039028815.1 Pseudomonadota bacterium
GTCGGTGTTGAAGATGAACAGGAACGGCAAAAGCGCCGTGCGGATCGAGTAGAAGAAGGCCTGAAAGCCGGTTTTGAGCGGATCGCCCTTGGAAATCGCGGCCGCCGCAAAAGAGGCCAGCCCGACAGGCGGCGTCACATCGGCCATGATGCCGAAATAGAAGACGAACATATGGACCGCCACCAGCGGTACGATCAGACCGGCCTGCGCTCCCAGTTCAACCACCACGCCAGCCATGAGAGAAGAAACCACGATGTAGTTGGCGGTCGTCGGCAGGCCCATCCCCAGAACGATCGAGATCAGGGCGACGAAAAACAGCATCGCCAGAAGATTGCCGCCGGACAGAAACTCGACAAACTCCGCCATGACCTGGCCGATCCCGGTCAGCGTCACCGCGCCCACGATGATCCCCGCGACACCCATTGCCGCTGCAAGGCCGATCATGTTGCGTGCGCCGGCGATCATGCCTTCCGCAATGTCACTGACACCTTCGCGAAGCTTCTGCCCCACTTCGCTCTGCCCGCGGAAGAACGCCTTGAGCGGGTTCTGCGTCAGCAGGATGAACAGCATCGCCACGGTGGACCAGAAGGCCGACAGACCCGGCGATTTGCGCTCGATCATCAGCAGATACATCAGCAGAAGGATGGGCATGATGTAGTGGATGCCTGTCTTGAAGATTTCACGCACAGACGGCAGGTTCTGCATGGAATCCAGGCTGGTTTCCAGATCGGGACCCTTGGCGGCAAAGCGCACGGCGGCGACATAGGCCAGCAGCATCAAAGCGAGGATCACATACATCGACGCCCCACCGAATGCGCCGGTGATCACATCCACGAGGAAACCGGTCAGAAAGAGCAGCCCGCCCGCGATGACGATGGAAATCGCGATAATGAAAATCGCCCCCAGAATGAACTTGACCGGGTGCATCCGGCTCGAACCCTTCATGCCGGACTTCAGGGCCTCAAGGTGCACGATGTAGACCAGCGCCACGTAAGAGATGGCCGCGGGCACGATTGCCGTCTTGACCACCTCGACATAGGAGATGCCCACATATTCCGTCATCAGGAAGGCCACCGCGCCCATGACAGGCGGGGTCAGGACCCCGTTGATCGACGAGGACACCTCGACCGCGCCCGCCTTGGTGGCCGGAAAGCCGACCTTTTTCATCAGCGGAATGGTGAAGGTGCCGGTCGTGACCACGTTGGCGATCGAAGAGCCCGAAATCAGACCGGTGGCCGCCGAGGCGATGACCGCCGCCTTGGCCGGGCCGCCCCTCAGGTGACCGAGCGCGGCAAACGCAAGCTGCAAAAAGTAGTTTCCCGCCCCCGCCGGATTCAGCAAAGCACCAAAGAGCACGAAGAGGAACACAAAGCCGGATGAAACCCCAAGGGCGACACCGAACACGCCTTCGGTGGTCAGCCACATGTGACTCATGGCCTTTTCGAAAGAGGCGCCCTTCCACTGCACCACTTCCGGCAGGCCCGACCAGGAGCCGAAGAACACGTAGGAAAGGAAAAACAGCGCCACGCCCATGAGCGGAAAGCCCAGCGACCGCCGGGCGGCTTCGAGCAGCAGGACGATCCCGATGCCCGCCATGATCAGGTCCATCGTGTTCGGCGATCCGGTCCGGTCCGCCACGCCCCGGTAGTCCCACCACAGATACGAGGCGGCAGCCGCCGCGATGATGGCGACAATCCATGTGACAATCGGAATTCTGTGCCGGGGCGAGGATTTCAGCCCCGGAAAGGCCAGAAAGGCCAGCAGGACCGCAAACCCCAGATGGATCGACCGTGTTTGCGTGTCATTCCAGACAAAGCCCACCATGAACGGCAGCGGCGACGCGATCCACAACTGGTAAATGGACCAGCACAGCGGCAACACCCACAAAGCGCGACGACCGAACGCGTCGGTCGGCATACGTCCGCCTGTATCAGCGTCCGCAACAATATCTTCCAGCGCCGGATCTGTGCCGGTGTCTTTGCGCGCGTCAGTCATGGATGTCCCTCTGTTGGTTGGGTGTCTGGCAGCGCCGGCCGCCAGACACCAGTCTTTCCGGTCTTTCCGACCGCGTGAACGGACTTACATCCAGCCACGTTCCTTGTAGTACTGCTCTGCGCCCGGGTGCAGCGGTGCGCTGAGGCCGTCCTTGATCATCTGCTCTTCTGTCAGACGACCGAAGGCGGGGTGCAGTTTCTTGAAGTCGTCGAAGTTCTCGAACACGGCCTTGACCAGCACATAGACCACTTCATCCGGCGTCGACGCGTCGGTCACAAAGGTCGCCTTTGGTCCCCAGGACTGCACGTCTTCGGGGTTGCCCGGATACATGCCGCCGGGAATGCCGGCTGCGGCATATGCGGCATTTTCCGCCAGCACCTTGTCCATGCCCGAAGAGGTCAGGTCCAGCAGCTTGATGTCACAGGTGGAGGTGGCCTCCATCGACGAGCCGTTGGGCAGACCGGCCGCCCAGATCGCCGCATCGAGCTTGCCGTCGCAAAGCGCGGCGGACTGCTCGGATGATTTCAGCTCTGCGGCGAGCGCGAAGTCATCCGGCGAAACGCCCGCGGCGTCCATCAGGACACCGGCCAGAACGCGCGTGCCGGACCCCGGGTTGCCGATATTCACCCGCTTGCCCTTCATGTCCATCACCGACTCGATGCCGGAATCGCTCCGCACCATCACGTGCATCGGTTCCGGGTGTACCGAAAATACCGCACGCAGTTCGCCATAGGGCTCGTCGTTTTCAAACGCGCGGACCCCTTCCATCGCGGCGGATTGCACATCGGACTGCACCACGCCGAAATCCAGTTCGCCTTCGCGAATGGTGCGGGTGTTGTAAACCGAACCACCGGTCGACTCGACCGAGCAGCGCACGCCGTGATCCTTGCGGTCCTTGTTCACCAGACGGCAGATTGCCCCACCGGTCGGATAGTACACGCCTGTCACGCCACCGGTTCCGATGGTGATGAAGGTTTGATCGGCAGAGGCGGCCCCGCCCGCCACGGCCAGTGAGACGGCCGCCGCCGTCAGTTTTAACTTCGCAAACATATCTATCTCCCTTTTTGCGTTTGTTCGCGGTTTATCCAGTCCAGGTTTCTCCCAGACTGCGAATCTGGTTTTCGGCGTCGCGAATCATGCCCTCGGCATCCGGTCCAGCCTTCGTGAGCAACATCGTGACGATCGTTTCGACAAGCACAAGTGTTGCCGTGTAAGAAGAGAAGAATTGCGGGCTTTCCGTAGGAACGACAAAGGCATGATCCGCAAATTCCAACGCCGGAGAACTGTGGTTGTCGGTGATCAGAACGGTCGAAACGCCGTTCTGCTGACCGGTCTTCAGCGCGGATATCGTCCGCCGCGCATACGGGGCCTTTGACAGCGCCAGAATGGCGTCCTGCGGCCCGAGACGCGCCATTGCGGCCGCCAGTGTGGTGCCGTTGCGCCCTGCGACGGACCACTTCTGCGAAAACCAGTGCGTCAGGTACGAAAAGTAATCCACGAAGCCCGACGACCCCAGAGACCCCACCAAAAGCACCGAACGGGCCCGGTGCAGCGCGTCGACGCCCGCGTCCAGCCGCTCGCTGGACATGTCGCGATCCAGAAACTCGATATTGGCGATGCAGGCCGCCGCCTGCCGGTGCAGGTAGGCCCGCGCGTCCTGCGGCTGCGATCCCGACCGCAGCGCATGTGCGCGTTCCGAGAATGACGCCATTCTGCGCCCCACGGCCGCGCGCCCGTCTTCGCGCAACTGTTCGTAATCGCTGTAGCCCAGGGCGCGCGCCAGCCGGGAAAACGTTGCCGGGGACACACCACTGGTCGAGGCAACGGACCGCAAGGATCGCGTGGCCACGTCAATCGGGTTTTCAGCGACAAAATCAGCCGCGAGCTGCAGCTTGTCGCTCAGCCCCGAATAGCTTTTGCTGATCCTATCCTCGATGCTCACCGCGGTCCGCACGCGCCTCCCCCAACGCTGCTGAATGAAACAAAGCGTTTCAATTGTATTGAGTCTTGTCAAGCGTTGAAACACATGTTTCATGTTACGCGGAGCAAAGGAATCGACATGGCACAGGAATTGCCCGCTCACGCGTCGGTCATTGTCATCGGCGGTGGTGTGATGGGGTGTTCAACCCTTTATCACCTCGCAAAATCAGGCGCGGACGCGCTTCTGCTGGAACGGAACAAGCTGACGTCCGGCACAACGTGGCATTCGGCCGCTCAGGTCCGTGCGTTGCGATCCTCGCAGAACCTGACGCGCATGATTCAGTATTCCGTCGAGCTTTACAGCCAGCTGGAAGCCGAAACCGGGCAATCCGTGGGCTGGATACAAAAGGGATCGCTGTCGATTGCGACCAACCCGGACCGTCTGACCCTGATCCGCCGTCAAGAGGCGCTGGCCCATGCCTACGGGATCGAAGCAAGATCAATCCCGGCCGGGGAAGCCGCCGAACGCTGGCCGCTGATGAACAGCGACGATGTGATCGGTGCGGTCTGGTCGCCCGAAGATGGGCGGGTTTCGCCGTCGGATGTCTGTGCCGCACTGGTCAAGGGGGCAAAGGCGCATGGCGCGCGTCTGTTCGAAGACACCGGAGTCACCGGGATCGTGACGGAAAACGGGCGCATTCGCGGTGTCGAAACCTCGCGCGGGACGGTCCGGTGCGATGCCATCGCATTGTGTGGCGGCCTGTGGTCCAGAGAGCTGGGCGCGATGGCGAATGCCGATGTGCCGCTGTGGCCATGCGAACATTTCTATCTTCTCACCAAGCCTGTCGATGGCATCACGGGCAATATGCCGACGCTGTCGGATCATGATAACTATCTGTACATAAGAGACGATTCAGGTGGCTTGCTGGTTGGCTGTTTCGAACCCATGGGCAAGGCGATTGCGCCCGGCACACTGGATGAGAACTTTGCCTTCGGACTTCTTCCGGAGGACTGGGATCATTTCGAACCCATGATGATGAACGCACTGCATCGCCTGCCCGCGCTTGAAACCGCGGAAGTGAAGATGCTTCTCAACGGACCTGAAAGCTTTACGCCGGATGGCGCGTTCATGCTGGGCGAAACCGCAGAGACGCGCGGCCTGTTTCTGGGATGCGGAATGAACTCCATGGGCGTCGCGGCGGGCGGCGGTGCAGGCATGAACCTTGCGCATCTGATCGTGCACGGCCGCACGGCCTACGATTTGTCCGAAGCGGATGCAAAACGCTTTGCGCCGGTCTTCAATTCGGTCGAGCATCTGATGGCGCGTGCACCGGAGATTCTGGGAACGCATTACGAAATTCCACTGCCCGGCAAACAGCTGAAAACGGCCCGCGACTTGCGAAAACTGCCGCTGCACGAGACGTACCGTCAGGCAGGCGCCCGGTTCGGCCAGTTCTACGGCTGGGAGAGGCCGCTGTATTTCGGCAGCGCGCACGACCCGGTTCCGACCTTCTCGCGCCCCGACTGGCACGACGCGGTGCGGGCAGAGGTCGACGCGGCGCATCATGCGGCGGCCTTGTTCGATGCGTCTTCGTTTGGCAAGATTGATGTCACCGGCCCGGATGCCGAGGCATTTCTTCTGCACATCTGTTCGGGGCATGTCGGACGCGCAGCAGGCGCGGTGATCTACACCGCGATGCTCAATGACCGGGGCACCTTCGAAAGCGACCTGACCGCGCAACGCATTGCGGTCGACCACTACAGGCTGTTTGTCGGAACCGCCGCCATCCGACGTGATCTGGCCTGGCTGCGGGGACATGCGGATGCCTACGACATCCGGATCGAAGACACGACAGAGCAGTATTCGGTTCTTGGGCTCATGGGGCCGGAGGCGGCGCGGATCGCGCGGGATGTCGGCGCCCCGGAGCTGTGCGATCTGGGCTATTTCAGGGTCGGCCCGGCACACATTGCCGGAATACACGTCCGCGCGGCTCGCCTGTCGTATGTCGGGGAAGCCGGCTGGGAAATCACGATGCGGTCGGAAAACACGGCAGACGTCTACCAGGCCCTGACCCGGGCCGGCGCTGTTCCCGCAGGTCTTTATGCCCAGACTGCAATGCGGGTCGAAAAAGGCTTCTGCGCCATGGGGCATGAACTGGACGGCGATGTCACCCCGGTCGAAACCGGGCTTGACTTCGCGACACGGAAAAGTGGCGGCTTCATTGGCCACGCCGCTCTGGAACGGCAGCGTGCGGCGGATGTCCGGCCAAGGGTCGTCTCGCTGAAATTCGATGATCAGGCCGCTGTTCCGCTGGGTCACGAGCCGATCTGCGCAGGCGGGCAGATCGTGGGCCAGACAAGTTCTGCCGCCTACGGCTTTCGCGTCGGGGCCCCGATTGCCCTGGGTCACGCGACGGGTCTCAGCGACGGCGCACGGGTTCAGGTCGATATTGCGCGCACCATGTTTGACGCCACGGTCACCTTCGGCCCGCTGTTCGACCCGTCCGGTCAAAGGATGCGCCCGTGATGATCATGGTCTCTCCAACGGGGTCAAGACTGGCCAAGCCGGATCATCCCGCTGTGCCTGTGACGATCCCTGATATCCTTGAGGCAACAGTGGACTGCGCGCGCGCCGGGGCCACGGCGCTGCATCTTCATGTTCGCGACAGCATGGGCAGGCACAGCCTCGACGCGGGCCTCTACGCCGAAGCCCTGTCGGAACTCGATGCGGCCCTGCCCGGCTTTCCGGTTCAGGTCACGACTGAATCCGCAGGCATCTACGACACAGCCGCGCAATCGGCCCTGCTGGAACGGCTGCAACCGCGTTGGGTGTCGATCTCCTTGCGCGAAGCCGCACGGTCGCGGGCGAATGCCCGGCGGATGTATGACTTCTGCAAATCGACCGGCATCGCGATTCAGCACATCCTCTACGACACCCAGGACGCCCGGACGCTGCGCGAGTGGCAGCGGCTTGGGGTGCTTGGGCGCGAGGAAAGCGTTATTCTGGTTCTGGGGCGGTATGGTCAGGATGCGCCGGCCGGTGCCAGCGCGCTGGAGACGCGTCTGGCGGAGCTGCCACCGGTGGGGCGCTGGATGGTCTGCGCGTTCGGTCCTTCGGAACATGCGTGCCTCGCGCGCGCCGCGCGGCTGGGCGGCGACATTCGCGTCGGGTTCGAAAACAGCATTGTCGGCGAAGACGGCACGCGCTGGCCCAGCAACGCGGCTTCGGTGCGGGCGCTCTGCAAGCGCCTGGCGCTTGTGCCGTGTTGACGCTCACCTGCCCTGACGCGCCGGAGGCCTGTCGCCGCGGCACCGGCGGTTTGCCTCCGCCCGCAAGATGCACCTGTGTTGAACACGCAGCAGGCGGGCTCTGTCGGGAGGCACGGCACGGGCTTGACCAAAGCCACGCAATGGACCGACGCCGCCTGCACGGCGTCAGCCCCCTTACGGAGACCTAGACGATGTCGCATATCTTTCCGCGCAGCATGAAATCCTTGCCACCCAAAGCCGTGCGCGGCCAGGGCTGTTACATTTACGACGAGTCCGGCAAGGCATATCTCGACGGATCGGGCGGTGCGGCCGTGTCCTGTCTGGGCCATGCAGATCCCGATGTGATCGCGGCCGTTCAGCATCAGGCGCAATCGCTGTCTTACGCGCATACCGGATTTTTCACCTCCGAACCGGCAGAGGAACTGGCCGATACACTGATCTCCAGGGCACCGGGGGATCTGGATCGCGTATACCTGGTCTCTGGCGGGTCGGAAGCCACCGAGGCCGCGATCAAGCTGGCGCGTCAGTACTTCATTGAGAAAAACGAACCGCAGCGCCGGCACCTGATCGCGCGGCGGCAAAGCTATCATGGCAATACGCTGGGAGCACTGGCGGCCGGGGGCAACGAATGGCGTCGCGCGCAGTTTGCGCCTTTGTTGATTGACGTCACGCATATCGCGCCGTGTTACGAGTATGTCTATCGTCGCGAAGACGAAAGCGCGTTCGACTACGGGCAGCGCGCCGCACAAGAACTGGAAGACGAGATCCTGCGCCTGGGGCCCGATACGGTCATGGCATTCATGGCAGAGCCGGTGGTTGGCGCGACACTGGGGGCCGTGCCGGCGACGGACGGGTATTTCCACCGCATCCGCGAAATCTGTGACCGTTACGGTGTCCTGCTGATACTGGACGAGGTGATGTGCGGCATGGGACGCACCGGGCACCTTTTCGCCTGCGAAGCCGACGGCATCGCCCCCGACATTGCATGTATCGCCAAAGGGCTGGGCGCCGGATACCAGCCGATCGGCGCCATGCTCTGCACCCGGCAGATCTATGACACGATCGAAGCCGGCAGCGGCTTTTTCCAGCATGGTCACACGTATCTGGGGCATCCCGTCGCGGCGGCGGCGGCAGTGGCGGTTCTGAAAAAGCTTGAAGCAGAGGATCTTGTCGCACGCGCAACACGGATGGGCGACAGGTTGCAATCCGCGCTGGTTCAGCGCTTTGGTCAGCACGCACATGTCGGCGACATTCGCGGACGCGGCCTGTTTCAGGGCATCGAGATTGTCGAAGACCGCGAAGCCAAAACACCCTTTGCGCCAGAGCGGGCCGTGGCCGCGCGGTTCAAGAAGGCCGCATTCGAGGCCGGTCTGATCTGCTATCCGATGTCCGGCACCCGGGATGGCCGCAACGGCGATCACGTACTGCTGGCACCGCCGTTTGTCATCGAGGATAGCCAGATCGACGAACTGACCGACAAACTGTCGGTTTCGCTTGCGGCGGCCATTGCCCCCGCGACCTGAGCCCCCGATGGCGCGCTGCACGTCACACGCCGGGCGACGGCATGATTTCGCCACCGGCAGTGTCTTTCGGCATGGCGGAACTTCGCCTATGGCTCTACACTTGCGTCAGGGGTTGAATGGAGCAGGGTTTGGCCGCGCGGCGTCTGTTGAAGCTATGCCTATTTGCGGCATTCGGGGTGTTCGTCGGCACGGCATTGCGCGCGACCGAAGTCACTGTTTTCGTCTCCAACGAATCCAGCACTCTTGCCAAGACGTTGCGCAATGCCTCGGCAGTCCTGCCACTGGCCGAAGATGAGGCAGTCGGACCACAGGACATACTGGCCGCGGCGCGCGCCGACTATTCCCGTCTGATAAGCGCGCTTTACGAAGCCGGTTATTACAGTGGCGTTATCTCGATTCTCGTGGACGGTCGCGAAGCCGCCGATCTCTCTCCTGTCCAGGCGCCTCCGGTGATCCGTCAAGTCGTTGTCCGCATTGATCCGGGCTCTCGGTTTGTCTTTTCACGCGCGTCCATTCAGCCGCGAGCCCCCAAATCCGAGCCGACCGAGGGCTTTGCCGTTGGCGAGCCCGCCCGCAGCACCGTGATCGCACGCGCCGCGCGCGACGCGGTTGCCGGCTGGCGCACCGCATCCCATGCCAAGGCAGAGGTCACGACGCAGCGCCTCATCGCCAATCACCCGACAGGACAGCTGTCCGCCGACATTGTGATCGACCCGGGCCCCGCCTTGCGGTTCGGAGAGTTGCGCATCGAACGCGCAGGCGATGTTCGGCCCGACCGCATCCGGGACATGGTGGCGTTGCCCGAAGGTGCGCCCTTCTCGCCGGAGGTTCTGGAGGATGCCAACGACAGATTGCGGCGCACCGGCACGTTTCGTTCGGTGGTTCTGGCCGAGGCAGAGGATCCGTCGCCCGACGGGACGCTTGACATTATCGCGCAGCTGGAAGCCGCAAAACCCCGCCGCATCACATTTGGCGCGGAAATCGAGTCTGTGCAGGGCATATCGCTCAGTGCATCGTGGATGCACCGCAACATTCTGGGAGGCGCCGAGCGACTTTTGCTGTCGGGAGAGATCAGCGGGATCGGCGGTGACATTGCCGGCAGCGACGGCGGGGTCGACTATCGCGTGCAGGTTCGGTTCGAGCGGCCCTCCACCTTCACGCCGGACACCGACCTGTTTCTTTCGATGTCGCTGGAACGCAATGACGAACCCGAATATCGCGAAACATTCGCGCGGATCGGTGGCGGCGTCACGCACAAGTTCAGCGACACTCTGAAGGGTGAACTGGGCATTGCCTATCAATACTCCGATGTTCGCGATGCACTTGGAACGCGCGAGCTGCAGCACCTGTTTCTGCCCGGACGCCTGACCTGGGATCTTCGCGACAACGACCTTGACCCGCGCAGCGGGCGGTTCCTTGATCTGCAACTGACACCCTTTCTGGGGCTCGATGACACCTCCGGAACAGGTGTGCGTGTCTACGCCGACGCCCGCGGATATCTTGGCCTTGGCAAGGACAAACGCTTTGTGCTGGCTGGGCGCACACAACTGGGGGCGCTCGCCGGGGCGGGCGTTACGTCGGTACCGCCCGGCATGCTGTTTTTTTCGGGCGGCGCGGGCACTGTGCGTGGGCAGGAATTTCAGTCGCTTGGCGTCCCGTTGCCAAACGGTGACCAAATTGGGGGGCGCAGTTTTCTGGGGTTTTCCGGGGAGTTGAGGGCCGATCTCAACGATCCCTGGCAGGTCGTCGGGTTCTATGATGCCGGGTTTATAGGGGCGGATCCATTCAGCAACGATCGCGGCAGATGGCAGTCAGGCGCAGGCGTCGGCGTGCGTTACAAGACAAGTCTGGGACCGATCCGGTTCGATCTGGCATTCCCCGTGAGAGGCGAGTCTGATAACAATTTCGAAATCTATCTTGGCATCGGGCAGGCCTTCTGATGCGGTTCTTTCTGCTTCTCTTCTGTGTCGTTCTGACACTGGGTCTTGGATGGGCGGGTCCTGGCGGCGCACAGGATAGCGCCGAGGACGACCAGTCCTTTCTCGAACGCTGGCTTCAGGACACACTGTCTGGTGCCGGGCGTGACATCACGATCACCGGCTTTTCTGGCGCCCTGTCCTCATCCGCCAGAATGCAGGAACTGACGATTGCCGATGACGAAGGCGTCTGGCTGACCGTTCGGGACGTACAGCTTGACTGGTCCCGCCTGGCATTGCTGCGTGGTCGTCTTCAGGTGTCAGAACTCAGCGTGGGGTACGTGGATATGGCGCGTGCGCCGGTATCCGAGCAGACCGTTACGCCGGAGGACGCCGAGGCCGGGGAATTCGCGCTGCCGGAACTGCCGGTCAGCGTCAATATCGACCGGGTCTATGCGGAACGTATCCAGCTGGGCGAGGCCCTGGCCGGTCAGCCCGTGGCGCTGACACTCGACGGCAGCGTCATGCTGGACGGAGGCGCGGCGCGCGCCGATCTTGCAATACGCGAACTTGAACGCAGCGATCAGTTGACACTTGGCGCCGGTTTTTCCAACGAGACGCGCATTCTGGCGATCGACCTGGCACTTTCCGAATCCGCCGGCGGGATTCTGACGGCGCTTGCCGGTATTCCGGGCGCGCCGCAGATCAATCTGACGATTCAGGGCGAAGCGCCGATTTCGGACTTCGAGGCGGCAATCGCACTGTCGTCCAACGGGCAGGAAAGACTGGGGGGATCGGTGCAGATCGGCCTCGCCGAAGGCACAACGGACAGCTACCGCTTCGGTGCGATGCTCGAAGGCGATCTGCAACCCCTGCTGCAACCTGACATGCATCCGTTCTTCGGGAACGCGGCGGCTCTTGACGTGCAGGGACAGACACGCGCCGGGGGCGGTGTGGACCTTGAGCGGCTGTCGGTGTCCACCGCGGCGCTGCGTCTGGACGGTTCTTTGTCCATTGACGGGTCCGGCTGGCCCGAACGTTTCGATCTGTCAGGCGAAATTGCCGGTGACGGCCCGATGCGGCTGCCCTCGGACGAGGCCAGACCCGTGATGGTGTCGCGCGTGGCCCTGACCGCGCGCCATGACGGGTCGCAGGGGCCGGGCTGGGAGGCTGAATTCGAGGTCGAGGGGTTCGACAACGGCGCGTTTCAGATCGGGTCCGCCGCACTGAGCGGGCGTGGAACCATGTCACGCGATGGCGGCAAGGCCATAGACGCCGCGGTAGAGCTGGCCGTCAATGCGCTGACAGCCGCGGATCCGGCGCTGAACACCGCGCTTGGCGAGACGATCACGGGGACCACCGGGATTGGCTGGCAGCAGGGACAGCCGATTGCGGTCCGTGATCTTGATGTCACGTCAGGCGACGCGCGCCTGACCGCAACGGCCGAGATCGGCGCGGTCGCGGATGGTCTGCCGGTCAGCGGCGACGCCACTCTTGCAGCCGATGATCTGACCCGGTTCGCGGATCTGGCCGGGCGCGATCTTGCCGGTGCGGCGGATCTGGCCCTTTCGGGACGCGGTACCTTGCTGACAGGTGCGTTTGATCTGGTTCTTGACGCAGGCACCAGCGATCTGCGCATTGGCGAGGCGCGTCTTGATCTGTTGCTTGCGGGCGAAAGCACACTTCGGCTGGATGCCGAACGCGACACCGAAGGGACACGCATCGACACGTTCACACTGCGCAACGCGCAGTTCAGCAGCAATGTGACAGGACAGCTGAACGCCACCACCGGCGCGTTGAGCGTCGCTGCGCGCCTCAATGACGTGTCTCTGGCCGAGCCGCGTCTTGCCGGCCCCGTCACCCTGTCTTCCGAAGTCGAATGGACCGCGGGATCACCGGTGCAGCTGACGAACCTCGACCTCGAAGGCGCCGGCGCGGTACTGACCGGGGACGGAACACTCGACCCGGACAAGGACGGCATGCCCGTGACCGGCAGCTTTACGCTGCAAAGCAGCGACCTGTCGCGGCTTGCGGACCTCGCGGGACGCGATGTTGCGGGACAAATCAACGCCACCTTCGAAGGCGCAGCGGAAATCAGGGGCGAGACGTTTGATCTGAAGCTGCAGGCGCGGGCCACGGATCTGCGCGCCGGTATCGCGCAGCTTGACCCGCTTCTCGCCGGCACCGGCACCCTGTCCGTGTCCGCAACACGCAACGGTGACGCCTTTGCGCTGCGCACGCTTGATCTGGCATTTCCAAAACTGACCGCCAGCGGTGACGGGCAAGTCGGCACCGATGGCGGCTCTGCCTCGCTGCAGGCACGCGTCACGGACCTGGATGGGGTGTCTCCCGGGTTGTCGGGTCCTGCCCGTCTTGACGCCGAAGGGACCTGGGACAAGGACGGCAAAGTCTCGCTGACCCGTCTCGACGCCTCCGCCGCAGGGGCCAGTATCAACGCGGAAGGCGCGGTCTGGCCGGACGAGGCCGATCTGCCGGTCGAAGGCAAGCTGACGCTCAACGTGGCTGATTTTCGGAGCTTTGCATCGCTCGCCGGTTTGCCGTCGCTGGCCGGAAGCCTTGCGCTGGAGGCCTCCGGTCAGGGCAAACTCAAGACAGTCGAGGCCGACGCAACCGTCAACCTTGAAGCCAGCGGGTTTCGCACCGGTCTGACGCAGGTCGACGCGCTGGCGGGCGGGGATGTCAGCCTGTCGGCCTCCGCCGCCATCGGCGACGGACCGCCCGATATCCGGAAGGTGGACCTCACGACCCGTGCGCTCACCGTCAAAATCGGGGGCACTGGCCCCGGCACACCGGTCACCCTGGACGCCAGACTGTCGGATCTCGGGCTTCTCGTCCCGGGTTTTCCGGGGCCGCTGACGATGACGGGCGAAGCGACGTTCCGCGACGCAGAGGGGCGTGACGTCGACCTGAACATCACAGCCAACGGGCCGGGTGGAATCGAGGCGCGCGTGAACGGCAATGTCGAGGATTTCGGCCAGACCGTCGCGCTCGGGATCACCGGGAGCGCGCCTGCAGGCATTGCCAATCAGGCGATCGAACCCCGTTCGATCGAAGGGCGTCTGGCGTTTGACCTGCGTGTTGACGGCGCTCCCGGACTGGATGCCGCCAGTGGCACGGTGCGCTTGTCCGACGCGCGGCTTTCGCTGCCCAACCTCAAGGCGACGCTGAGTGGTATTTCAGGCGGCGTGGACCTGGCCAACCGCACGGCTCAGGTCACGCTGGGCGGTGTATCGGCGACCGGCGGGCGGTTTGACGTCTCAGGTCCGATCACGCTGGCTGCGCCTTTTTCGACCAATCTCAGTGTGGTGCTTCAGAACCTCGGCCTGCTCGATCCAAGCCTCTACAGCACGTCACTGACCGGACAGGTGAACATAGATGGGCCTCTGGCGGGGGGCGCATTGATCGCCGGTACAATCGGTCTTGGCAAAACAGAGTTGCGCATCCCGTCGGGCAGCGTGGGCATCGGCGCAATCCCGGATATCGAACATCGCGGCGAAAGCCCGGCAGTCTACGAGACGCTGCGCCGCGCCGGTCTGATCAAGGAGGAAACCGAAAGCGGCGGCGGCACGCCGCTTGGGCTCGACCTGACAATCAATGCGCCAAACCAGATCTTCATCCGGGGGCGCGGGCTGGACGCCGAAATGGGCGGGTCGATCCAGTTGCAGGGCACCACTGCCGCGGTGATCGGCAGCGGCTCGTTTGAACTCATCCGCGGGCGTCTCGATATCCTTGGCAAGCGGCTCGACCTGACGGAAGGGTTGATCGACTTGCGCGGCTCGCTCGATCCCTACCTGCGTGTCGTGGCTGAAAACGAGACCGATGATGTGATCGCGAAAGTCATCATCGAAGGTCAGGCCAGTTCGCCTGAGGTAAAGTTTGAATCGACCCCGCCGCTGCCGCAGGAAGAAGTGGCCGCGCGTCTTCTGTTTGGTCAGGACATCAGCAAGATTTCGGCGTTTCAGGCCGCGCAACTGGTGTCTGCCGCCGCAACGCTTTCAGGTCGCGGTGGCGGGGGGCTTCTGGGCGGCCTGCGGAGCGGGTTGGGTCTCAGCGATCTGGACGTCAAAAGCACCGATGACGGGGGCACCGAGGTGCGCGCCGGCGCCTATCTGTCCGAGAACATCTATTCCGAAATCGCCGTGGACAGCGATGGCAACGAAGAGATCAACATCAACCTTGATGTATCCCCCAGTCTGACGGTGAAAGGGATCGCGGGATCGGATGGAAACACCGGATTCGGCATCTATTTCGAACGGGACTACTGAAGATGGCGGCGCCGCGTCTCAGACGCTGAAAATGTCTCCGATGTTGGAGAGAACAGAGACCAGCAGCACCACGCCGCAGATCAGCAACGCCAGCCACCAGAAGAACTGAAACAGCACCGCCACCCCGCCAAGCGTCGCCCCCGCCGCGACAAGTCGCCTGTTTTCGTGCATCACGCCCGAGATGACCGACAAGACAATCGCGACAAGCCCGAGAAACGGCGCGATGAACGCCATCACAACCCAGGGGTCCACGCCGGTTTCCGGCGCCACCGGGTCCGGCTTCATTCCCAGAAACGACAGCCAGGCCGAACGCTTGATCTCCCCCGCGATCTCACCGATCTGGCTGGCGGCGGACGGACCGGGCACCAGTGACGGCCCCAGCATGCCGAGAAATACCAGCGCGACACCCACTGCCCCGGTCAGAACGGCCCAGAGACCCCAGAGTTTCAGGATGCTCTGCGTGTCGGCGGATTGACTGTAATGTGCGTGTTTCATGACACTTGGCTAACCTGAAACTCTGGCCGAACTATGGCCGTTTCCTGACCCCTGGCACCGGGCCCGGTCCGCACCGGACGTTTGACTTCTTCGCCTGTCGTTGCTACGCCCTCGTTGACCGTTGGGGTGCCAAAGCCAGACCTGTCTGGCTCGGCTGAGAGGCGCATTGCGTCAACCCATCGAACCTGATCCGGGCAATTCCGGCGGAGGGAACGGTGTACAGGCAAAACGACCTGCCGCCCACCCTTCGTCCAGATTGCAGAGAGGCGAAGAATGGTGGCAATCGCATTGACGATCGCGGGCTCCGACAGCGGCGGCGGCGCGGGTATTCAGGCCGATCTGAAAACCATGTCTGCGCTCGGCGTGTTTGGCGCCAGCGTTGTCACCGCGGTCACGGCGCAAAACACGCGAACGGTCACGGCCGTGCAGGGCATCGCCCCCGATGTCATCGCAGCTCAGATCGCGGCGGTCCGTGATGATCTTGACATCCGCGCGGTCAAAATCGGCATGCTGGCCAGTTCCGAAATCATCCGGGTCGTGCTCGACGGGCTGGCCGGATTCACGGGTCCGGTTGTGATTGATCCCGTCATGGTGGCCAAATCCGGCGACGCCCTTCTCGCGGACGAGGCCGTTGCGACCCTGCGCGACTTACTGGTGCCACGCGCGCATGTGCTGACACCCAACCTTCCCGAAGCCGCGCGCCTGACTGGGCGGCCCGAGGCATCCGGCAACGACGACATGATCGTACAGGGCCGCGCCTTGTGCGCGTTGGGCGCGCAGACCGTGTTGATGAAAGGCGGGCACGGTCGGGGCGATCGGTGCCAGGATATTCTGGTCGGCGCGGAGGGCGAAATCGCACGCCACGAGGCGCCGCGCCTGAGCACGCGCAACACGCATGGGACCGGCTGCACGCTGTCCGCCGCCATAGCTGCAGGTCTGGCAAGCGGACTGACCGTCAGGCAGGCGGTTGCAGAGGCGCATGCCTATCTTCAGCATGCGATCCGCGCAGCCGATACGTTGCAGGTTGGCCAGGGTCGTGGGCCGGTTCATCACTTTCACGCCATCTGGGAGCACTGAGCCATGTTCAGCATTCTCGGCGCAGGTGTGGCGGGACTGTCCGTGGCCTCCGAGCTTGCCGCGCGCGGGGCGCAGGTTCAGGTCTTCGACCCTGCCGGTCGCCCGGGCAGGCACGCCTGCAGCTGGTGGGCTGGCGGAATGCTCGCGCCTTATTGCGAATTCGAGAATGCCGAGGAACCTGTCCTGCGCCTGGGGCGGTCAGCGGCGGACTGGTGGAGCACGCGCACACCGGTTGCACGGCACGGCACGCTTGTTGTGGCGCAGCGCCGTGACGTGCCCGATCTCCGGCGTTTTGCTGCGCGGACACAGGGGCATCGACCGCTGAACGCCGCCGCGCTTGCGGAACTGGAGCCGGATCTGGCGCATCTTCACTCCGCGCTGCTGTTCGAGACCGAAGCCCACCTTGCACCGCGTACGGCACTGACAGACCTGCACGAAGGCCTTGAGGCATCCGGCGTTCGCATGCACGCCTCTGCCGCTCCGGATCATCTGAACCAAGTGATCGACTGCCGCGGCTTCGCCGCACGCGACAGCCTGTCCGATCTGCGCGGCGTCAAGGGCGAGATGGTCGTGCTGCGCGCGCCGGATGTCGCACTGACGCGCCCCGTGCGTCTGCTGCATCCAAGACTGCCGCTTTACGTTGTACCCCGCGGTGACGGCATCTACATGCTGGGCGCGACGATGATCGAGGCGGAGGACCGGCGAGGCGTGACCGCGCGATCGCTTCTTGAGCTGCTGAGCGCCGCCTACGCCCTGTCACCTGCCTTCGGAGAAGCCGAGATCATGGAGATCGGCGTCGATCTGCGCCCCGCGTTTCCCGACAACCTGCCCCATGTGCGCGAAATCGACGGGCGGATCTATGCCAATGGATTGTACCGTCACGGGTTTCTGCTGGCCCCCGCCTTGGCGGAGACCGTGGCGGACTTCGTGCTTGAGGGCAAAAGAACGGAGCTTTTCGATGACCATCATCCTTAACGGTGCGCCGTGCGACGTGGCGGCGCGGGACTTGTCGGCGCTTTTGACCGAGCGCGGATTCACGGGCCGGGTTGCGACGGCCGTCAACGAAGTGTTCATACCCGCTGCTGCAAGGGCCGAACACGTTTTGTCGGATGGCGACCGGGTCGAAGTGCTTGCACCGATGCAGGGAGGCTGAGCATGCCCGGTTTCTACGACACGGATCTGCCAGGTCCGCTGATGCTGGGAACGGCGCAATACCCCAGCCCCGCAATTTTGCAGGCCGCGTTCGAGGCAAGCGGGGCAAGCGTCGCCACGGTATCGCTGCGCCGCGAGGGCGCGGGTGGCGCGGGCCAGAGCTTTTGGTCTCTTGTTCGTGAACTTGGGGTCAGGGTGCTGCCCAACACGGCCGGGTGCCACACCGTCAAAGAGGCCGTGACAACCGCGCATATGGCACGCGAAGTCTTTGACACAGCCTGGATCAAACTGGAAGTGATCGGGCACAATGACAGCCTGCAGCCGGATGTCTTCGCGCTGGTCGAGGCCGCACGCATCTTGTCCGAAGACGGTTTCATGGTCTTTCCCTACACCACGGAGGATCTGATCGTGGGGGAACGCCTGCTGGCCGCAGGCTGCCAGGTCCTGATGCCCTGGGGGGCTCCGATCGGGTCCGGCCGTGGGCTGGCCAATCCCTATGCCCTGCGCGCGATGCGGGCCGAGTTTGCGGATGTGCCGCTGGTGATTGATGCCGGGATCGGCTTGCCCAGCCATGCCGCGCACGCCATGGAACTGGGATATGACGCCGTGTTGCTCAACACGGCCGTCGCGCGGGCGGGCGACCCCGTTGCAATGGCGCGCGCGATGGGTCAGGCCGTGATCGCGGGACACGCTGCGTATGCGGCCGGCGCGATCGAGCCACGGGACATGGCGGAACCCTCAACTCCCGTGATCGGAAAGGCTTTCCTGCGATGACGCTTGACCGGTTTTACCCGATTTTCGACGATGCGGACTGGCTTGAACGGATGCTTCCGCTCGGTGTGAAGCTTGTGCAACTGCGCCTGAAAGATCGCATGCCGTGGGACGTGGCCACACAGATCGCCCGCGCCGAAGCACTGTGCAAGACGCACTCTGCCACACTTGTCGTCAATGACCACTGGCAAGCCGCAATAGATGCCAAAAGCGCATGGGTGCATCTGGGGCAGGAAGATCTCGATCACGCGGACATGCCTGCCATTCGGCGCGCGGGCCTCAGGGTGGGGCTGTCGACCCATGACGACGCCGAACTTGACCGCGCCTTGTCATTCAACCCCGATTACGTGGCGCTCGGACCGGTCTACCCCACGATCCTGAAGAAAAAGAAATGGCACGAACAGGGCCTGCCCCGTGTAACGGAATGGAAATCCAGACTTGGGGAACTGCCGCTTGTGGGTATTGGCGGCATGAGCGTTGCACGCGCACCCGGCGTGTTCGCTGCCGGAGCCGACATCGTGTCCGTCGTGACGGACATCACGCTCAACCCGAATCCCGGGGACCGGGTGCGACAATGGCTGGAGGTCACGCGATGAACCGCTACGCTCGCCAGATGCAACTGCATGAAATTGGCGCAAGTGGCCAGACCCGTCTGGGGTCGGCGCACGCGCTGGTGGTCGGCGCGGGCGGTCTGGCCGCGACCGTTCTGCCGCAACTGGTTGGCGCCGGTCTCGGGCGCATCACACTGGTTGATGGCGATGACGTCGATCTGCACAATCTGCACCGTCAGACACTCTTTGCCGAAGAGGATTGCGGCAGGCCAAAGGCGCTGGCCGCCGCCGCAAGGCTGCGCGCCCTGAACGCCGATGTCGCGATTCAGGCTGTTCCGGCCGCTCTCACCCCGGCGACGGCGCCCGCTCTGGCACAGACCGCTGATCTGGTGCTCGACTGCGCAGACAGCCACGCTGTGAGCTACATGCTGAGCGATACATGCCTGGCGGCGGACACACCGCTGTTTTCCGCCTCGGTTCTGCAGTTTTCGGGCTATGCGCTCGGGGTATGCGGAGGCGCGCCGTCTTTGCGTGCGGTGTTCCCCGATGCCCCCGACACGGCCGCAAACTGCACCACCGCCGGTGTGTCAGGTCCATCCGTCGCCGTCGTGGCGGCGGCTCAGGCACAGATGGCCATGTCGCACCTTCTGGGTCTCTCGCCGGACCCTCTGGGCCAATGCGTACAGTTTGATTTGCGGAATTTCCGCTTTTCGGGCTTTCGTTTCGACAGCGCTGAGGAACCTGCGCAAAGCTTTCCCTTTCTTGCCCGGGATCAGATACGCGCGAGCGACACAATCGTGGAACTGCGAGATGCCGGCGAGGCGCCCGAGATGTTGCACCCGGACGCGCGACGCATCGCTCCGGACAGACTGCGCGCGGAGCTCGCACCAGCGGACGGTCGTCTTGTGCTCTGTTGCGCCACCGGACTGCGCGCCTGGCGCGCGGCCGAGGTCATCACCCCCCATTGGCCAGGCGCAATCGCGCTTGCCGCCGCCACCGCTTCCTGAATGAAAGGTCAAATGATGAAATACCTTCTCACCGCGCTTGCCCTTCTGGCCGCCAGCCCGGCGCTTGCGCAAGACAGAATGACGCTCTTGCTGGACTGGTTCATTAACCCCGATCACGGGCCGGTCATCATCGCCCAGGAACTGGGGTACTTCGCCGATGCAGGGCTTGAGGTCGAGATCGTGCCGCCGGCCGATCCATCCCTGCCGCCACGTCTCGTGGCCGCCGGACAGGCGGACCTGGCAGTGTCCTATCAGCCGCAACTGCACCTTCAGATCCACGAGGGCCTGCCGCTGATCCGGGTGGGCACACTGGTGGCCACGCCCCTGAATTGCCTTCTGGTGCTCGAGGATGGACCGATCAAGTCACCGGGCGATCTGAGCGGCAAGAAGATCGGCTTCTCCGTTGCCGGCGTGGAAGAGGCGGTGCTGTCGACCGTTCTGGGCAAGTACGGCGTCGGCCTGGATGAGGTCGAACTGGTCAATGTGAACTTCGCCCTGTCGCCCTCGCTCATGTCGGGTCAGGTCGATGCGGTCATTGGCGCCTACCGGAACTTCGAGCTGAACCAGATGGATATCGAGGGCCGTCCGGGCACATGCTTTTACATCGAGGAAGAAGGCGTGCCGTCCTATGACGAACTGATCTACGTGGCCAATCCCGACACGATGGACGACGATATGGTCGCGCGGTTCATCGCCGCCACGGAAAAGGCCACGCAGTTTATCGTCAACAATCCGGAGCGCGCGTGGGAGATCTTCTCGGGCACGTCCGTCGAATTGCAGGATGAACTCAACGACCTTGCCTGGGACGACACCCTGCCCCGGTTTGCGCTGCGGCCCGCCGCGTTCGATGCAGGCCGCTACGCGCGGTTCGAGACGTATCTGAAAGAGGCCGGACTGATCCCCTCCGAACTTCCGGTGTCGCAAATTGCAGTGGACGTGACAGCGAAATGAGCACGACACCCGATTACGGCCCGGCCTTCGCTTCGCTGAGACAGGCGGCGGGATCGCATTGGCGGGACTATACGCATCACGCCTTTGTCGAAGGATTGCGCGATGGCACGTTGCCTCGCGCGGCCTTCCTGCACTATCTGCGTCAGGATTACGTGTTCCTCATGCACTTCTCGCGCGCCTGGGCCCTGGCGATCGTGAAGGCGCAGCGATTTGAAGAAATGATCGCCGCAGCCGAGACCGTCAACGCGCTGCTCTGCGAGGAGATCAGGCTCCATATCGGCATCTGCGAAGACGCCGGTATTTCTCAGTCCGAGCTGTTCGCCACTCAGGAACGCGCGGAAAACGCGGCCTACACCCGCTTTGTTATGGATGCCGGGTTTTCGGGCGACTACCTGACCTTGCTGTCCGCGCTTGCGCCCTGCGTGCTGGGTTATGGCGAAATCGGTGCGCGGCTGTTGCGGGACAAGTCATCAGACACCTATGCCGACTGGATCGACACCTATGGCGGGGCGGATTACCAGGCAAGCTGCGGCACCGTTGGGGCACTGATGCAGGACGCGCTGGTCCACCGCTATGGTACGAGCTACACAGAGCTTCCGGTGTGGCGCGGGCTTTGCGATACCTTCGCAGTGGCAACCCGCCTCGAGGTCGGATTCTGGCAGATGGGACTGACGCCGTGACACGCGCCCCGGCCATTCGGGTCGAAGGCAGCGCGCGGCTGCCCGATGGCGTTCTGTTTTCCGCACTCGAACTGGACATTGCGCCGGCGCGCTGGACGTGCCTTCTTGGACCGTCCGGCGTGGGCAAATCCACCATCCTGAGGCTCCTTGCCGGGCTCGGGACCGAAGCCGTGTTCGACGGCGCGGTTGTCGCCTCGGACGGGTCCGACATCGCGCCCCGAGTGGCGTACATGGCGCAGGAAGACCTGCTTCTGCCCTGGGCCAGCGTGCGTGACAACGTAAGCCTTGGCGCGCGGCTGCGTGGCGGACGCGTGGACAGGGCACGTCTGCACGAATTGCTGGACCGTGTGGGGCTGGGAGCCATGGCCGATCGCCGTCCGGGCGCCTTGTCCGGAGGGCAGCGGCAGCGCGTGGCCCTTGCCCGCACCCTGATGGAGGACAAACCCGTGGTCCTGCTGGACGAACCATTTTCAGCACTGGATGCGCGCACCCGCTCGGACATGCAGGATCTTGCCTGTCGGCTGCTGGAAAATCGCACCGTTCTCCTGGTCACGCATGATCCCGCAGAGGCCGCCCGGCTGGCACACAAGATCGTGGTTCTGTCGGAAAGCGGCCAGATCGCGCTTGATCCGCCGCCGGGCCACGCGCCGCGCGCCGTCGACGACCCGGACACGTTGAATGCTCAGGGCCGGTTGCTGGCACTGCTGAGAAAGGCGGCGTGATGCGCTGGCTGGCCGGTCTACTTGCCGCGGTCTTTGCGCTGGCGCTCTGGCAGGCGGTCGTCAGCCTCACCGGCGTGCCGCGTTTCATTCTGCCCGGACCCGCGCTGGTGGCCGAAACCTGGTGGACCAGCCGTGCGCTGATCGCCGAACACAGCCTGGTCACGCTCAGCGAAATACTTCTGGGTCTGGCGATCGGCGCGAGCCTGGGCGCCGGTGTCGCGCTTTGCCTCGCCCTGTCAAAGAGCGCGCGCATCATCCTGCAGCCTCTGCTTGTCTTTTCGCAGACGCTTCCGGTGTTTGCACTGGCCCCCATACTGACGCTTTGGCTGGGTTACGGTCTCGGTTCAAAGGTCGCGATGGCCGTGCTGATTGTCTTTTTTCCCGTCGCGTCGGCGTTTCTCGACGGATTGCTGCGCACACCGCGCGGCTTTCTTGATCTGGCAAACACCATGCAGGCCCGGCCGCTGGCAGTGCTCTGGCACATTCGCATTCCCGCAGCGCTACCCGCGCTTGCCTCCGGCCTGCGGTTGTCTGCGGTCTATGCCCCGATCGGTGCCGTGATTGGCGAATGGGTCGGGGCCAGCCAGGGATTGGGTTACCTGATGCTTCTGGCCAATGGCCGCTCAAAGACGGACCTGATGTTTGCCGCTCTGTTCACGCTCTCGCTTTTGTCGATCGCGCTTTACTATCTGGTCAAGGCCGCGACGGAAAACTGGTCACGCCGCGCACGCGACATCGCCTGAGGAAGGCGCGGACCAGTTCCGGCTCGCGCAACCGGCCCAGAGCGCAAAGGTGACGGTCTGTCCCAATGGCGCCCACGCACCCAATGGTGATGCAGTGCACAGTGGGCACGGGTAATTGTGGAACAAAAGCACACTCTTTGTTAGACGGGACGCATGAGCGCACCGGATCCCTCATCAGACACGCCCACGGTTCTTCGTGTTCTGAAAGGCCTGTTGCGGCCACTGGTACGGATGCTGATCGTGCAGGGCGTGACCGCCCCTGCCCTCTACCGTCTCCTGAAGACCGTCTACGTCGATGTCGCCTACGAGGAATTCCGAATTGACGGCACTGCGCCGACCGACAGCCGCGTCAGCCTGTTGACCGGCGTCCACCGTCGTGATGTCCGCGCCATTCGTTCGGATACCGACGGCACCTGGCAGGAGGCGCGCTCAAAAACCGTGACGTTCACGACCGTGCTCGGCCAGTGGCTGACGCATCCTGACTATCTTGATGAGGCCGGACACCCCCGCCCGCTGCCCCGCACCGGAGCAGACGGCACTGATTTCGAAAGCCTCGTTCAGCGTGTCAGCCGCGATATCCGGCCCCGTACGGTGCTGGACGAACTGATGCGGCAGGGGCTTGTGGAAGAGGATGAAACAAGCCTTTTGCGCGTGACCGGGGCCGCCCTGCGCGGTCCGGGCTCGGGCGACGACAAGATCGTGTTCTTCGCCGCAAATGTGGGCGATCATCTGACAGCTGCCGCGCAAAACACGCTGTCGGACGAGTCGCCCTATCTGGAACGCGCGGTGTTCTACAACCGTCTTTCGACGGGTTCCGTGGACCAGATCGAAGCCACCGCCCGACGGCACGCGCAGGACCTGCTTGAAAAACTCAACACCCAAAGCAGCCAGTTGCAAAGAACCGATGCAAAGCAGGGACACGAGGCAACAGAGCGCTATCGCTTCGGGGTCTATTTCTTTCGCGAGGCCACGCCTGATCCGGAGGCCGACAAGTCGAACAGCGCATCAGAAGGCAACGCGCCGTGAAGACGTACAACCGCCGCACTCTTGTGTCACTCATGGGGTCTGCCGCGTTGACCGCCTGCGCGGCCCCGCAAACGGTCAGCCAAAGCGTGACAGATCCGTTTGAGGGCGGCATTGGCGGCACGGGCATCGTCGGTCAGCTGACCGATTTCGGCTCTCTCGTTGTCAACGGCCTGCGTGTCGAGCTGACGTCGCGCACCCGAATTGCCACGGCCTACGGCGATACCACGGACAGCGCGCTGACGCGTGGACAGTCGCTGACACTCTACGCCACACGCAGTCGGGACAGACTTGTCGCGCAGCGCATCACCATCGACTATGCACTGGTCGGCGTTGTCCGGCGCACCGCCGGGGGGCTGACGGTCAACGGCGTGCCGGTCGAGACGGACACCGGCACCGCGGGGCGGGCTGTTCCCGGTCGCCGCGCCGCGATCAGCGGCACATGGCACGCGGGCGGCGTTGTGGCGACACGCATCGATCAACCGCCGGACGGCCCGGATCTGATTGCCGGGACGCTTGAACGCCGGTCCGGGACAGGACCTTCTGTCGGCGGGGCCGCTCTGGTGGGACCGACCGGCGGCACAGCGCCCGGTAGCTACATCACGGCCTTTGGGCGCGCGACGGAACGCGGGTTCGAGACGGATCGCGTCGCGTCGGGCCGTTTCAACGGCATCGGCGACTTGCGGCAACTGTCCGTGGACGGGTATCTGGAACCGGTCGAGGGCAATCCCGGTTTTCGCGTTGCCGGACTGGGGCACAGTTTCGCGCGCGATCTGCGCCTTGCACCGCTGTCGGGCCGCCGCGCGATCTATTTTGGCCGATACGCCGGAGTTTTCCGGGCACAGCTGGGCCTTGTGGTGCCCGACACGTTCCCGGCGCGCCGCGCGCTGTTGCGGGACGGATATGCAGACGGATTTCGCGGCGAGGTTCTGCGCCTGTGACGAGACCCGCGGTATCTTGCAGGGCGCGTTCGGATCAGGATCCGTGAAGGGCAGGATCGCCCTCGCGTCCCCTGCCCACCGACACATAGCTTGAAAACCCGGCCTTCGAGGCGTCCTCGGCACTGTACACGTTACGCAGATCAGCCATGCGCGGCGCGGCCATGCCGCGCGCGAGCCGCCCCAGGTCCAGCGCGCGAAACTCGTTCCATTCCGTCAGAATCACGACAAGATCCGCGTCTTGCGCAGCGACATAGGCATCGTCGCACCAGGTGACTCCGGGAAGCAGCGTTTCGCCTTCGTGCCGGCCCTGGGGGTCGATCACCCGCACAGTTGCCCCGCCACCCACCAGCGCGGGCACAATGGTCAGACTTGGCGCTTCGCGCATGTCGTCGGTGTTTGGCTTGAACGTCACGCCCAGAACGGCGACCGTCTTGCCGTTGAAGCTGCCGTCACACAGGTCCAGCAGCTTATCAAGCATGCGCCGCTTGACCTCGTCATTGATCTTGATCACCGCCTCCGTAATCTGCATGGGTACAGCGTTTTCCTGACCGATCCGTGCCAAAGCCTTGGTATCCTTGGGGAAACATGATCCGCCAAATCCCGGCCCCGCATGCAGAAACTTGTTGCCAATGCGCCCGTCAAGCCCCATGCCCCGCGCCACTTCTTTCACATCAGCGCCCACTCTTTCACACAGTGCGGCCATCTCGTTGATGAAGGTGATCTTGGTGGCCAGAAAAGCGTTGGCGGCATATTTTATGAGTTCCGCACTTTCCAGATCGGTTGTCACAATCGGAAAGTCCCGCAGAAACAGCGGGCGGTAGATGTCACCCATGACTCGCGCCGCGCGTTCGGACTGCACACCAACAATCACACGATCGGGACGCATGAAATCGTCGATCGCCGCGCCTTCCCGCAGAAACTCGGGGTTCGAGGCCACGTCGAAATCGAGATCCGGGTTGGCCTCTGCCACAACCTGCGCGACCGCCCGGTTCGTCCCGACGGGAACGGTCGATTTCGTGACGATAACGATATAGTCGCGCGCCGTGGTCGCGATCTCGGCGGCAGCCGCCATGACATAGGTCAGATCCGCATGTCCGTCCCCGCGCCGCGTCGGCGTGCCGACAGCGATGAAAACCGCCTCTGCCCGGTCCAGCGCACGGGTCAGATCATCCGTGAACGACAGGCGGCCGGCCTCGACATTGCGCGCCATCAGCGTCTTCAGCCCCGGCTCGAAAATCGGCACGTCGCCCGCCCTCAGACCCTCGATCTTCGACATGTCCTTGTCGACACAGACCACATCATGGCCGAAGTCGGAAAAGCACACACCGGACACAAGTCCGACATACCCCGTGCCAATCACAGCTATTTTCACGCCCGTAGTCTCCTTGCCGTCTCTTCGCGCCGGGAGTCATACCCGCGGCACAGCCCCGTGCACCGCACTGTCCGGTTGTGCGTGCGCCTGCGCGATCATGTACCCCAAGAGGCCGGGACGGGCAATTCGCAGCCCGATGCCCGTGGGCCTTGAGAGGTCTGGCAGCCCTCACACGGCTTCTGCCCGGTCATGCGGTGCAGCGCGCGCCGATCCCGTCAGTCACGCGAACGGCCACGCCTGTCTCTTTCGGCGTAGGGCATCGACATGATCACGATGCCCGTCTGCACCCCGGCAAACACGATACCGTTGAGAACAAAGAAAACCAACAGCGCAAGACCGCCCCCCGGGACATGCCGGACAAGATGTCCGATGCCTGCCACGTCAAACCACAGGACCAGGGCGGTAAACACGCCCGACAGCACAAAGCCCAGAACGCAATTCAGGATGTAGACGCGCACAACGCGCGGCAGCCGTGCCAGACAGCGGGGAAACCGACGGAAAGGGTTGGTCGTCATCATTTCAGCAAACCGGACAATGACACGCGGCACATCTGACCCGGAGCCCGGCCTTGCTCAGGTTTCTGTCCGTCCGGGCGCGGCTGCATGTACCGTCTTCTTTCATGGATAGACAGGTCAGGGCGCGTTTGCTAGTGCCAGCGCAAGGGTTCAGCCAATCCGGACATGTCATGCAGATCGAAAAGACCCCCCTGAACGGCCTTCTGGTTCTCACACCTGCCCGGCATGGCGATGCGCGCGGGTTCTTTTCGGAAAGCTACAGCGCGAAAACGCTGGCCGGTCTGGGGGTCACGACGCGCTTCGTGCAGGACAACCACTCTTTGTCGGAGCGCGAACATACCGTTCGCGGGCTGCATTTTCAGGCACCACCGCACGCGCAGGCCAAACTCGTGCGGTGCGGTCGGGGTTCCTTTCTTGACGTGGCCGTCGATATCAGGCGCGGGTCGCCCACCTACGGCGCGTGGTTCGGAACCGAACTCAGCTTCGAGAACGGCAAACAGATGCTTGTGCCCGCCGGATTTGCACACGGGTTCGTCACGCGGGCGCCGGGGACCGAGATCATCTACAAGTGTTCCGACTACTACGCCCGCGAAACAGAGGGCGCGCTGCTGTGGAACGACCCTGACATCGGGATTGACTGGGGCACGGTGACAGATCCCCTTTTGTCCGGGAAAGATGCCGACGCGCCGCGGTTCAAGGGCTTCGAAAGCCCCTTTGTGTATGAAGGTTAAGGCATGAAACTTCTTGTCACGGGGGGCGCGGGCTTTATCGGGTCTGCCGTGGTGAGACTGGCGGTCTCGCGCGGTCATGCGGTTGTGAACGTCGACAAGCTGACCTATGCGGCCTGCCTGGAGAACGTGGCGTCAGTGGCGCAGGACCCACTGTATGTCTTCGAACAGGCCGACATTTGCGATCGCGATGCGATGGCGCGGATCCTGGCCCACCATGAACCTGACGCGGTGATGCACCTGGCCGCCGAGTCCCATGTGGACCGCTCGATCGACGGCCCCGGCGCGTTCATTCAAACCAATGTCAACGGAACGTATACCCTGCTTGAAACTGTCCGCGCCAACTGGGATGCACGCAACCGGCCGGACAGCTTCCGGTTTCACCACGTTTCAACGGACGAGGTGTTCGGATCGCTGGGGGAAACGGGGCAGTTCACCGAAAACACGCCCTATGATCCGCGCAGCCCCTATTCGGCCTCCAAGGCCGCCAGCGATCACCTTGTGCGCGCCTGGCACGAAACCTATGGCCTGCCGGTCGTGCTGAGCAACTGTTCCAACAATTACGGCCCTTATCATTTCCCCGAAAAGCTCATTCCGGTGGTCATTCTGCGCGCGCTTGCCGGTCAGCCCATACCGGTCTACGGCGAGGGACTGAATGTGCGGGACTGGCTATATGTCGAAGACCATGCCGACGCCCTGCTGACAGTGCTCGAACAGGGGCAGACGGGACGCAGCTACAACATCGGCGGCGAAAACGAAGTGCGCAACATCGACCTGGTTCGCAAGATTTGCGCCCTGCTCGATGACCGGCGCCCGGATCATGCCCCGCATGACCGGCTGATCACGTTCGTCAAGGATCGGCCGGGCCATGATCTGCGCTATGCCATCAACCCGACCCGCATTCGCGACGAACTGAACTGGCGGCCGTCCGTTACGGTGGATGAAGGGCTTGCACGCACGATCGACTGGTATCTGACCCATGAAGACTGGTGGCGCGCCTTGCAGAACCGGGACGGCGTTGGTCAGCGGCTGGGCGAAGGATAGGGATAGCGGCGTGATGCGAATTCTTGTGTTTGGCCAGACCGGACAGGTCGCGACCGAACTGGCCGCGCGGACGCCGCGGGACATGTGCGTGACGTGTCTGCCACGATCTGCGGTCGATCTGATGCAACCGGCGGCCTGCGCACAGGCGATTGCCCGGCATGCACCCGACGCGGTGATCAATGCCGCGGCCTACACCGCCGTCGACCGGGCCGAAGAGGAAGAGGCCGTCGCGCGGATTGTCAACGCCGACGCACCGGCCGCGATGGCGCGTCAAGCGGCCGCGCTCGGGATTCCGTTCGTCACCCTGTCAACCGATTACGTGTTCTCCGGTACGGGAACGGCACCCTGGCGTCCGGACGATCCCACCGATCCCAAAGGCGCGTATGGTCGCACGAAACTGGCCGGCGAGATGGCCGTGCAGGAGGCACGCGGTACGTTCGCGATCCTGCGCACATCCTGGGTCGTTTCCGCCCACGGGCAGAATTTTGTCAAGACAATGCTGCGACTGGGGGCCGATCGCGACAAGCTGAGCATTGTGGCCGACCAGATCGGCGGCCCCACACCCGCCGCCGACATCGCCGGGGCATGCCTCACCGTCGCACGGCATCTGCGCGACGCGCCGGACAAGACCGGCATCTATCACTTTTCCGGCGCACCCGATGTCAGTTGGGCGGATTTCGCGCGGGAAATCTTTGCGCAGTCGGGTGTGACCTGCGCAGTGGACGACATCGCGTCCATCGACTATCCGACACCTGCCACGCGGCCGCTCAATTCCCGAATGGATTGCCGCTCTAGCTTTGAGATCTTCGGCATTGCGCGTCCTGACTGGCGCGACGGTCTTGCCGAAATTCTGAAGGACCTGGGACACCCATGACGGAGCAGACGCATGCCGGATCATCACGCATTTCTCAACGCCGCACCCGATGCACTGATAACGCCTCTTGCGGAAATGGCAGAACAAAACGGCTTTGACGTCCAGCGGCTGGGGCAAACCTGCAAAATAGCAGCCCCTCTGGGGCATGTCACCTTTGTGCGCAGGGGCGCCGGCGCCGAGGTAACATTCAGTGCAGGATCGGATGCGGAACTGCAGGTGCTGATGGATCTCTATGCGCAGCGCATAGAAGGCTACGGATTTGAGGCTGCCATGACGTGGGACAGCCCCCGCGGCCCCGTTCCGCTGAACCAGCGGATCGCGCATGTGGCCGGGTCCAGACAGATCTCGCCCAACTTCGTGCGCCTGCGCCTCGAAGGTGACTTCACCGCCTTTCTGCCACAGGACGCGGGGCTGCATTTCCGCTTTCTTTTCGGACCAGGCGGCGCCGACTGGCCCACACTTGACCACCGCGGCGTCACCCAATGGCCCGGCGGCCCCGGCGCATGGCACAGGCCGGTCTACACGGTGCGCGAGATCTCGACCGCGGGCGACTGGGTGGATGTCGACATCGCCCTGCATGCCGGCGGGCGGGCAAGCGACTGGTGCCGGGACGCCCGAAGCGGAACCGAGATCGCGGTGACCGGACCCAATGGCGGTGCCCTGCGAAAGGCCGCCTGGCTTGGCCTGATCGGCGATGAAACCGCATTGCCGGTGATCTACAGAATGCTCGGCGCCGCGCCCGATCACACGCGCGGAAAGGCCATACTGTTTTTGCGTGACGACAGCGACGCACAACAGATCGAGCTGCCCGGGGGTGTGGATCTGCACATCGAGCGGATGCATCTTGCAGATCCGGTCGAGGCCGTCGCAGAGCTCAAACCTGACCAGGATGACTTCTACATGTTCTTCGCAGCGGAGCGCACGCAGGTCGGCCGCGCCCGCGCGCTGTTTCGCGAAAGAGGCTACCCCTCGCGCGCCTTCACCGCCGCCAGCTATTGGACAGCCCCGTCGTCCTGATCCCGCCAACGGATCAAGGTATTTCGCGGCGTATCTGTCGCTGAGAACGGCAAAGCGACGCGATACGCTCGGACAGCGCGCCCAGTTCGGCCTGCCCACCATCCCGGGCTTGCGGCAAACGCCTCAGTAGACGTCGCGGACGTACCGCTTTTCGCGCTTCAGCCTGTTCACGTATTCCGTGGCCGCATCCTCTGACAGCCCGCCGTGATCTCCAACCACCTTGTGCAGGGCGGCATCCACATCCTTGGCCATGCGCGTCGCATCACCGCAGACATAGAAATGTCCGCCCTCTTCCAGCGCGGCATAAAGATCCTTGCCGTTCTCGATCATGCGGTGCTGGACATAGATTTTTTCGGCCTGATCGCGTGAAAACGCCAGATCAAGCCGCGTCAGCAGGCCGGACGCGCTCATCGCGCCGATCTCTTCGTCGTAAATGAAATCGCTGGCCCGGTGCTGGTCGCCGAAAAACAGCCAGTTCATACCCGTTGCACCGCGCTCGCGACGTTCTTCCAGAAAGGCGCGGAACGGCGCGATTCCGGTGCCCGGCCCCACCATGACCATGGGCCTGTCATCCTCTTCGGGGACGCGGAACGCCTTGTTGGTCTGCATGAAGATACCGGCCTGCGCCCCCTCCGGGACATGATCGGCCAGAAACGTCGAGCAGACACCACGATGCGGGCGCCCCTCGTACATCCAGCGCACGGCCGCCACGGTCAGGTGGACCTCGCCGGGATGCGCCTTGGGGCTGGATGAAATCGAGTAGGCCCGGTGCTGCAAGGGCTTGAGCCAGCCCACAACCTGCTGAGGATCAAGCACAAGCTCCGGTTTGAGGTTCAGCAGATCAAGCGCATCGCGTCCCCAGAGAAACGCCTCCAGCGCCTCCTTGTCGCCGTTGCCGACCACATGCGAAAACTCGTCGTCGCGCAGCAGCGGTTCAAGACCCCGGATCATTTCACGCGACGGTGTCATGATTTCCAGCGCCGTCGTCAGCAAGTGACCCAAAGTCGCATCGCGGCCGTCAATCTGCGTCTCTGCGCCCACCCCCAGCCGATCCAGCCAGGCCGCGACCAGATCGGGCGCGTTCACCGGCATCACGCCAAGCGCATCGCCGGCTTCATAACTCATGCCTTCCTCGGGCAGGGCAAAGGCGATATGTCTGATTTCCTTGGCTGATTTCCTGCCGGAAAGAATGCGGTTGTCCAGCATGGTCGACAAGTATGGGGTCTTTCGGCTCCACCCCGACTTTTTGGGGAGTGGCGCCGGCGCCGCCTTTGCGACCGGCCCGTCACCATGCGGAACAGTCCCGTCAAGCCAGGCTTCCGCGGCCTCCTCAAAATCGACATCGCAGTCGACACGGGCCGCCAGCCGTCGCGCACCAAGCTGCTCCAGCCGGGTGTCCAGCAGCTTTCCTGCCTGGCAGAAATGTTCATAGCTGGTATCGCCAAGCGCCAGAACACCGTAGTTCAGACTTTCCAGACGCGGCGCGGTCGTGGCTGAAAGGGCCTCCCAGAACAGTTCGGCATTGTCCGGCATCTCACCTTCGCCATAGGTCGAGATCACCACGATCAGGTTTTCCATCTCGACCAGCTGATCCATTTCAACGGCGTCGAGATCAGCAACGCGGGGCTCAAACCCGCGCGCGCGTGCCAAAGCAGCGGCATCGTTGGCCACCTCTTCGGCATTGCCGGTCTGCGTCCCGAACAAAATGTCGAGCGGTTGCGCCTTGGCCTGGGCCTCGGCAGGCGCAACGTGGACAAGACCCAGCGCGGCCTGCGCCTTTACACCGGCCATGAACCCGTTGATCCAGGCGCGCTGATCTTCCGAAAACGGGGCTTCGCTGGGGATATAGGGGGCGTTCATCGACCTACTCCGCCGCCTGCCGCGCTGCCACGTCCGGCAGAGCATTCTTGGCAAACAGTTCATCGAAACTGGGGATTTCACCCAGCGCCGACCGGTTCTTGGCGCTCTGGTGCAGAATCCAGGCGTAGGTGCCGGGGCTGTCCATCGACAGAATGTTGCGCAGACTGAGCGCACGCTTGAAGTCGCTCAGACGCTTGTGGGCCACCAGCGTGGCCAGCGACGGATCGTCGTAATCCGACACCGCGGCCCGGGCATGTTTTGCCAGCGCCGATGTCAGACCGAAATCCTCGGTCAGAATAAGGTTGCGCACCGCCTTGTCCCGCGACACCGGATCGGCATGCGGCCCGACCCGTTTTGCCGCCAGAAGCTGCGCCGTTTCCAGAACAGTGTAGCTGTTGATCAGCCGGTACATATCCTCGCTGCCGGTGTCTCCGACAGCCGGCGTGGCCCCCCGGTGCACCGGCTTGCCCTGCTTCCAGGCCCCTTTCAATTCGCTGATCTGATGCGCGCAAAGCGCCGTGGCCAGTTCTTCGATCAGGTCCTTGCGGCTGCGCGCGGCAAGAATTTCGTCCGAGTCCTGATACTGCAGCAATGCCTTGGGCATGATCCAGGCAAAATTCGCACGCGCATTTTCCCAGTCGGCCAGCAAAGCACGTGCTTTTCCGGACCCCGTCGCCTCGACGTGCCACTCCAGTAACTGGCGCACCGCGCTCTGGTGAATGTCGGCCTCGATGCTGTCATCGCCCAGCGTGCCCGTGAACACCGAATCCTGGCTCAGCATGTCGGGCAGACGGCCTTCGGGATCGTACTGATAGGCAAAGCCGCCCGACATTCCGTTTCCGTACCCCTTTGAAAAGCCGCCAAGGTTCAGAATTGCGCCATTGGTCATGTACTCTGCGCAGAAATCGCCCACACCCTCGACCACAGCCGTCGCGCCCGAGTTTCGCACGGCGAACCGGTCGCCGGCCTCGCCTTCAATGAAAGTCCGCCCACCGGTCGCGCCGAACAGGGCAAAATTGCCGATCAGAACATTTTGACCATCGCAGGCACCGCCCCCCGCCGGAGCGCGCACGATGATTTCTCCTCCGCAGGCCCCCTTGCCCACGCCGTCGTTGCAGGTTCCGGTATGGTCCATCACCATGCCGTCGTTGCAAAAAGCGCCAAAGCTCTGCCCCGCGGCGCCCTGTGTCACGACGCGAATGGCCCGGTAATCGAGAAACCGCCGCCCGCGGGCATCCTCAAACGCCACGTCGGGTTTCTGCTCGAGATCGTGATTGAGAATCCGCTCGATATCCACCGCAAGCTGTCCGCCCACGGTCTTGTTGCGCGTGTTCAGCGGTGCGTTCGGGCGCAGTTCAATCGCCGTTTCGCCGCCGTCGATCACACGCGACCGCACCTGATCAATCAACGCGTCATCAACCGCAAAATCGCGTTCCAGATAGACCGGGTTGCTCACCCGCCTCTCCTGTACATGCTGCAGCATCAACCGCAGGTTCAGCTGGCCCACCGATGCCGGATGATCCAGCAGATGCAGCAGATCCGACCGCCCGCGTGCCTCGTCGAGGCTCTTGAATCCCAGGGTTGCGAGGATCTCGCGCACCTCGTGGGAGATATTCAGCAGATATTGCGCCAGCGCACGCGGATCGCCGTCAAACACCTCCGGGTTGGTGGTCAGACCTGCCGGACACTTCACGTTGCAGTTCTTGGCCATGACGCATTTCAGCATCATCAGAGCCGTTGTGCCGAACTCAAAGGAATCGCCCCCCATGAGCGAGGCCTTCACCACGTCCGACCCGGTCTGCATGGCGCCCGAGCACCGCAGGATGACCTTTTGCCGGATGCCGTTGGCACAGAGCGCCTGATGCACTTCCGCGATACCGATTTCCGCCGCGCGGCCGGTGTATTTCAGCGACGTCACGCTGGCCGCGCCGGTGCCGCCAGTGTTGCCCGCCACGTTGATCACATCGGCGCCCGCCTTGGCCACGCCAACCGCAATCGTGCCGATACCTTCGGAACTGACCAGTTTCACGATCACGCGCTTGCGCGCCGCCTTGCAGTCGTGGATCAGCTGCGCGAGATCCTCGATCGAATAGGTGTCATGATGAGGCGGCGGGCTGACAAGCTCGACGCCCGGCGTGCCGCCGCGCGCGGCAGCGATCTCGACCGTGACTTTCGGGGCTGGCAGTTGTCCGCCCTCGCCGGGCTTGGCGCCCTGCCCGATCTTGATTTCCAGCTCCTCAAGGTTGGGGTCCGCCAGATACCCCGCCCAGACCCCGAACCGGCCAGAGGCGAATTGCTTGATCCGGCTGGCGCGGATCGTGCCGTAGCGGCTGATATGCTCGCCACCCTCGCCTGAATTCGACATGCCACCGGCCATGTTCGTGCCATGCGCCACAGCCTCATGCGCCGTAGCCACCAGCGCGCCGTGACTCATCGCACCCGAGGCCAGCCGCGCGGTGATCTCGTGCGCGGGCTGCACCTTGTCCAGTTCGATGCGTTCGGGCGCGGGGCGCAGACGCGACAGGTAATCCAGCGCCCAGCCGCTGGCGGCAACCTTCAGCGCGCCCTGCGTCACGTAATGCCCTTCGATATCTGCGCCGAACCGCTCTAGCAGGCTTTGCGCCAGCGCATCGAGGCGTGCGATCTCGCCCGCTTTCGGGCCAGTCAGCCGCAACAGAAACTCGGTGTCACCCAGGGCCTCGCACATCAGTCCCCGAATGACGAAATCAATGTTGCCCTCGCGATTGAACAGCATCATCTCGCGCTTGATGTCCGCCTTGGCGTCCAGAAACGTGATGTCGGCGGGAAACGCCAGAACGTCGCGCAGGGCGGCGGGACGCTTGTGACGTTCCTCTGCCATCATGCGGCTGAACGCACGATAGCCGGGGGTGATCTCGAAGCTGTCGATCTGCGCCTGCGTCAACTTTTCGAAGCTCGTGTTCACATAGCCCGCATCGTCAATGCCGAACGCATCCTCCATCTGCCGCAATGTCAGCAGCCGCAGCGGGTCGGTTTCGCCGTCAAGGGCAACCGCCGTGTCGTCGCCGGCGAAACTGATCGCCTCTTCGGTCAGATCGACAAAGCCGCGCACGGCGGTCGTGCCATAGCTATGACCGGCCCCCTCGGAGCGCTCCTTGAAAAGGCCCAGAATCGGGATATCCGCATCGCTTTGAACCGACAGCGCGCGTTCGTGCCAGTCCGCCACCGACTGTGCAATCCGGTCGAACCTGACGCCCCCCACCACGGTTTTCATGTTGGGCAGGTACTTGCGGAACACCGGGTCGTTCGTGTCGAGAAAGTTGGGTTCGAAAAATTCGCCGCCCGAATAGCTTTCAACGGTGCAAAGTCCGACCTTGCCCATCGTTTTCATCAAAGCCTTCTCGGCCGCTTTCTGAAACTTGTAGTAGGCCTCGGTCGCCTTTTCGCCAAACTGCTGTTCAGCCCGCAACCGCACCCCGAGCGGATAGACGGCCGCCGCGCCGAAACCCAGAGCGCAGGCGATGTGGTGACTGGACGCAATCTGCCCGCTTTCGGCCACCAGCGACACCTTCAGACGCAACCCCTCTTCGATCAGACGCTGATTGATCGCCGACACCGCCAGCGACATCGGGATCGCAGCCCGCGCCTTTGCAATATGCCGGTCCGTGAGGATCGCAATCCCGCCCTTGTCGCGGGCGAACTGCACAACGTCTTCGGCAACCGCGTCGATGGCCGCGACAAGCGCAGCTTCATTGGCCTTTCCGTCCCCGAAGACGGGCTCGTACAGAATATCGAACCGCTCCCAGGGCGTATCGGTCTGCTTTTTGATCTTCAGCATGTCCGCCATGCGCAGCACCGGAGAATTCACCACGATCTGCCGGCTGCGTGACTGGCCAAGCTGCGGCTTCTCGCCGAGCGCCACGCGCAACGTCATCCCGTCGGCCTCGCGAATGGAATCAAGCGGCGGATTAGTCACCTGCGCAAAGCGCTGGCTGAAATACTTCGCCACACCGCCTTCATTGTCGCTCAGAGCGTTGATCGCGTTGCCATATCCCATGGCCGAAACCTTTTCGGCACCCGTCTGCAACATCGGATCCATCAGGAACTTGAAGCTTTCCTGATTGTGTGTGTACGCCACGTACCGCGCCGGTGTTTCAAGATCCCCAAAATACCGGGTGGCCGCCAGCTTGGGGTCGGTCTCCGCAGAGGGCAGATCGTCGATATTGACCTGCGCCCCGCTCAGCAGAGCCGGATAATCCGCCTGAGAGGCCAGCATTTCCAGCGCCTCTTCGGTCTCGTACATCCTCTGTTCGGCATGGTTGTAGTAGATCATCCCGCCCGCTTCGACGCGCCCACGCCGAATGACGGTTTCCGGTGGAAAGTTCACCTGCCCGGCCTCGGACATCACCGCCAGATACTCTGCCGTCTCGACAGAACGCAGCGGCCGGAGTCCCAGACGGTCAAGCCGGGCGCCGACAATGTTGCCGTCACCGAAAATCAGCGCGGCAGGGCCGTCATTCTTCTCCTCGGACAGTGAAAAGAACTCCAGCATGGCCCGCACCTGCGGACTGAGACGGGCGTCGTTTTCCCAGGCGGGCGGCATCATCGCCACCACGGCCGTCACAAGGTCCAGACCTTCCTCGTAGACCCGCGCGTTCAGCGTCTGGTCCAGCCGACAACTGTCCGACTGGCCCTTGGGACGCACGATGGCCTTGTTGCGCGCCAGTGCGATCGCGGCCTCGGACAGGCGGTTTTTCTTGTCGGTATTCAATTCGCCATTATGCGCCATCAGCCGGAACGGCTGCGCCATGGACGGGTGCGGGTCGGTATTGGTCGAAAACCGCGTGTGAAAGTACATCGTATGCACTTGGTGATCGGGATCGCTGAGATCCTTGAAATAGGGCACGATCTCCCACGAATTGAGCCGCCCCTTGAAGACTTGCATACGCGCCGACAGGGACAACGGATAAAGCCCGTCGAGTTCGGGCGTGGTGTAGGCCACCGCCTCGATCGCCAGCAGCGCGGCGTGAATGCGCGCATCCAGTGCCGCATCGCGCAGTTTATCGGGGGCCGCGAACACCCATTGCCGGATCGGCAGCTGCCATTTGACCGCGCGCGCGCCAATCGCGTCCTCGTCCACCGGAACGTCGCGGCACACGATCACCGTCAGCCCGTGCTCGGCCAGCGTCGCTTCGACCAGTTCGGTGGCCGCGTCATGCTGCGCCCGGTCAGACGGCAGAAAGAAGTTTCCGACACCAAAACTGCCGTGGTCCAGCTTTTGACCGGTCAATCTGCGAAACAGCGACAGAGACAAATCGACCGAAACCCCGGCCCCGTCGCCGACCCCCTCAGAGGACATGCCCCCCCGGTGCGGCACGGCGCAAAGCGCTTCGTGCCCCTTCAGGAGCAGATCACGGGTCTGCTTCCCGTCCTTGCGGGTCAGGAACCCCACACCGCAGGCAGAGTGCTCTGAACTAGGGTCGTAAAGACCAAAGGGGGCGAATTCATCGGTCACGGGCACAACCTTACGTTTGATGCGAGGACCAGAGCGGGACGCGTCCCGCCTGACGACATTGCAAAATCATAGCATTTTCGACCGGATCGAACAAAGGCCCGACCCGCCGGGCCCTTCCCTTTACTTGTTCCGCCATTTTCTATCAAGCGCTTAGACGCGCCCGATTGCCGCAACGCGGACTTGGCTATCCGTCTGCAACATGCCCTTTTGCTTGTACACGCCTTGCGTTAAACCCGCAGGACCACATCCCGGAGCGCCCTGCATGAGCCTGCTCGACATCACAAACCTGCGCGTGGAATTTCCCGGACGCCACGGCACATTCGTCGCGGTGAATGGCGCGGATCTGCATGTCGAGCCCGGTCAGATTCATGGCCTTGTCGGTGAATCGGGGGCCGGCAAGTCCACCATCGGCGCGGCTGTGATGGGGCTGCTGGAGCGCCCCGGCCGCATCGCAGGCGGCAAGATAGGGTTTCGCGGCGCGGAAATCAGCGGACTGGACCGCGAGGCGATGCGCGCCCTGAGAGGGCGCAAGATTTCCATGATCTTTCAGGATCCGCTGACCAGTCTCAACCCGCTCTTCACGGTGCGCGAGCAGCTTGTCGAAACCATTCTGGAAAACCTGAACGTGTCACGCAGCGACGCACAGGACCGCGCTCGCGCACTGATCGACCGTGTGGGCATTCCCGATCCGGATGTGCGGCTTGATCAGTACCCGCACCAGTTTTCAGGCGGGATGCGCCAGAGGGTGGTGATTGCGCTGGCCTTGTGTTCCGAACCGGACGTGATCATCGCGGACGAGCCGACAACCGCGCTTGATGTTTCGGTTCAGGCGCAGATTCTGGATCTGATCAAGGAACTTGCGCGCGAACGGCAGGTGG
Organism: Pseudomonadota bacterium; assembly: GCA_039028815.1. GTDB lineage: Bacteria > Pseudomonadota > Alphaproteobacteria > Rhodobacterales > Rhodobacteraceae > Roseovarius. Next base: position 38,806 of record JBCCHI010000008.1, read on the forward strand.
GCGTGATCCTGATTACCCACGACATCGGCGTGATCGCGGACACCACCGACCGCGTGACCGTGATGTATATGGGCGATGTTGTCGAAAGCGGCGCCACAGCCCAGATCATCGGCGATCCGCAGCACGAATACACCAAGTCCCTGATTGCCGCCGTGCCGCGCCCGACGGTCAAGCTGCGCAGGTTCCCGCAGGTCAGCTACGGCGGTCGCGCAACGCGGTTTGCCATCGACGATCTCAGCCGCGACTGGACGCCTGTGTCTCATCCCGCCGGAACGCCGCTGGTCGAGGCGCGCAACCTGACCAAGAGCTTCGTTGTCAAACGCAGCCTGCTGCCATCGGCACGGCGGCACTTCACGGCCGTGGACGATGTCAGCTTTGACATCATGCCGGGTGAAGTCTTTGGCGTCGTCGGCGAAAGCGGATCGGGCAAATCCACCATCGCGCGTCTGATCTGCGGGCTTTACGGGCTGGACGAGGGCGAGGTGCGTTTCGCCGGTCAGCGTGTCAGCGACCCGCTGGACCGGGCCGCGCAGGACGCCTACCGCAAACGGATCCAGATGATCTTTCAGGATCCATACAGCTCGCTCAATCCGCGCATGCGCGTCGATGCGATCGTGGCCGAACCGATCCTGCACCACAGATTGCTGTCCGGCGACGCGGTGAGCAAACGTGTAAGCGACCTGCTCGAACAGGTCGGGCTGGGCGCAGAAGCAGGGCTCAAGTATCCGCATGAATTCTCCGGTGGGCAGCGCCAGCGCATCTCGATCGCGCGGGCCCTCGCCACACAGCCCGAATTCCTGATCTGCGATGAACCCACCAGCGCCCTGGATGTGTCGATTCAGGCGCAGATTCTCAATATTCTCAAGGATATACAGGAACATCTGGGCCTCACGATGCTGTTTATCAGCCACGACCTGCCGGTGGTGCGCCAGATGTGCGACCGTGTGGCGGTGGTCAAAGGCGGCAGGCTGGTTGAACTGCAGGACACCGAGGCGCTTTTTGCGCATCCGCAAGAGCCCTATACCCGCGAACTGCTCCACCTCATGCCCAAGCTTGACGGGATTTCCAACGACGGCCTGGAAGACCTGTCCGAAACGGCGCCCCCGTCACGCTAGGGCATTGCGCGACACTCTGTGAGTCCGGTTGTCGCGAAACGCGTCAGCCCGGTCGGAACGTCCGGGCCCCGCCCCGCATCCCGGCGGCGGGCAAAGGCGTTGCTTGATCTTTGCGCAGGATGCTGCGACAGCTTTCACCAGTGAGTTCTGACGTTATTTAAAACAACGGTGTAGAGAGCCCCCGTGCCATGAACATTGATCTGCTTCACACGTTCCTGACCGCAGCCATTATCTTTGGCGTTGTATACGGGGTCGAGCATTCGGGACTGCTGGAAGGGCAGCACAAGACACGCCGCGCCCTGATTACGGCCGCCATCCTCGTCGTTTTCATCGGAACTCTGAACGTGCTGTGGCCTTACGCGGCTCCGTAAGGGGGCCTCGCCGCCCCGTCGTCTGATTTTTTCTGATACAAAATTCATCACAGCCCCAGCGACGACGGCAGTCCGGCGCCTCCGATATTGCTTATCGTCAGGCAAACCGTAAGCTTGCATCAGATGCATTTAGGGTGGGTGCCTTAAGTCTTGGAAATCCTTGCACTCATATTCCCTGTTTTCGCGATTATCGTGACGGGTTACGCCTTTGCGCGTTTTGAAATCCTGCCGCAAAGCGTCGCAGGCGCTCTGACGCAGTTCGTGTTCTACACGGCGATCCCCGCAATCCTGTTCGTGATTATCGCGAAGCAAGACCTGAAGGATCTGGCCAACTGGCCCTTCATAATCGCGTTCGGTGGCCCGATCCTTGTGATTTTCGTGCTGCTGTTCCTGCTCGCGCGCATTACGCGGCACCTGTCGCTTGGCGACGCCACGATGCTGGCCATGGCCTCTGTGGCCTGCAACACCGGCATCATCGCCCTGCCTCTGCTGCACGAACTCTTTGGCGAGAAAACGGTTGTTCTGGCGGCGCTTGCCAACATCATCGTTGTGGCATTGCTGCTGGGTGTGATCATCCTGCTCGAAACCGCAAACGCCGAGGACGAGGGCGGCTTCGCCACCACGCTCAGGCACCTCAGGAATGCGCTGGTCAATCCGGTCATACTGTCGACCCTTCTGGGCATCGCGTTTGCCGCGACCCCCTTCAGCCTGCCGCAGATTGCCGTGGACTACCTCAATCTCATGGCCTCTGCCCTCACGCCCTGCGCGCTCTTTGCCGTCGGCATGTCGATCAAGATTTCCGAGATCAAGGAAACCGGCAGCACGGTGGCACTGACCACATTCGTGAAACTGGTCGGTCTCCCGGCGCTTGTTCTGGCCTGCGCAATGATGCTGGAACTGAACGCCCTGACGGCGACAGCGGCCGTGATCGCAGCGGCGGTGCCAACCGCAAAGAACGTCTTTATCCTGTCAGAGCGCTACCACCAGTATGAACATGTCTCGGCTGAAACTGTTTCGGTCACAACCGCCCTGTCGATCGTGACGCTGATCGGCTGGCTGTTTCTGCTGTCGCATCTCTATCCCGGCACATTCGCGGTCTGAGCAGGAGGACAAAACTCTTCTGGTCTTCGCGCCGCGCATTCGTCAGAGTGAACCCAGCTTGTTGTCTTCAACCAGGATCACAGGACCGGTCCCGATGAAAAACGTCGCACGATCTCTGCTCTTGTCGCTGTCCGCCACGCCTGCCCTTGCGCAGGACGGGGTCGAGACCGCGTTTGCCGCCGAAGGCATCCTCGTCTTTGTCATCCCGATTCTGATCGGCGCGCTCGTCGGCTGGATTGCAAGCCTGATCGCCAAGGGCGGCGGTTCGGGCTTTCTGGGCAATGCTCTGATCGGCATTGGCGGGTCTTACGTGGCGTTTTTCATTCTGCCCGGCATCGGGTTTTCGCTGGACGGCCTGTTCGGCACATTCGTCTCTGCCGTGATCGGGGCCGTGCTGTTGCTGATTGTGATCGGCCTGATCAGGAAAATCGTGAAGTAAGCCCTGTCGCAACTGCGCGCGCCTTTACGCGTAATCCTTTGCCTTGCTCATCTTGCCGATGCCCGGATTCATCGAGTTTGTCGGGTCGCAGCACCGGTAGTGCTCGGCCAGCGGCTCTTCGGCCTTGTAGAGATGTCCCACATTGTGTTCCGCCGGGTACTTCGCCCCGCGTTTGTCCAGCAATTCAAGCATCTTCGCCTTGATCTGCTTGGGGTCGTATCCCTTTTTCACCACATAGTCCTGATGCAGGACGTGGCAGAAGAAATGCCCGTAATAAAGCTTCTGGCTGATCGCCTCCTCGATGTCCGGCGGCAGGACCTCGAACCAGTCCTGATCGTTACGCCGCAGCGCAATGTCGAGCGGGATGATATCGGCCACCTTGCCGTCGTGCACTGCCATGTAACGCACCGCCGCCCCCGCCGCTGCAAAGCGGTGCAGCCCCGCGATCTTGCCTTCGCGCGCGGTACAGGCAAACCAGTCCGCCCCCTGCCCGTCCAGCGCCTGCGACAGATAGGCGTCCGCCTCGTCAATCCCCTCGTCGCGCATTTTCAGTATCAGGTGGTGATCGAACCGGTCGCGGAAGGCGTCCATCCGTTTGGGCAGCGGATTGGGCCACAGCCTGAAGACAAGCTGCATCATCCGGTCGATCAGGTTCCCGGGCAAAAGCGGCAGCTTGTTCAGCCGTGCATCGAACCAGCCCTTCGCAGCGAAAATCGCAGGCAGCCGGTCCGTACCCAGCTTGTCGATCATCACCAGCGTGTCCTTGCCGTAGACTTTCGAGATATCATATGCCTCTGCATGCATATACTCGGCAGACACCGGCAGTGTCTTGAAATCTTTCAGAATATCCCGTCTGAGGCGGGTCAGGTCAGCCGGATCCTTCGCCCCGATATAGAACACTTTCTCGGCGTCGTTCTTCGGGTACGTGTCCAGCCGCGCTGCAAAAACCGCCAGCTTGCCCGCACAGCCCGATGCCTCGTGCAAACGGCGCGGATCGGCGTTGAACCGCGCCGGTGAATCCTCGTCAACCTCGCGCACCCGGCGGTGATAGTCGGTGTCCGATGCCTTGGCATTGGTCTCTTCGAAATCCGCCGCGCTGTAGGCGCCCTGCTCCAGCCGGGTCAGAACAGTCTCGGGATCGTCGCCCAGCGCAATGCCCAGATGGTTGACCAGTTCCAGACGCCCCTCGGCCGTGATCTGCGCGTAAAGCGACAGCTCGGTGTAGGACGGGCCCCGCTCGATCAGAGAGCCGCCCGAATTGTTGCACACCCCTCCCATGATCGAGGCGCCGATGCAGGACGAGCCGATCACCGAATGCGGCTGCCGCCCCAGTGGCGCCAGCAGTTTTTCCAGAGAAAACAGCGTGGCGCCGGGAAAGCTGATCACCTGCCGGCCATTATCCACCACCTGAATCTGATCCATTCGGTTGGTCGAGATGATCACCACCTCGCGATCATACGTGCCGTTCGGGGTCGACCCTTCGGTCAACCCGGTGTTCGCCGCCTGCATGATCACGATCTTGTCGGCCTGAACGCAGGCCTGCAGCACGCGCCACTGTTCCAAAAGCGTGCCGGGCCGCACGACGGCAATCGCCTTGCCTTCGCCGGTGCGAAACCCCTTGCAGAACCGTTCCATCGTCCGGGGGTTGGTGATCACATAGCCCTGTCCCACGAGTCTCGTGAACTGGTCGATCAGCGTCCAGTTGTCCACGCCTGTCATATCCCGTGGCATGGCTCTCTCCCTCTGCTGCGCGCCGGCCCGAACCCGGCGCACCGTGTTCAGTAAACCAAAGTCAGGGCAGCGTGGCTACCGGACACACGCGCGCAAGGCGCGGCGTCCGGGGTGTCAGGCCGCGTTGCGCGCCGCGTCGCTGGCGTGGTCGCGCATGGCTTCTGCGTAGACCCGGTTGTGAAAGCGCAGGTTGTCGCGGCTCAACTGATCCAGACGGGTGATGCCCATCAGCTTCATGTCGCGCTCGATCTCGGTGTGAAAGTTCTGAAGCGCGCGTTCCACGCCCGCCTGCCCGGCCGCCGCCAGCGCATACAGATAGAGACGACCGCCGGAGCAGGCCTTTGCGCCCACCGAGAGGGCCTTCAGCACATGGGTGCCCCGCTGGATACCGCCTTCGCAGACAACGTCGATCTTGTCGCCCACCGCATCGCAGATCTCGGCCAGCTGATCGAACGGCGACCGGGCGCCATCCAGTTGCCGCCCTCCGTGGTTCGACACCATGATCCCCGTACACCCGATATCGACCGCACGTCTTGCATCCTCGACACTCATGATGCCCTTGAGCGCGAACTGCCCGTTCCATTTCTTGCACAGCTCTTCGGCATCCTTCCAGTTCATCGACTGATCCAGCATCGACGAAAAATAGTTGCCCACCGAAACCGCCACGTTCGTGCCCTGCTGTACGTGACCGGACAGGTGCGGCATGTCGAACTTTTCCTTGGTCAGAAAGTTCCAGGCCCACATCGGATGGGTGGCGAAACTCATCACCGAAGACAGCGTGAGTTTCGGCGGCGAGGTAAAGCCGGTGCGCAGATCCCGCTCGCGATTGCCGCCGGTGATTGTATCGACGGTCAGCGCCATCACCTCGAAGCTGGCGTCGCGGGCGCGTTCCAGCAGGGCGTCGTTCAGTCCGCGATCCTTGTGGAAATAGAACTGGAACATCTTGGGGCCGGGCGCGATCCCGGCAATCTCTTCGACCGTGACCGTGGCCAGGGAAGACACGCCAAACATCGTGCCGAACCGGGTGGCCGCCTTCGCCACCGCGCGCTCGCCCTCGTGATGAAACAGGCGCTGCAACGCCGTCGGGGCACAGTAAAGGGGCATGTCAAGCTTCTGGCCCATCACCTCGATACCCTGATCCACCTCTGAGACGTCATTCAGAACGCTGGGAATCAGGTCGACATCCCCATAGGCCGCAGTGTTGCGGTGATAGGTCTGTTCGTCATCGGCGGCACCGTCGATATAGTGAAAAATCGGTCCGGGAAGCCGCCGTTTGGCAAGTTTTCGGAACTGCTGGAAGTTATGGCAGTCATTCACGCCCATCATAATGCCCATGGTCGCCTCCTCCAGCGTCTCATTCATATTTTGGTAAGATGATTTTACCAATTTAATCCAAATGCCAGAATACATGGCACGAGTCAACCTGTGTCGGCTCTCCGCCCACCACAGTCAGGCGACGGACAACCCGCCGGAGCTTGTCAGAAAGGCGGCACCGCCGCCGGTGTCTCAGTTGCCCAGTATGCCGGGCAGACGCAGGCCATGATCCCGCGCACAGGTGATCGCGTCCTCGTAGCCCGCATCGGCATGGCGCCAGACGCCGGAGGCCGGATCGTTCCAAAGCACGCGTTCCAGCCGTCGCGCCGCGCCCCGGGTCCCATCGGCCACGATCACCACACCGGCATGTTGCGAAAACCCCATGCCGACCCCGCCGCCATGATGCAGCGACACCCAGGTCGCGCCGGACGCGGTGTTCACCAGCGCATTCAGCAGCGGCCAGTCGCTGACGGCATCCGATCCGTCACGCATCGCCTCGGTTTCCCGGTTTGGGCTGGCCACGGACCCGCTGTCGAGGTGGTCACGGCCAATGACGATCGGCGCCCTGAGCGCGCCGGAGGCCACCATTTCGTTGAACCTGAGTCCCGCGCGATGCCGGTCGCCCAGCCCCAGCCAGCAGATCCGGGCCGGCAGCCCCTGAAAGGCAATCCGCTCGCGGGCCATGTCCAGCCATGTGTGCAAATGCGCATTTTGGGGAAACAGCTCTTTCATCGCCTGATCGGTGCGGTAAATGTCCTCGGGATCGCCCGACAGCGCGCACCACCTGAACGGGCCGATGCCGCGACAGAAAAGCGGGCGGATATAGGCCGGAACAAAGCCGGGAAAGGCAAAGGCGGTTTTTAGCCCCTCCTCCAACGCGACCTGCCGGATGTTGTTGCCGTAATCCAGCACCGGCACACCGTCATTCCAGAACGCGACCATCGCCTGCACATGAGTTTTCATCGAGGCGCGCGCCGCGGCCTCCACCGCCTTGGGGTCGCTTTCCCGCCGTGCCCGCCATTCGGCAAGGCTCCAGCCCTGCGGCAGATACCCGTTCTGGGGCTCGTGCGCGCTGGTCTGGTCCGTCACGATGTCGGGCCGGACACCACGGGTATGGATCTCGGGGAAGATATCGGCGGCGTTGCCCAGCAAGCCCACGGACTTTGCCTCGCCCGCTGCGGTCCAGCGCGCGATCATCTCAAGCGCTTCATCCAGCGTCTCAGCTTTTTCGTCCAGGTATCTGGTTTTCAAACGAAAATCTATGCTGTCCGGGTTGCATTCCACAGCCAGGCAACACGCCCCGGCAAAGACCGCCGCCAGCGGCTGGGCGCCCCCCATGCCGCCCAGACCGCCGGTCAGAATCCACTTGCCGGTCAGATCGCCACCGTAGTGCTGACGCCCCGCCTCGGCAAAGGTTTCATACGTGCCCTGCACGATCCCCTGCGTGCCGATATAGATCCACGATCCGGCCGTCATCTGGCCGTACATCATCAGCCCCTTGCGGTCGAGATCGTTGAAATGGTCCCAGGTGGCCCAGTGCGGCACGAGGTTGGAGTTGGCAATCAGGACCCGCGGTGCATCTTCATGCGTGCGCACGATCGCCACCGGCTTTCCGGACTGCACCACAAGCGTCTCGTCGGCCTCCAGATCCTTCAGACCGGCGACAATCCGGTCAAAATCCGCCCATGTGCGCGCCGCGCGCCCGATGCCGCCATAGACCACCAGTTCATGCGGGTTTTCCGCCACGTCAGGGTGCAGATTGTTCATCAGCATCCGCATCGGTGCCTCGGTCTGCCAGCTTTTCGCGGTGATCTCCGGCCCGGTGGGCGGAAAAACGTCTCGGGTGTTCTTGCGGGGATCGCTCATTCGGGTCTCCAGTCGCGTAGCTTGGTCAAACTGTCCTTCAACACCTCGCGCAGGCGCGCCGCGCGGGTCTCGTCAAAGCGCCAGGGCGGGGCCTCCGCCGACAGATAGGTCGATTGCGCCAGTTCCATCTGAATGGCGTGCCACCCATCGGCCGGACGACCGTAATGCCGCGTGGTCCAGCCGCCGCGAAACCGCCCGTTGATCACGGTGGTGTAGCCGTCCGCCGCCTGGCACGCGTCACCCAGGATCGTCTCGACCCCGGCCGCACAGGTTGCGCCACCATTGGTGCCGATGTTGAAATCTGACAGCGTTCCGGCGAATAATCTGGGGATAACTGACCGGATCGAGTGGCAATCGTACAAGACGGCAAAGCCGTGCACGTCCCGTATGCGCGCCATTTCGGCGCACAGCGCGGTGTGATAGGGCGCATGCCATAGCTCGAGACGGCGCGCAATCTCGGCCGCGTCCGGAGTCCGGGCGTCACGATAGATCGGCTGACCGTCGAAATCGGTCACCGGGCACAGCCCCGTCGTCGCCTGACCGGGATAAAGACTGACCCCGCCCGGATCACGATTGACGTCGATCGCATAGCGGTGAACCTCGGTGCGCACGGTGGTCACATCGCACACAATCCCGTCGTACAGCCGGTCGATGTGCCAATCCGTATCGGCCAGCGCCCGCCCCCGGTCATTCAGGCGGTCGCGCACCTGGTCGGGCAGTGTCGTACCGGTATGCGGCAGACCCAGCACAAGAGGGCTGCCGCCCCGTTCGACGCTCACGAAACTCATAGCCTGTCCAGCCCGGCGGCCATCGACAGCGCATCGGACCGCACCAGCGCCGCGGCGGTTTCAAGCTCCGGGGCAAGATAGCGGTCCTCGTCCAGCGGCGGGATATCGGCGCGCAGCCGGTCGATGGCCGCCTGAAGGCGCGCCGATGTCCTGAGCGGCGCGCGCGTCTCGACCCCCTGCGCGGCGCACAGCGCCTCGACCCCCAGAATGCCAGCCAGATTTTCGACCATCCGTTTCAGCCGCCGTGCGCCATGCGCGGACATGCTGACGTGATCCTCCTGATTGGCAGAAGTCGGCGTGCTGTCGGTCGAGCATGGATTGGCCAGATGCTTGTTTTCACTCATCAATGCGGCCGTCGTGACCTCAGCGATCATAAAACCGGAATTCAGCCCCGGCCGGGGCGTCAGAAAGGGTGGCAGATCAAAGCTGAGCGCCGGATCCACCATCAGAGCCACGCGGCGCTGAGCGATCGCACCCGCCTCTGCCAGAGCCAGCGCGATCTGATCGGCAGCAAAGGCCACGGGTTCCGCGTGAAAATTACCGCCGGTGAAAATTCCGTCTTCCGTCACCAGAGGGTTGTCGGTCACGGCGTTGGCCTCGATCTCCAGCGTGCGGCCTGCACCGTTCACCAGATCCAGTGCGGCCCCCAGAACCTGTGGCTGACAGCGGATGCAATACGGATCCTGCACGCGCGTGTCCCCCTCGCGGTGGCTTTCGCGAATCTCGCTGCCCGCCATCAGATCGCGCATTGCGGCGGCGACGGCAATCTGACCCGGCTGTCCGCGCAGCGCATGAATGGCGGGTTGCAGAGGCTGGGTCGAGCCCATGATCGCATCGGTTGTCAGCGCCGCCGTCAGCGCCGCCGCGCGCAGCAGGCGTTGCGTCTCGAACAGGCCCGCCAGCGCGCAGGCCGTGGAAAACTGCGTGCCGTTGATCAGCGCCAGCCCCTCTTTGGGTCCCAACACCACGGGCGCAATCCCGGCACGGGCCAGTGCCTCGGCGCCCGGCACAGGCCCCGCACCGCCCGCATCCGCGATGCCTTCGCCAATCATCACCGCCGCCAGGTGCGCCAGCGGCGCCAGATCGCCCGACGCACCCACCGACCCCTGTACCGGTACAACCGGGATCACATCGGCCTTCAGCATCGCCGCGATCTGTTCGCATATCTCCCATCGCACACCCGATGCGCCGCGCCCCAGCGACAGAAGCTTCAGCGCCATCATCAATCGCACCGTCGGTCCGTCCAGCGCATCGCCAACGCCACAGCAATGACTGAGGATCAGGTTGCGCTGCAGCGTCTCGGTGTCCGCCGGCGCAATGCGCACGGTGGCAAGCTTTCCAAACCCTGTATTGACACCATAAACCGGCGCATCCCCGTGCGCGGCGGCCGCCACCCGCAGAGCCGAAGCCTCGACCGCCGCCCGGGCCTGCGGCGCAAGACAGGCCGGGCCCGAGCCGCGCCACACCGTTTCAAGCACCTCCAGCCCGGTTTCACCGGGCCGCAATTCCATGCTCATCCCCGTCCTCCGAAAATCCGCGCATATAGCGGGTTGCCACCGATTGCATAACTCAGCTCTGCAGGCGCACTGACGTTCCAGATTGCCAGATCAGCCCGCATGCCGGGCGCGATCTGTCCGCAATCGTGCAGGCCAAGCGCCCGTGCGGCGTGGCGGGTCACCCCGGCCAGCGCCTCTGCCGGCGTCAGACGAAAAAGCGTGCAGGCCATGTTCATCGCCAGAAGCAGCGACTGCAGCGGGGAAGATCCCGGATTCCAGTCGGTGGCGACGGCCATCGGCACACCCGCCGCACGAAACGCGTCAACCGGCGGCATCTGCGTTTCGCGCAGCGTGTAATACGCCCCCGGTAGCAGCACCGCGACCGACCCCGCCTGCGCCAGCGCTGCGGCGTCGTCCGGCGTGGCGTATTCCACATGGTCCGCCGACAGCGCGTCAAAGCGCGCGGCAAGCGCCGTGCCGCCGGTATGGCTGAGTTGCTCTGCATGCAGTTTGACCGGCAAGCCAAGATCGGCCGCCGCCCGGAACACCCGCTGGATCTGCACTGTGTCGAAGGCGATGCCCTCGCAGAACCCGTCCACCGCATCGACCAGCCACGCCGCATGGGCCGCGTTCAGAACCGGGATGCAGATGTCGTCGATATATGCATCCGCATTCATATGATCCGGTACGGCATGCGCCCCCAGAAACGACGTGCAGACGCGCACCGGGCGCAGCGCGGCGATGCGGCGGCCGACCCGCAACATCCTGAGTTCGGTGTCCATGTCCAGACCGTAGCCCGATTTGACCTCGATCACCGAGACACCCTCTGCGATCAGGGCGTCCGCCCGCGACAGCGCCGCAGCCAGCAGATCGGCCTCGCTGGCCTCTCGCGTGGCCGCAACAGTAGAAACGATGCCGCCCCCCGCACGGGCGATCTGCTCATAGCTTGCGCCTTCCAGCCGCATCTCGAATTCCCGCGCCCGGTTTCCGCCGTGGACAATATGGGTGTGACAGTCGATCAGCCCGGGCGTGACAAGCCGCCCGCCCATCGGCTCGGGCGCGACGTCGGACCAGTCGTCGGGCAGATCCCCCGCCGGGCCGACCCATGCGACATGCCCCTCCTGCACGGCAATCGTCGCATCACGGATCGGGCCGCAGGACGCCACATCGTCGGTCAGCGTCACGACATCCAGCTCGGTCAACAGCCTGCGGTCCACCGGATTGCCCCCTTGAATTACAGCATGCTTAATTCGAATATGAGCGTACTTATTTTGTCAATGGATGTAAGATGACACAGAAAATCCATGCCCGCCATGTCCTTACACCCGAAGGCTGGGCACGGGACCGGACGGTGAAGATCGGCCGCGACGGCCGAATCGCAGAGCTTGCAAGCGGCGCGCCCGATGCCGACACCCTGTGCACCGACCTGCTTCTGCCGGCCCCCGTCAATCTGCACAGCCACAGCTTCCAGCGGGCCCTGGCGGGCCTGACCGAGGCGCGCGGCCCCGACCCGTCCGACAGTTTCTGGACCTGGCGCACGCTCATGTACAGGTTTCTCGATCAGCTGACCCCGGATCAGGTCGAGGCCATCGCGGCCCTGGCCTTCATGGAGATGCTGGAAGCCGGCTTTGGCGCGGTCGCAGAGTTTCACTATCTCCATCACGCCCCCGGCGGCGCGCCCTATGACGCCCTGCCCGAAATGGCCACCCGCATCGTGGCGGCGGCGGACCGGGCCGGTCTGGGTCTGACGCTTCTGCCGGTTCTCTACATGCAGGGGGGATGCGACGGGCGCGCACTGGCCGGCGGGCAGCGCCGGTTCGGCTGCGATCTCGATCAGTATGACCGGCTGCTCTCGGGCAGCCGTGCCGCGCTGCGCCACGCGCCCGATGATGCCGCGCTCGGCGTCGCCCCGCATTCCCTGCGTGCCGTTGCGCCCGACAGTCTGGCCCGCGTCCCCGACCTGTGTCCCGGCGCGCCGCTGCACATGCATCTGGCCGAACAGGTGGCCGAGGTCGAAGAGGTGCGCACGGCCCTTGGCGCACGCCCGGTCGAGTGGGTCTTGCAGAACATGGACCCCGGTCCGGACTGGTGTTTCATCCACTGCACCCAGATGACCGGGGCCGAGACCGCGGCGCTGGCGGCCACCGGGGCGGTGGCCGGGCTCTGCCCGATCACCGAGGCAAGCCTGGGGGACGGCATATTCAACGCCGTGGCCTTCGCCGCGGCCGGTGGGCGGTTCGGGGTCGGCAGCGATTCCAACATCCACATCTCGCTGCTGGCCGAGCTGTCGGCGCTCGACTATTCCCAGCGCCTGCGCGATCACACACGCGCGGCGCTCGCCACGCCCGACCGCTCCACCGGTCGCGTGCTCTATGACGCCGCGCTGGCCGCCGGGGCACAGGCCGCCGGGCGCGCCTCCGGTGCGCTGGCGCCCGGGCACTGGGCGGATCTGGTCGCCATCGACACCGGCACCCCCGCATTGTGCGCCCGGCAGGGCGACACCCTGCTCGACAGTCTGATCTTCTCCGGACAGGGTCAAAGCAGCCTGACCGATGTCTGGAGCGCGGGCCGCCACGTGGTCAGGGAAGGCCGCCATGTCGCGCGGGACACGATCACCCGGCGCTATACCGAGACGCTGAGCGCTTTGAGCACCGCGCTGTGACCGTCCCATCCCGCCAAAGCTGGCGCACGGTGCGCGACCGGATCCATGCCGCCATCCTCTCCGGGCAGTACCGCCCGGGCGCGCGCCTGCCGCGCGACGCCGATCTGGCAGAGGCGCTCGACTGCGCCCGCTCGACTGTCCAGCGCGCGATGCAGGATCTGGCCGCCGCCGGTCTGGTCGACCGCCGCCGGCGGGGCGGCACACGCGTGCGCACAGACCCGGTGACACGCGCCACCTTTGACATCCCGATCCTGCGTCACGAGGTCGAATCCACTGGCGCGCGCTACGGCTATCAGCTGATCCGGCGGCAAACAGCCAGCCCCCCGCGCCCCGTGCAGGCCGCCCTCGATCTGCCAGAGCCGGTCCCGATGCTGCATGTCGAGGCGCTGCACCTGGCCGATGCCCGGCCCTACATGTTCGAGGACCGCTGGATCAGCCTGCAGGCCGCGCCCGGCATCACCCGGATCGACCTCGCCCGCCACAGCGCCAATGAATGGCTGGTGCGCAACATACGCTACACGCATGGCGAGATGATGTTCTTCGCGAGCGCGGCCGATGCCCGCGTCGCCGGGTTCCTCGACACCGCCCCGGGCACCGCGCTCTTCGTGCAGGATCGCACCACCTGGGCGGGCACGCGCCCGATCACCACGCTGCGTGCCACCGCCGCGCCGGGTTACAGGCTGCGCGCTCCGATCTGACCGGCCCAGCGCGATCGCCCGCTGACCCGATCCATCCGATGTCCCGCATGCGTTTTCACCGGGCGCAACACATCCGTCGCGACACCCGGTCGACAGAGGGCGCATGCCTTCAGTCTCATGTGTCCGGACGGTCCACGCAATGCCACGGACCCGGTCCTCGAAACGCGCGACAGACCAGAGCACCCGGCGCGCACACGCCGCACCGGCCCGCACGCGCGGTGGTCCATCCGGCCCCTGCCTTCATCTTTCCCGAAATACTCCGGGAAGCGCGAGGGGCTGACCCCTCGCTCACTAGGCCTTCAGCGGCAGCCCCTCCAGATGCGCCGGGTACGGGATAAACTCCGCATCGTCCCCCGGCGGCAGATGAAACGGCCCGCCCGACCAGTCCCCGCTGCGCCACGCCTCCTGCGCCGCGGCAATCTTTTCGCGCGAGGACGACACGAAATTCCACCATATGTAACGCGGGCCGTTCAGCGTTTCGCCCCCCAGCAGCATCAGCCGCGCGCCCGCGTCGCCTGCCTTCACGCTCATCCTGTCGCCGGGACGGAAGACCATCATCCGACCGGCCTCGTAGCGCTCGCCCGCCACCTCGATGGACCCGTCCGTGATATAGAGGCCGCGATCCTCGTGATCATCGGGCATCGGCACCTGTGCGCCGGGCTGCAACACCACGTCGGCATAGAAGATCTCGGATTGCATGGTGACGGGCGATCTTTCTCCCCACGCCGTGCCCAGGATCAGCCGCGCCGTGACACCGTCCTCATCCAGAACCGGCAGCGATGCCTGCTTGTGATGTTCGAAATCCGGCGCCATGTCCTCGCGGTCCTCGGGCAGCGCCACCCAGGTCTGGATGCCAAAGAGCTTGTGGCGCGTGGCGCGCGTTCCCGCGCTTGTGCGCTCGGAATGGGTGACCCCCCGGCCCGCCAGCATCCAGTTCACCTCTCCGGGATAGATCATCTGATGCGTGCCCAGACTGTCGCGATGCTCGAACTCGCCCTGATACAGATAGGTCACGGTGCCCAGTCCGATATGGGGATGCGGGCGCACGTCGATACCGCCTTCGGTGATGAACTCCGCCGGCCCCATCTGGTCGAAGAAGATGAAGGGCCCGACCATCTTGCGATCCGGGCTGGGCAGCGCGCGGCGCACCTCGAACCCGCCCAGATCCCGCGCCCGTGGCACGATCAGGGTGTCAATCTCTCCGGGTCCGGCCTGCGGGCAATCCGGCCCTTGGGTGGGGTTCCAGCTCATTGGTCGCGCTCCTTTGGCGTGCTGTCTCATGCCAGTATCAGATACGAGAACTATGTTCGTGAATAGAAAAGGCATTATATTTATTATTGCCTTTTCGATAATAAAGCCGCCCGAGCACGCAGGATCGGCACGGCAAGGGCCCCGGATCGGCCGGCTTTTGCCCGGATGCGTTCGGAACCTGCCCCACACACGCACAAAATGTGCTATGCTGCCCGGGAGGCAAATCAGGCAGGAGACCGATCCCGTGCTGACAAACGCACTGCGTCTCACCCTTGCGGTGGTGAGCGTGATCGCCGTGTCGGGGCCCGCCCCGGCGCAGGCAACAGCTAAGGGCCAGACCATTCCGGCATGGTTGCAACGCCATGTCGGCACCGGCGAAGGCCAGATCGCGCCCGTGGTTCTGGCGCGCGCCCGCGCGCTCTATCAGAAGAAGGTGCGCCAGCGCCGGATCAGCAATGCCTGCTACTTCGCGATGGACGCCACCCGCCCCAGCACGTCGCGCAGCGGTGCGCCGGGGCAGCGCTTCTACATCATCTGCGAATCCTCCAGAACCTTCCGCGCGGTGTCGTCCGGCTATGGAAACGGGCGCAAGCTGCAACGCGCCAGCTTTGCGAACGGCCGGCAATGTGCCCGCAATTTCAGCAACGCGGAAGGGTCCAAACTGACAATGGGCGGCGCTTATGTGACCGCCGAGACCCGCACGTCGTTCAAGGGATATTATCGTCAGTCGGGCACGCGCAAACCGTTCTACCGCACGTTCCTGCTGTTTGACGGCGAGGGCGAGACCAGGAACGCCCGCGAACGCGCGATTGGCGGGCACCAGGCCATGTTCCTGAAATGGCAGTGCCGCTTCCGGAACCCGAACAGCCCGCATGCCGACAAGGACGGCTATGTGCCCTTTGGACAACTGGTGAACTACACCGGCGGGCGCAGCAACGGGTGCACGACCTGGTCGCAGGCGGTCTCGCGCGAGATCATCGCGCTGGTCGAGGGCAATCCGACATCGCTGTACATCTACCCCGAATCCCGCGACATCAACGCCGTGGCCCAGGCGGTCAAGACCGGCACGCCCCTGTCCGGGGCAGGGCTCTACTGGAACGCCGCCTGCCTGAACGCCATAGGCGCGCCCAGATTCTGGCCCAAACGCGAGCTTCAGCCGATCATCAACCAATGGCGGCGCGCCCTGCCCAAGCAGGCGCCGCTGGTTCTGCCTATCTGCAAGTGACAGGGGGCCGGGCTGCGGACAGCCGCAGTGACATGGGCCACCCGGTCACGGCCGGATCAGAGCCGGCTTTGCGCATGATGCGCCAATTTGCGACTGTGCCTCCCCGCCATTTCAAGGGTAAACTGACATGACCGAACCCGCTGCCGATTTTCCACTGACCGTCTCGCTGGACGCCCTCATCGAAGACGGCAGCGATCAGGTCATGCGTGCCTATTTGCAGAACCTCACGGCCCTTGCATCGGAGATCCAGGCGCTGCGGCGGCGCTTTTCCGCGATGCTGGGCATCACTTCGCCGCACTATCTGGTTCTGATGCATGTCGCCCGGCATCACAGAGGCGCGCGGTGTGCAGAGGATGTGGGTCGTGGGGGGATGGGCCTGTGCCTCCGGTGTCCGGTGCGGGTGTGCGCCGTGCTGCAGCGGTGATATGCTGAGCGACTTTCGGCTTCGGCTGATGTCCCGGAGCAAAGACGAAGGGCTTCAAGTGATTGTTTCAACCATGCGTCACGGCTGACCCTATTGAACGGAGTGACCTGATGACGATGAATCTCCCCCACGCCCTGCCCTCGGCGACCATGCTGACGGCCGTACTTGCCGCCAATCTGGCCGTGGCCGAGCCGTTTTCGCTCGACCCCTCTCACACGGCTCTGACCTTCGAGATCGACCATCTCGGCTTTTCCGCCTCAAAAGGCGCGTTTCGCGACGTCTCTGCCGATCTGAACATCGACGTGGCGCGCCCGGACCAGAGTTCGGCCGGTAGTGACACCAATCAGCTAGAGCCCGACGCAAGCCTTTGCAGCGCCGGCGTCTTTCGTGTCGACGCATACGAGAGCCTCGCCTTCACCGTGACCGGAATTGACATGACATCCGAGACCGAAGCTCGGGCGACCGGAGACCTGACCTCGCCCGCCGTCGGCGAGACCGTGAAACTGACCCTGAACTTCGAGGCGACGCCAGCGGGTTAACCGGCGCCCGAACACCGCCGGCGCGCCCGCACGCAGATTTCGGCCAGTCATCAACCGGTTCCGCCGCTCTGAATGCAGGA
>JBCCHI010000009.1:0-52908 GCA_039028815.1 Pseudomonadota bacterium
GCCGCAACCGGAAAGGCCTCCACCATACTCGGCGGAGCGCTGGACAAACCCCCCACGTATTGCAGGCCGTTCTGCGACTGGATGATGGATCTGACGCTGGGCAGCATTATCGCGCTGTCGGGCATAGGCGCGTTCGGGCGAACGTCCGGCGGGCCCGGATCGCGCGGCTCGCCCTTCCCCACCGATGAAGAAGACGGCTCGTTGCTTGATGTTGTGCGGACATACGGCACATCCGGCACGCCCTTCGTGGCCACCACAACCGGTTCGTCCGGCGGTGATGATGGCGCAGGCCGCAGCGGACCAAGCCTGTTCCTCGGGTCCGGAAGCGGTGGCGGCGGTGGCAGCGGCGGCGGTGGCGGAACCTCCGGCACCCCGGGCGGGCCCGGCGTCATCGGGTCGACCGGCCCGGGCACGGGATCGGACGATCCGGTGGTGACAGAACCGGTTCCCGCCGTGCCAGGCCCGGCCACACTGCCGCTTCTTCTGGCCGGACTGGGCGCGCTCGGCTTCATCAGACGCCGCCAGCAGCGCCGCTGAAGACCCGGCGGCACATCGTGACAAGACAGAGGGGCGCCCGTGAGGCGCCCCTTGTTCGTCCGGGCAGCGCTCCCTCGCGACGTCCCGTGTGCCGTTCACTCCGCCGTGGCCGGTTTCAGGCTGGCGGTGACATAGTTGACCGACAGATCCCGGTCGCTGATCCGCCAGCTCCAGCTCAGCGGATTGAACACGAACCCCTTCTTGTCCACCGGGACCAGCCCCGCCTGCCGCAACTGCTCATACAACTCGTCCGGCGTGATGAACTTCGACCACTCATGCGTGCCCACCGGCAGCCATCGCATGATGCGTTCGGCCCCCACGATCGCCATTGCATAGCTCTTGGCGTTGCGGTTGAGCGTCGAACACACATGCAGACCACCGGGCTGCAACAGCGCGGCGCAGGCATTCAGATAGGTCTGCGGATTCGCCACATGTTCGACCACTTCCATGTTCAGCACGACGTCAAACCGCTCGCCCGCCGCGGCCAGATCCTCGGCGCTGGTGTGGCGATAGTCGATCTCCAGCCCCGACTGTTCTGCATGCAGCCGCGCCACCGGAATGTTGCGCTCTGCGGCATCCGCGCCCACGACCTCGGCGCCCAGACGCGCCATCGGTTCGCTCAGCAGACCGCCGCCGCACCCGATATCCAGCAGCCGCAGCCCCGCGAACGGGGTCCGGGCCGTCAGATCGCGGTCAAACTCGGCGGCGATCTGACCAGTGATGTAATCCAGACGGCAGGGGTTGAGCATGTGCAGCGGGCGAAACTTGCCGTTCGGATCCCACCATTCGGCGGCCATGGCCTCGAATTTTGCGATTTCCCCTGCATCTATTGTCGATTGAGCGGTTTGCATTCCGCGCTCCCTATGCTCATTTGCTGATGCCGGTCTATATAGGTCAGACATGGACAAGTTCGCAGGACAAAAAACCGCATCGCAGTTCCTTTATCCGTCGATCGAACCGTTCGACCGGCGGATGATGGATGTGGGTGACGGCCACCAGATCTATCTGGAACAATCCGGCAATCCCGAGGGACGCCCGGTTGTGGTTCTGCACGGCGGTCCGGGCGGCGGCTGCAGCCCGGCGATGCGGCGCTACTTCGATCCCGACAAGTACCGCATCGTCCTGTTCGATCAGCGCGGGTGCGGCCGCTCGCGTCCGCATGCCAGCGTCGACAGCAACACCACCTGGCATCTCGTGGCCGATATCGAACGCATCAGGGTGCTTCTGGATGTCGACGACTGGATTGTCTTTGGCGGCAGCTGGGGCGCCACGCTTGGTCTGATCTACGCTCAGACCCACCCCGACCGGGTCCGCCATCTGGTGCTGCGCGGCGTCTTCACCATGACCCAGGCCGAGCTGGCCTGGTTCTACGGCGGCGGCGCGGGCCGGTTCTGGCCGGAAACCTGGGCGCAGTTCAGGGCGCTGATCCCCGAAGACGAACAGACCGACCTGATCGCGGCCTACAACAAGCGGCTCTTTTCCGGCGATCGCGCCGAAGAGCTGCGCTTTGCCAAGGCCTGGAGCGCCTGGGAAAACGCGCTCGCCACGGTGCAGTCCAACGGGCAGGGCGGCGACAGCCCGGCCGACTATGCGCGCGCCTTCGCGCGGCTGGAGAATCACTATTTCCTGAATGCCGGGTTCCTGGGACAGGACGGGTACATCTACGACAACATGGACAGGATCGCCCATATCCCCGGCCTGATCGTGCAGGGCCGCTATGACATGATCTGCCCGCCCGACGCCGCCTACCGGCTGTCCAAACTCTGGCCGAAATGCGATCTGCGCCTCATTCCCATGGCCGGCCACGCCCTGTCAGAGCCCGGCATCAGCGCCGAACTCGTCCGCGCCATGGACCGGCTGGCCAAGGGGCGATAGCGCTTTCACTGTTGAGCATCATGCAGATCGGACTGGACTCACCGGGACCGGTCCGGTTTGCATGAATCGATCTGGTTGCGACCATGTCAGATGCCCTCCCGGATCTGGCGTTCGTAATCCGCGGCATCAAACCAGCCGAGCGATCTGACGACCTTCAGATCGTCGTCGAGATCCCATTCCTCCCAACCGGGTACACAGACCTCGTTTCCGGTCTCGGCATGTCTGCCCTTGAGAACCCAGCCGAAGATCACGTGGTTGCCCGCCACCCGCAGATGATCCAGTTCCACCGTGAGTCCGGGAAACTCGCCGTAAAATCCACGCACCATGTCCAGCATGGCTGCGCGGCCCATGATCGGATCGCCGCGATTGATGATGATTCCACCTTCATCATGGTAGAAATCCACCACGGCCTCCGCCCTACCGGAACTCCACGCCCTGGCATAGGCCTGTGCCATGTCCTCGATTTTCATTGTTTTTCCCTTCCCGATTTCGGCTCACCGTAGCAGAGTTTGCATCCCTGTCACCGTTGGCTCTTGCGAACCCGGCGCTTGCGGCGTATATCCCTCCCATCAGCGGCGCTGACGGGGCAACCTGGACGCACCACCGGGAGATCGAACGGGCCGCGGGCCCGTTTTTTTGTGTTTGGACTCTATGAACGACCTGATCGCCAAAACCGCGATGGATCGGCGCATGGCCGAGATCATAACCCCTGTCATCGAGGACCTGGGGTTCGAACTGGTGCGCGTGCGGCTCAAGGGCGGCAAGAACGCCAGCCTTCAGATCATGGCCGAACGGCCCGATGGCGGCATCGAGGTGGATGACTGCGCCGATATCTCGAACGCGGTCAGCGCGGTGCTGGATGTCGAGGACCCGGTTTCGGAAGCCTATACGCTCGAAGTGTCGAGCCCGGGCATCGACCGGCCCCTGACGCGGCTCAGGGATTTCGAGGATTTCGAGGGCCACGAGGCCAGGCTTGAGACCGCCGACATGATCGACGGGCGCAAGCGCTTCAGGGGCGTGCTGGCGGGTGTCGAGGGCGACGAAGTGCTGATCAATGTCGACGAAGGCACCATAGGGCTGAAATTCGACTGGCTGGCCGAGGCCAAGCTGGTGCTGACCGACACGCTGATCCGGGACATGCTCAGGGCCCGCAAGGCGGCGGGTGCACTGGACGATGACGATTTGGATATGACCGGGGCAACCGGGACGGAGGACTGAACGAGATGGCAATCACATCCGCAAACCAGCTGGAGCTGTTGCAGACGGCAGAGGCCGTGGCGCGCGAAAAGATGATCGACCCCGTGCTGGTCATCGAGGCGATGGAAGAAAGCCTCGCCCGCGCCGCCAAAAGCCGCTACGGCGCCGAAATGGACATTCGCGTCAGCATCGACCGCAAGACAGGCCGCGCGACCTTTACCCGTGTCCGCACCGTGGTCGAAGAGGAGGAACTGGAAAACTATCAGGCGGAATTTACCGTCGATCAGGCAAAACAGTATCTCGACGACCCCAAGATCGGCGACCAGTTCGTCGAAGAGGTCCCGCCGGTCGATATGGGCCGGATTGCCGCGCAATCGGCCAAGCAGGTCATCCTGCAAAAGGTCCGCGAGGCCGAGCGTGACCGCCAGTATGAGGAATTCAAGGACCGCGCGGGCACCATCATCAACGGCCAGGTCAAGCGCGAGGAATACGGCAACGTCATCGTCGATGTCGGCGCCGGCGAGGCGATCCTGCGCCGCAACGAAAAGATCGGCCGCGAAAGCTATCGGCCCAACGACCGGATCCGCTGCTACATCAAGGATGTGCGCCGCGAGACGCGTGGCCCGCAGATCTTTCTGTCGCGCACCGCGCCGGAATTCATGGCCGAACTGTTCAAGATGGAAGTGCCCGAAATCTACGACAACATCATCGAGATCAAGGCCGTGGCCCGCGACCCCGGCAGCCGCGCCAAGATCGCGGTCATCTCCTATGACAACTCGATCGACCCGGTGGGCGCCTGTGTGGGCATGCGCGGCAGCCGTGTGCAGGCGGTGGTCAACGAACTTCAGGGGGAAAAGATCGACATCATCCCCTGGAACGAGGATCAGCCGACCTTTCTGGTGAATGCGCTGCAACCCGCCGAGGTGACCAAGGTGGTGCTGGACGAGGACGCCGAGCGCATCGAGGTCGTCGTGCCCGAGGATCAGCTGTCTCTGGCCATCGGCCGGCGCGGCCAGAATGTGCGTCTCGCCAGCCAGCTGACGGCGCTCGACATCGACATCATGACCGAGGCCGAAGACAGCGAACGCCGGCAAAGGGAATTCGAGGAACGCACGAAACTCTTCATGGACACGCTCGATCTCGATGAATTCTTCGCCCAGCTACTGGTGTCGGAAGGCTTCACCAACCTCGAGGAAGTGGCCTATGTCGAGCTTGATGAACTGCTGGTCATCGACGGCGTTGACGAAGACACCGCCAACGAATTGCAGGCCCGCGCCCGCGATGTGCTCGATGCGCAGGCCCGTGCGGCGCTTGAAACGGCGCGGGGTCTCGGCGCCGAGGACAGCCTGATTGAATTCGAGGGTCTGACGCCCCAGATGGTGGTGGCGCTGGCGCAGGATGACGTCAAGACACTGGAAGATTTCGCAACCTGCGCCGACTGGGAACTGGCCGGCGGCTGGACCAGCGTCGATGGTGAACGAGTCAAGGATGACGGTGTTCTGGAGGTCTTCGATGTGTCGCTGGAAGAGGCGCAGGATCTCGTGATGACCGCGCGGGTTATGCTGGGGTGGGTCGATCCCGCCGATCTGGAGGCACAGGCCGAAGAGGACGAGACCGACGTGGACGCCGGCGAAGACGGCCTCTCCGGGGAGACCGGGGCCTGATCCCAGGCCCCTGTTGGGCGCCGATGGGTCGGGGTGGCCGAGCCAGCGACAGGACCGGGGGACCGGACCGGACGTGCATCGTCACGCGTCAGGTGCGTCCCGCGCAGGGACTCATCCGCTTTGTGGTGTCGCCCGACGGCCATGTCGTGCCGGATCTGGCGGGCAAGCTGCCCGGGCGCGGCATCTGGGTCAGCGCGGACCGCACCGCGCTGCTCACGGCAGAGCGCAAGGGCCTGTTCGCGCGCGCGGCGCGGTGTCCGGTCGATGTGCCCGCGGCGCTGCCCGATCTGATCGAGGCGCAGCTTGCGCGCCGGGTGGTCGATCTGATCAGCCTCGCCCGCAAAGGCGGCACGGCGGTGTCGGGCTACGAAAGGGTCAAGGACTGGCTGGCCACCGAACGCGCGCAGGTGCTTCTGCAGGCCTCCGACGGGTCCGGCAGGGGCAAATCAAAGCTCAGCACGCCGTATCGCGGCAACTGGATCGGCTGGCTGAGCGCCGACGAACTGGGCCAGGCCTTTGGCCGGCAGCGCACAATTCACGCGGCACTAGCGGCTGGTGGTTTGTGCAAACGTGTTGTAGAGGAGGCGGCGAGATTGAAAGGCTTGCGTGTCTCTGGCGGCGAAGGCGCCGCGAAAAGGGAAAATGGACCGAATGAGTGAGAACGACGGAAAGAAAACGCTTGGCGTTCGTGGGAGCCCGCGCTCGGGCAATGTGAAGCAAAGCTTCAGCCACGGCCGGACCAAGAACGTCGTGGTTGAGACCAAGCGCAAGCGCATCGTCAAGCCCAAGGCGGGATCGTCGCCACAAGGCACCGGCGGCGCGGGCAGCCCGGACGCCTCCAGGCGCCCGGCGGGGATTTCCGATTCCGAAATGGAACGCCGGATGAAGGCGCTGGCCGCAGCGCGCGAACGCGAGGCCGAAGAAACCGAAAAGCGCGAGGCCGAGGCCCGCGCCCGCGAAGAGGAACGCCAGCGTCGGCGCGAAGAGGCCGAAGCCAAGGAACGCGAACAGCGCGAGGCCGAGGAACGCGCGCGGGCGCGCGCCGACGAGGAAGAGCGCCGCAAGCGCGAGGCAGAAGAGGCGTCCGCGAAACAGGCCGCCGCCGCCGCCGCGACCGCGGCTCCGGCCGGCGATGGCCCCGCAGCCGGCGCGCGTGCGCCCAAACAGGCCCCGCGCAAGGCGCCGGAACGCGAACGCGAAGACGCCCGGAACCGCGGTCGCGGCCGCGGCGATGATGGCGGCCGCCGGTCCGGCAAGCTGACGCTCAATCAGGCGCTCTCTGGCAGCGAGGGCGGGCGGCAGAAATCGCTCGCCGCGATGAAACGCAAGCAGGAGCGCGCCCGTCAGAAGGCGCTGGGCGGCGGGGAAACCCGCGAAAAGATCGTCCGCGAGGTCCAGCTTCCCGAAGTGATCGTGGTCTCCGAACTGGCCAACCGCATGGCCGAACGCGTCGGCGATGTGGTCAAGGCACTCATGCAGAACGGCATGATGGTCACGCAGAACCAGTCAATCGACGCCGACACCGCCGAACTCATCATCGAGGAATTCGGTCACAAGGTCACCCGCGTCAGTGACGCCGATGTCGAGGACGTGATCGACACCGTCGAGGACACTGACACCGACCTCAGGGCGCGTCCGCCGGTGATCACCATCATGGGCCATGTCGACCATGGCAAGACATCGCTTCTGGACGCCATCCGCGACGCCAAGGTGGTCGCCGGCGAGGCCGGTGGCATCACCCAGCACATCGGCGCCTATCAGGTGAAAACCGAAAGCGGCGCGGTCCTGTCGTTCCTCGACACACCGGGTCACGCGGCGTTTACCTCGATGCGCGCGCGCGGCGCGCAGGTGACGGATATCGTGGTGCTTGTGGTCGCGGCCGATGACGCCGTGATGCCGCAGACCATCGAGGCCATCAACCACGCCAAGGCCGCCGGCGTGCCGATGATCGTGGCGATCAACAAGATCGACAAACCCGAAGCCAACCCCGACAAGGTGCGCACCGACCTGCTGCAACAGGAGGTCATCGTCGAGAAGATGTCCGGCGAGGTGCAGGATGTCGAAGTGTCCGCGATCTCCGGCAAGGGTCTCGACGAACTGCTCGAAGCCATCGCGCTGCAGGCCGAAATTCTCGAACTCAAGGCCAATCCCGACCGCGCCGCCGAAGGTGCGGTGATCGAGGCGCAGCTTGATGTCGGCCGCGGTCCCGTGGCCACCGTGCTGGTGCAGCGCGGCACGCTCAAGCAGGGCGATGTCTTCGTGGTCGGCGAACAGTATGGCCGCGTCCGCGCCCTGATCAATGACCGGGGCGAGCGCGTGCAACAGGCCGGTCCCTCTGTGCCGGTCGAGGTTCTGGGCCTCAACGGCACGCCCGAGGCCGGCGACGTGCTCAATGTCGTCGACACCGAGGCGCAGGCGCGCGAAATCGCCGAATACCGCGAAAAGGCCGCCAAGGAAAAACGCGCTGCCGCCGGGGCAGGGGCAACGCTCGAACAGTTGCTGGCACAGGCCAAGGAAAACGAAAACGTCAAGGAGATGCCCGTCGTCGTCAAGGCCGATGTGCAGGGCAGCGCCGAGGCGATCGTTCAGGCGATGGACAAGATCGGCAATGACGAGGTGCGCGTGCGCGTGCTGCATTCCGGCGTCGGCGCCATCACCGAATCCGATATCGGACTGGCCGAGGCCAGCGGTGCGCCGGTCATCGGCTTCAACGTGCGCGCCAACGCCCCGGCGCGCAACTCCGCCAATCAGAAGGGCGTGGAGATCCGGTACTATTCGGTGATTTACGACCTTGTGGACGATGTAAAGGCAGCGGCCTCCGGCCTGCTTGGTGCCGAGATCCGCGAAAACTTCATCGGCTACGCCGAGATCAAGGAGGTCTTCAAGGTCAGCGGCGTGGGCAAGGTGGCCGGGTGTCTGGTGACCGAAGGCGTGGCGCGGCGCTCTGCCGGCGTGCGGCTTCTGCGCGACGATGTGGTGATCCACGAAGGCACGCTGAAAACGCTCAAGCGCTTCAAGGACGAGGTGCCAGAGGTCCAGTCCGGTCAGGAATGCGGCATGGCGTTCGAAAACTACGATGACATTCGCCAGGGCGATGTGATCGAGATCTTCGAACGCGAAGAAGTCGAACGCGCGCTCGACTGATCCGCGCGGTGCGCCGGTGCCCGGGGTCGCAATGAACCCGGGCCGGTCGCCTCACCTCAGCCCGACAGTCGCGGAAGTCCCATGCGGTCGTGAATGGCATCGCGCTGGGCATCGCTCAGACCCAGCGCGGTGGCCAGCTGGTGCAGATAGGCGGCCTCGGCCGCGCTGTCCAGCCGGATCGCGGCGGCAGAGGTCGAGTACACCTGCTCGCGCCCGATCTCCCCGGCGTCCCGCGCCAGACCGGCCACGTCGATCGGCGCCTTGAGTTCCGCCTCGACAAAGGCGCGCTCCTCGTCGTCGATATCGCCCAGCCGGCCAATGATCGCCGCCTGCTCCTCGGCGTCGATCTGACCGTCGGACTTGGCGGCCTGGATCATCGCGCGGATCATCAGCTTGGCCTGCTGTTCCATTGCATCGGCGGCCGGCGTGTTGCCGAACATCGCCTCCATCATCTGCGCCGACTGGTGCGTGCCCGCCTGCGATGCGCCCTGCATGCTGTTCATCAGACTGCCCAGCCCGGCCATGCCCATTTCCGTGGCGCCGGCCGTGGCGTTGCCCATCTGGCCCAGAAACCCGTGCACGGCCTTCGATCCGCCGGGAATGCCGAACTGGTCCGCCAGCTGACCGAGATGCTGCGCCATGTCGCTGTCTCCCGCGCCCTTCAGCGCGTCCTGCATTCCGGCCATGCCGCCCATTTTCTTGTATTTTTCCATACCCTTGGCCGCTGCAAAACCCACCGCAACGGCGGCCAGCGCTCTGACAAAGCTCATCCCGAATCCTCCCTGAAACCAATGCAGGTCCGTGATACACCAAATCCGCAGTCCAGACGATGCACCACACGACCCCGCCTGCGGATCACCGCCAGCGCCCGCATCCGACACCATGTCGGATCATCCGAGGACCGGCGGTTGAACAGGGTCCGACAGTCCCGTGTCAACCGGCCCCCGTGCCCGTCGCCCGTCGCCCTGACCAGACCACCCGGGCGCCGGGGGCACAGACCAGCCCCCACAGACCAGCCCCCACATGTCGCATCCTCTGCAAACCGCGCGCGCCCCCGGTTCGGGCTCCGGCTCAGGCCCTTCACAAAAAAAACGCATCGCGCGGGCGACCCCTTGCAAAGATTTTGAAGCCTTTCGCCTTTGCCCTGCGATATCGTCCAAAGTCGAAAGGCGCACAGCATAGGAACACTGCACTGTGTGACGCGACACTCTGTGATTGAGGTTTGTCGCGAAACGGTTTGGCCCGGCGCCTTCCGTTCCCCCGATGACAGGCCAGAGATTGCCGCGCCCGGCGGTTGGCATCCCGGCTGACGCAGGTCGGGGTCCGGTCTGTCGGGGTCAGGGATGCGTCGGTGCCGGGCCGGCAGTCTGCGCCGCCGGTACAGTCCCGGAACCGGTCCGAAAATGGCCCTGAACCGGGCCGCGATCACCCCGCCGGGTTTTGTACAATTTGGACTCCGGCCTCGAAAAACTTGCTACATTTTGTACAAAACAGGCAGATCCGGCCGTCACAGCCAGTCGCGCAACACCGGGATCAGCGGGATGTCCGCCGGCGGCATCGGATAGTCTTTCAGGGTCTGCGCCCGCACCCATTTCAGCGCCTGCCCTTCCCGCGCCTGCGGTACGCCCTCCCACTTCCGGCAGGCGAAAAGCGGCATCAGCAGGTGAAACGTCTCATAGGTGTGGCTGGCAAAGGTCAGCGGCGCAAGGCAGCTTTGCCAGGTCGAAATTCCCAGTTCTTCGGATAATTCCCTTATTAGAGCCTGTTCCGGCGTCTCTCCGGCCTCGACTTTCCCGCCGGGAAACTCCCACAGACCGGCCATCGACTTGCCCTCGGGCCGTTGCGCCAGAAGAATGCGCGCGTCCACGTCGATCAGTGCCACCGCCGAGACGAGAACCACGTTCAAGACCGGTAGTCCGCGTTGATGTCGATGTATCCGTGGGTCAGATCACAGGTCCAGACCACCGCCGTCCCGCCGCCGATCCCAAGGTCTACGTGCAGTTTAAGCTCTTGATTTTGCATGTATTTCAAGGCATCCGTCTCGGAATAATCCGGGTCGACCCAACCCAGATGCGCCACTCTGATGCCGCCAAACCAGATCGACAGCGTGTCCCGGTCCGCCGGCGCCCCCGACTTGCCCACCGCCATGACAACGCGCCCCCAGTTCGGGTCTTCGCCCGCGATCGCGGTCTTGACCAGGGGGGAATTGGCAATCGCCATCGCATGCGTTTTCGCGTCCGCGTCGCTCGACGCCCCCGTCACCGAGATCTCCACGAACTTGCTGGCCCCTTCCCCGTCGCGCACCACCTGATGCGCCAGGTCCAGCATGACGCCGCGCAGGGCCTCCATGAAGCCTACACTCTTGTCGCTGACATGTACGCCCGACGCCCCCGTCGCGCCGACAAGCACGGTGTCCGATGTCGACGTGTCACTGTCTACGCTTATGCAATTAAACGTTTTTTTGTTAAGCGCCGACACCATATCCTGCAAGGTCGCCTGCTCGATTCTGGCATCGGTGAAGATGTAGGCCAGCATCGTGGACATGTCGGGCGCAATCATGCCGGAGCCCTTTGCGATGCCGGCAATGTGCACCGTCTGGCCATCAACGCTGACGCTTGTGCCGGATCCTTTCGCAAAGGTGTCGGTGGTCATGATCGCCGCGGCTGCATCGGCGATCCCGCGTTCGGACAGCCCGGCGTTCAGGGCGTCCAGCCCGGCGATGATCCGGTCATGCGGCAGCGGCTCGCCGATCACCCCGGTCGACGAGGTGAAAATCCGCGATTTCGGCAAGGATAGAGACTGTGCAACGGTCTCTGTCAGCACATCGACCGCCATCGTGCCATTGCGGCCGGTGAAGGCATTCGCGTTGCCCGAATTGACCAGAATGGCCGCGCCCGCATCGCTTTCGAGGCCGATCTTTGACTGACAATCGAGCACCGAGGCCGACCGCGTTGCCGACCGCGTAAACACCCCCGCAACGGCACTGCCCGGGTCGAGCCGTGCCAGCATCACATCCTCGCGACCCTCGTAGCGCACACCCGCCTGCACGGTCGCGAACTGAACGCCCGCAATCACCGGAAGGTCGGGAAACGCCTGTGGCGCAAGGGGCGAACGGGTCGGAATGGTGCCCATCTACCGCTCCAGAAGCTGATAATCGACAATCACCGCAGGGTCGATTTCTTCGACGCCGAACTCGCTGACTTCGGCCTGCTCGCGCAGATCCGAAAGAAAGCGCTCAAGCTTTGCCTGACGATACTGCTCGATCAGTTCCGGGCGCACGGCATCCAGCGCGGGTCTTTCCTTTTGCCGGGTTTCGGCCAGGGTGATGACATGCCAGCCAAACTGCGTCTGAACCGGCTCTGACACGTCTCCCGGCGACAAACTGCTGACCGCCGCAAAGAACGGCTCGACCATATCGCCGTCTCCGAACCAGCCCAGATCACCACCCGACTCGCCGGATGGTCCGGTCGAATGCTCGCGCGCCAGCGCGGCAAAGTCCGCCCCGCCCTTGAGCTCGTCCACCAGAGACTTTGCGTCGTCTTCGGATTCGACGAGAATATGAGAGGCGCGGTATTCAAGATCCTCCATATCGGCGGGGAACTCAGAGTCGTACAGCGCCTCCAGCTCTGCGTCGGACGGACCATCCGCGATGACCTCGTTCATCAGTTGACCGGCCATCAAAGCGCGGGTTTCGTTTTCGATAGCGATCCGCGTGCGCAAAGACGCGTCCTCACCCAGAGACTGACTGAGAAGCTCATGCTGAACCAGCTGATCCAGAATGCCGCGAAACAGCAACTCGGGAGGAAACTGATCATATTGCTGCGGCAGCCCCTGACGCAGTGCAATAACATGGCCCAACGTGATGTCGGTGCCGTTCACCGATGCAACAACCTGATCCGCGCTGGGCGCAGTGCTGTCTTCATCCGCGAGAGCGCCCGAGCAAAGCGCAAGAGCTGCGCAGCCGGACACCAGAACTGAACGAAAGTTTCGCAACATGGAATATCCTTTGTTTGACCCTGCACCAGACAGCCCCGGCGAGTGGCGTTGACAGCGTGACAGCCGCCCCTTACATCGCCCAATAGCGTTGCGTCCGCAGCCTTGCCATCGTTCTATGGTCGCACGCTGGGCGGGGCAAGCACCTGCTCTTCACGAGATGGCGAAGCACCGGATCTGAACGTATATGCTAGGTATTGGAACTGTCGCCAAAAAGATCTTCGGAAGCCCGAATGATCGAAAGGTCAAGGCGACGCGGCCTCTGGTGGAAAAGATCAATGCGCTGGAGCCCGATTTCGAGAAGCTCAGCGATCAGGATCTCAAAGACAAGACGGATGAATTGCGCAAACGTCTGTCAGAGGGCGAGACCCTGGATGCGATATTGCCCGAGGCCTTTGCAAACTGCCGCGAAGCCGCGCGCCGGTCGCTGGGTCTGCGGGCGTTCGACGTGCAGCTTATGGGCGGCATCTTTCTGCATCAGGGAAATATCGCCGAAATGAAGACCGGCGAGGGCAAGACTCTTGTCGCCACATTTCCGGCCTACCTGAATGCCTTGACCGGAAAATCCGTGCATATCGTGACGGTCAACGACTATCTCGCTAAACGCGATTCCGAATGGATGGGCGCTGTTTACTCCGCGCTCGGGCTGACCACGGGCGTTGTGTACCCACAGCAACCCGACGATGAGAAAAAGGCAGCCTACGATTCCGATATCACCTACGCGACCAACAACGAACTCGGCTTTGACTATCTGCGCGACAACATGAAGTCGTCGCTGGAAGAAATGAAGCAACGCGGGCATTTCTTTGCGATCGTCGATGAAGTTGACTCGATTCTGATCGACGAAGCACGCACGCCCCTGATCATTTCCGGCCCGGCGCAGGACCGCAGTGAAATGTATGTGTCCATCGACAAGTTGATTCCGGAACTGGCCGATGATCACTATGCCATTGATGAAAAGACGAAAAATGTCACGTTCACCGACGAGGGCAACGAGTTTCTGGAAGACCTGCTGCATCAGCGTGGGCTGCTGGATGAGGCGCAGTCGCTGTATGATCCCGAAAGCACGACCATTGTGCATCACGTCAACCAGGGCCTGCGCGCGCACAAACTGTTCCTGAAAGACCGCGACTATATTGTCAGGGATGGTCAGGTTGTGCTGATTGACGAATTCACCGGGCGCATGATGGCGGGTCGCCGTCTCTCGGACGGTCTTCACCAGGCGATCGAAGCCAAGGAAGGCTGCGAAATCCAGCCAGAGAATGTCACGCTCGCACAGGTCACATTTCAGAACTACTTCCGTCTCTATGACAAGCTTGCCGGAATGACCGGTACGGCGGCGACGGAGGCTGAAGAATTTGGCGAAATCTACGGGCTCGGTGTGGTTGAAGTGCCGACAAACCAGCCGATCGCGCGCAAGGATGAAGATGACGCCGTCTACCGCACGACCAAGGAAAAATACGATGCGATTGTCGCTGCGATCCGCGAGGCACATGAAAAGCACCAGCCCATTCTGGTGGGCACAACCTCGATCGAGAAATCCGAACAGCTCAGCGATCTGCTGACCGAGGCAGGGATCAATCACAACGTTCTGAACGCGCGGCAACACGAACAGGAAGCGCAGATCATCGCTGACGCAGGCAAGCTGGATGCCGTGACGATCGCCACCAACATGGCGGGCCGCGGGACAGACATCAAGCTGGGCGGCAATGTCGAAATGGAGATCCTGCAAGCCATTGCAGCCAGCCCTGATGCGGACACGGAAGCGCTTCGTGCCCGGATCGAGGCCGCGCACGAAGCGGATCAGGACGCCGTGCGATCCGCCGGCGGTCTTTTTGTTCTGGCCACCGAGCGCCATGAAAGCCGGCGTATCGACAATCAGTTGCGAGGTCGCTCGGGGCGGCAGGGCGATCCTGGCCGATCGGCGTTTTTCCTCAGTCTCGATGACGATCTTATGCGCATTTTCGGGTCTGAACGGCTTGAAAAGGTGCTGTCGACCCTGGGTATGAAAGAAGGCGAGGCGATCATTCACCCCTGGGTGAACAAGAGCCTGGAGCGCGCGCAGGCCAAGGTCGAGGGTCGTAACTTCGACATACGCAAGCAGTTGCTCAAATTCGACGACGTGATGAACGAGCAGCGCAAGGTGATCTTCAAGCAGCGGCTTGACATCATGCGCGCAGAAGATCTGTCGGAAATCATAAACGACATGCGCGGTGAGGT
Source organism: Pseudomonadota bacterium (assembly GCA_039028815.1). Lineage (GTDB taxonomy): Bacteria > Pseudomonadota > Alphaproteobacteria > Rhodobacterales > Rhodobacteraceae > Roseovarius. The sequence continues at coordinate 14,631 of JBCCHI010000009.1, forward strand.
GATTGACGATCTCGTGGACCACCACATGCCGCAGGGGGCCTACTCCGATCAGTGGGATATGGAAGGATTGTATGCGGCGGTCATCGAGAAGCTGAACCTTGATGTGCCGATCATGGCCTGGGGTGAGGAAGACGGTGTCGATGACGAAGACATCGTTGCGCGTCTCGACAAGGCGTTTGACGAGATGATGGCGGAGAAAACCGAGGCCTTTGGCGCTGACGCCATGCGATCCATCGAAAAACAGATACTTTTGCAGACAATTGACGGAAAGTGGCGCGAACACCTGTTGCGGCTGGAGCATCTGCGCAGTGTTGTCGGGTTTCGCGGATATGCGCAGCGCGATCCGCTGAATGAATACAAGAACGAAGCGTTTCAGCTTTTCGAGAACATGCTCAACAGTCTGCGCGAGGATGTCACGCAGCGTCTGGCGCAGATCCGTCCGATGACGGACGAAGAACGCGACGCGATGATGCGAGAACTTGAGGCGCAGCAGGCTCAGCTTGCCAAGGCCGCTCAGGCCCCGCCGATCCCCGAACCCACGGAAGATGCAGCCGAGGGATTTGACGAAAACGATCCGTCAACCTGGGGCAGTCCCGGCCGGAATGCCCCCTGTCCCTGCGGGTCGGGAAAGAAGTTCAAGCATTGCCACGGCAGGCTTCTTTGAGCGCGACGCGCCGGTGCGGTCACTTTTAGAACCAGAGCTTGCCACAGATCGGCCTTAATTTGTGACTACGCCATATGCCCAACGTGAAGGTGTGGGAGTTGGCGATGAGCAAGACCGAATTGGCGCGCCGTATCGCGACAGCCGGTGGCACGTTGCTGTGTGTATTGGGTATCGGTTTCTTCATGCAATCGACGGCGCATACGACTGCGCCGCAGACTCAAGTTGCTTCGGACACGCAGCAAAAAGCGGATGTTGGCCCGAATGCGGCCTCTGACCGCCCCGCGTCGGCACCCCTGGAACAGATCAAGATGACGTCCGCGGCGACCGGTACGCTTGTGCCGCTTCTAACGGGCCGATCAGCGTCGGACCTGCCCAAATACACCCCACAGCCTGCATTCATGACGGATGCGCCGATTGTATTCGAAGGACGGCACGGTGCGCTGATTTATCTTGCGCAAGTCGACCTGCCCCAGGAAGAGGCCGCGCCCGCGTTCGATTGTACACCGCGACTGACGGCCACAAAGGCATTGGCCGCGATGGCAACGATCGAACTGCAGGCGCACTGCCTGCCCAATACACCCTTCACCCTGAGCCACAGCGGTCTGATCTTTACTGCGGTGACGGATTCAGATGGGCGCTGGGAAAACACCGTGCCCGCGCTGCGCGAAGACGCATTTTTTGTCGCGTCCTTTGAAAACGGCAAAAGGGCTGAAGACACCGTGAAGATTGATGCGCTTTCGATCTATGACCGCTATGTCGTGCAGTGGCAGGGTCAGAGTGGTCTGCAATTGCATGTGCTCGAATCCGGCGCAAAATATGGCGAGGCGGGTCACGTCTGGGCCGGCGCGGCACGCGACATGGCTGCGGCAATTCATGGAACAGGCGGATTTCTCGTGGCGCTGGGTGATCGCACCGATCTTTCCCCCGAAGACGTCTTTTCCGCACAGGTCTACACGGTGCAAGCGCGATCATCACGGAAAAGCAACGTGTCGGTGCGCGTCGAAGCCGAAGTGCAGACAACTAACTGTGGCAACGACATCGCCGCACAGGTGCTGATCCGGTCCGATTCACGCGATCTCATCTCCGTTGATCTCGCGGTCGCAATGCCGGATTGTTCGGCCCGGGGCGAATTTGTGATGTTGAAAAATCTGGATGGTGACCTGACACTCGCGCTCAGGTGAACGCGACAGATCGGGGGCCTTCATGGCAAAATTGCGTGTGGCGATCTATGCCGCACTTCTGGGTCTGGCCGGAGCTGCGGCAGGGCAGGATGTCACGCTGACATCCCCGGATGGCAGCGTGGAGTTGTCCGGCAACCTTCTGGGATTTGACGGAGAGTTCTACCGCGTCGATACAATCTATGGCGAGCTGACCGTCGACAGCACGGGCGTCGACTGCGCGGGCCCCGGATGTCCCAATCTTGATGCCTATGTTGCCGAAGCGATTTTTTCCGGTGCCCCCGCCATAGGCGCGGTTCTGATGCCCGCCTTGCTCGAAGCCTTTGCCTTGCGCGAACGCCTGTCGCTTGAACGCAACGCAACGGATGATGGGGATCTCATTGTTCGACTGTATGACACGGCGGACAACCGCGAAGTCGGGGCGTTCCGGTTTCGATTGACGACATCGTCCGAGGCTTTCGCGGATCTTGTTGCCCACGAAGCCGACATTGCAATGTCAGTTCGGGAAATCGACAGCACAGAGCAACAGCGTGCCGAAGAAGCCGGCCTTGGCGATCTGAGCAGCCGGTCGCGGGCCCGTGTGATCGCGCTAGATGCTCTTGTGCCAATTGTTTCCCCGAGCAACCAGATGCAGTCTATTTCGCTGACGGATCTCGCGCGGGTTTTGACCGGTGATATCACGAACTGGCTTGACCTGGGTGGTCCCGATGCGCCGATCGCTGTGCATCTCATGGCGCCGGAGACCGGGCTTGGCCACGCAACGCAGAACGTTCTGCTTGCGTCCGGTCGTCTTGAAATTGCAGCTGAATCCGGAGTGCACAGAAATGGAACCGATCTGGCAAAGGCGATCACTCGTGATCCGTTTGCGATCGGACTCACAAGTCAGGCCGACGTCGGTGAGAACTGGCCGCTGACCCTGAACGGGACGTGCGGTTTTGCCCTTCGCGCAGACCGACGTGCCGTCAAGACAGAGGATTACCCGCTCACCGCGCCGATGTTTCTTTACCTTCCGCAAAGACGCATGCCGCGGCTGCTGCGGTCCTTTCTTGCGTTTCTTCAGGAACCTGCGGCGCAACTGGTCGTGCGCCGCATGGGGTATATTGATCAGGCTCAGGAAGAGATTGCGATTAACGAACAGGGAGACCGGTTTGCCAACGCCGTTGCGCTTGCAGGTCGCGAAACAGGCCTGGATGCTTTGCAAGCCATGGTCGAAACCCTGAAACCGCTGAAACGGACAACAACGACATTCCGCTTTGAAACGGGGTCGTCCCGCCTTGACGCGCAGTCGCGGTCCAATGTGGCGCGTCTGGCGCGCGCGCTGGAAACCGGGCAATACGACTTGCGCCGGCTGGTGTTCGTCGGCTTCAGCGACGGGGAGGGCGGTGCGGCTTCGAACCAGACCATTGCCCTGCGGCGCGCGCAAGCCGTGCGTGACGCCGTGGTCGAGGCTGCAGAGACAGCGAACCTGACGCGTGTTGAGATAGATGTCGCGGCTTTTGGCGAGGCGATGCCAATGGCCTGCGATGACACGGAGTGGGGGCGACGTATCAACCGGCGCGTGGAAGTCTGGGTGCGTTGAGCGCTGCGTTCACCCTGATTGGCCCGTGTCTTTTCGCCCGGCCGACGTGTCAGTGATGCTTTCGCCTGTACCGGGTTTCAGTGGCGCACTCTCGCGCGTGGTTTGCGCCCGGACAAGGCGACCCCGGGGGCGTCGACCTGTGCGGGTTCAAAGGAAGTTCTGCGCCCGGAAACTCAGTTCGCAGGATTTTCCGATAATGACGTGATCATGCAGGGTGATCGAAAGCGCCTCGGCGGCCGTTTGCACCTTTCGTGTCATGATCAGGTCCGCCTCCGACGGGGTTGGATCGCCCGAAGGATGGTTGTGCACCAGGATCAGTGCCGTGGCGTTCAGTTCCAGCGCGCGTTTGACGATCTCGCGAGGATAGACAGGGACGTGATTGACGGTTCCGCGTGCCTGTTCTTCATCCGCGAGAAGCGTATTCTTCGTGTCGAGAAAGAACACGCGAAACTGCTCGGTGTCGCGATGCGCCATTGTCGTATGACAATACTCTATAAGCGCGCCCCATGAGGACACCACAGGGCGGCGCATGACGCGGGACCGGGCCAGTCGATGTGCCGCAGCCTCTACAATCTTCAGTTCGCAGACTACGGCGTCGCCCGTTCCGGGCACGGTTGACAGGTCTCGCGGAGAGGCGGACAGGACTGCGTTGAAACTGCCAAACCGTGTCAGCAACTGATGTGCCAGAGGTTTCACGTCACGTCGGGGGATCGCGCGAAACAGGATCAGTTCCAGCATCTCGTAGTCCGGCAACGGATCCGCGCCACCAAGCAGAAACCGGTCACGCAATCGCTTGCGATGGTCGCGGATGTAGGACGGTTGCCGCCCCTCTGCGTGGCGGGCTGCGGTCTCGGGCGCTTCGTCGCTGTCAAACAGCGGCAGCGCCATCTCGGAAAAGGAATCGCCGATCATCATCTCACGACAATCGGAAATCGCGGTTAACAGATTGTTGAGAAGACGCGGTCGCATCCGCGCCTTTTGAGGAGGCTTCGCGCAATGCGATCTCTCGGGTTCAGTTCTTCATGCTGTCCCAGAAACCCTTGACCGATTTGAAGAAACTGTGGCTTTCGGGGTTGTTTTCCTCGGACAGCTCCTCGAACTCACGCAGCAATTCCTTCTGGCGGCCCGTGAGGTTCACAGGCGTTTCCACCGCCAGCTCGATGAACATGTCACCCGTGCCGCCGCCACGCAGAGCCGGCATACCCTTGCCACGCAATCTCATCTGTCTGCCGGATTGAGATCCTTCGGGTATCTTCACCCGACTTCTGCCGCCATCAATTGTGGGAACTTCGATGTCGCCGCCCATTGCGGCCTTGGCCATTGAAACCGGGACGCGGCAGAAAAGATTGATGTCCTCGCGCTCGAAGATTTCGTGTTTTTCGACTTCGATGAAAATGTACAGATCCCCTGCCGGGCCGCTGCGCATCCCTGCTTCGCCTTCACCCGCAAGCCGGATACGGGTTCCGGTTTCCACGCCTGCAGGAATGTTGACGTTGAGCGACCGTTCTTTCTGGATGCGGCCCTGGCCCTGACAGGTGGTGCAGGGGTTACGGATGATCTGGCCCAGACCAGAGCATGTCGGGCAGGTGCGCTCTACAGTGAAAAACCCCTGCTGCGCCCGCACTTTGCCCATCCCGGAACATGTCGGGCACGACGTTGGTTCCGCTCCGCCTTCGGCCCCCGATCCGTCGCAGGTGGTACAGATGACCGATCCCGGGACGCTTATGGACTTCTGCAGTCCACGATAGGCATCTTCGAGGCTGACCCGAAGGTTGTATCGCAGATCGGCCCCACGGGTGGCGCGTCCACGACCGCCGCTGCGCCCGCCGCCCATGAAATCACCGAAGAGATCATCGAATACGTCAGAAAATGCACTGGCAAAGTCGCCCTGTCCGCCGAATCCACCACCCGGACGTGCGCCCGGGCCGGTTCCGCCTTCAAAGGCCGAGTGACCAAAACGGTCATAGGCGGCTTTTTTGTCGGCGTCCTTCAGGATGTCGTAGGCTTCACCCGCTTCCTTGAACTGACTTTCCGCATTCGGATTGTCCTTGTTGCGGTCCGGGTGCAGTGCCTTGGCTTTGTTGCGGTACGCTCGCTTGATGTCATCGGCGGATGCAGTGCGGGAGACGCCGAGCACATCGTAATAGTCACGTTTTGCCATCCGAAATCTCCTTCAGGCACAACGCAGGGGCCCGAAGGCCCCTGCTTGCCCGCGCACCAGGTCAGGCGCGCTTGTTTTCGTCGAGATCCTCGAAGTCGGCGTCGACGATATCATCGTCGCCATGCCCTGCCATCTCATCGGCGGCCGCTGGCTCTTCCTCGCCGTCTTCCTGGCTCGCCTTGTAGATCGCCTCGCCCAGTTTCATCGCGGCCTCGGTCACGTTCTGGATGCCGGACTTGATCTTGTCTGCGGACGCATCTTCCTTTTCCAGATCATCCTTGAGTGCAGCAACTGCCAGTTCAATGGCTTCAATCGTGGTCGGGTCAACCTTGTCGCTGTGCTCTTCCATCGACTTCTCGGTCGAATGAATGAGGCTTTCGGCCTGGTTGCGCGCCTCGACCAGCGAGCGGCGCTCTTTGTCTGCCTCGGCGTTTTCCTCGGCATCGCGGACCATCTTTTCGATGTCCTCGTCGCTGAGACCGCCAGAGGCCTGAATGGTGATCTTCTGCTCTTTTCCGGTGCCCTTGTCCCTGGCTTCGACCGACACGATGCCGTTGGCGTCGATGTCGAACGTCACCTCGATCTGCGGCATACCGCGCGGAGCGGGCGGAATGTCCTCAAGATTGAACTGGCCCAGAAGCTTGTTGTCCGTCGCCATCTCCCGTTCGCCCTGAAAGACGCGGATCGTCACGGCGGACTGGTTGTCCTCCGCAGTCGAGAAAATCTGCGACTTGTTGGTCGGGATCGTTGTGTTGCGATCAATCAACCGGGTGAACACCCCGCCCAGTGTCTCGATTCCGAGCGACAGCGGTGTGACATCCAGAAGCACCACATCCTTGACGTCGCCCTGCAGAACACCGGCCTGAATGGCGGCGCCCATCGCGACGACCTCGTCGGGGTTAACGCCCTTGTGCGGTTCCTTTCCGAAGAACTTGGTCACTTCCTCGACGACCTTGGGCATTCTGGTCATACCGCCAACGAGCACGATTTCGTCAATGTCGCTTGCAGACAGCCCGGCATCCTTGAGCGCGGCCTTGCACGGCTTGAGCGAGGCGGTGATCAGGTCGCCCACGAGGCTTTCCAGCTTGGCGCGTGTCAGCTTGATCACCATGTGAAGCGGCTGGCCATCCGCGCCCATAGAAATGAACGGCTGATTGATTTCGGTCTGGCTGGAAGACGACAGTTCGATCTTCGCCTTTTCCGCAGCTTCCTTCAGACGCTGAAGCGCCATTTTGTCCTTGGTCAGATCGACGCCGTGCTCTTTCTTGAACTCGTCGGCGAGGTAGTTGACGATCCGCATGTCGAAGTCTTCGCCGCCAAGGAAGGTGTCTCCGTTGGTGGACTTGACCTCGAACAGACCATCGTCGATTTCCAGAATTGTGACATCGAACGTACCGCCACCAAGGTCGTAGACCGCAATCGTATGCGTGTCTTGCTTGTCGAGGCCATAGGCCAGCGCAGCCGCAGTGGGTTCGTTGATGATGCGCAAGACTTCAAGGCCGGCGATCTTGCCGGCATCCTTGGTCGCCTGACGCTGGGCATCGTTGAAATAGGCGGGCACGGTGATCACCGCCTGCGTGACCTCCTCGCCAAGATAGCTCTCGGCGGTCTCTTTCATTTTCCCAAGAATGAAGGCCGAAATCTGAGATGGCGAATACTTCTCGCCTCTTGCTTCAACCCAGGCATCCCCGTTGCCGCCGTCGACAACGGCAAACGGCATATTCTTCTTGTCTTTGGCCAGATCCGGGTCATCGACACGGCGGCCGATCAGGCGCTTGACGCCGAAGATCGTGTTTTCGGGGTTGGTGACGGCCTGACGCTTGGCCGGTTGACCAACGAGGCGCTCATCATCCGTGAACGCCACGATCGAGGGTGTCGTGCGCGCCCCTTCCGAGTTTTCAATAACACGTGCCTGGCTGCCATCCATGATAGCGACGCAGCTGTTCGTCGTGCCGAGGTCGATACCGATAACTTTTGACATTCTCGTTTATCCCTTTCTCTTTAGGCGATGGACAGGTGACCAAACCCGTTGCGGCATTCGGTCGCCAACGCGAAACGAAGGCGTCATAAGCGCCATTCAATTCGGCTTGCATATAAGAGTGCGAATTCGACCCTGCAAGCCAATGAGACAGACAGACGTCCTGAATCCGCGTTAAATTTGGAGAAACCTCGAAATGAGCCACCCGTTGCTGCCGAAGACACTCAGAATTCGCGATGTCGACATCTATCCGGCCTTCCTGGATGAAACCACGCAACAGGCTTTGGTGGCCGGGCTTCGTAACGTGGTGGGCGCCGCGCCTCTTTTCTCTCCGGTCACACCGTCAGGTCGCCCGATGTCGGTCCGCATGACGTCTGCGGGTCGCTATGGTTGGATCTCTGACAGGCAAGGATATCGGTATGACACCCGCCATCCAAATGGTGCGGTCTGGCCTGCCATTCCCCTTCAGGTCCTGGAGGCCTGGCGTGCGCTGGTCAGTGACGACCGTTTGCCCGAATGCTGCCTGATAAATTACTACGGCAAGGACGCCAGGATGGGGATGCACCAGGATTGCGACGAGGCAGATTTTTCCTGGCCGGTTTTGTCCATTTCATTGGGGGATGATGCGCTGTTTCGAATTGGCAACACCACGCGTGGCGGCAAGACTGAATCGATCTGGCTGAGTTCGGGGGATGTTGTGGTGATGGGTGGCCCGGCCCGGCTGAGGTATCACGGAGTCGATCGTATCCGCGCCGGCAGTTCACGGCTTCTTTCAGGGGGTGGGCGGATCAATCTGACATGCCGCGTGGTTGACTGACGATGTCGGAAGGCCTGTGCGGTTTACCGGAAAGGAGGCAACGGGGCGGTCACATGATCAGCGCGCAAGATTGCAGCATCCCGTGCCATAACTCACGCCGCTTTGCTCGGTCAGGATCACGTCGACACTCATCCCGTACACGCGATCAGACATGTTGTCGCTGCAGGTGTCGCGGTGAAAGATAAAGCTGGCCACCCGTTCGTCGCCCTGACCAAAGACCGCGTATCGATCTGTCCGGTTGGCGGACGTCACCGGATCAAGCGTCGTGATCTCCAGCGGTTCCTCGTCCATTCGTGTCAGAGTGGCGGGTCCTTCGCGTGGCAACGTCAAAGACCAGAAGGGCTCGGTTCCAGCACACTGCAGCGGTCGCGGCAGCTGATCTTCCGGCTGGCCCGGCAGCCGCGTCATAAAGCGCAACGCCACCCATCCGGCCTGCTCGCCAAGATTGATCTGGCCCCAGTCGCCTTCGGCATTTTGCGCGACAATCTCGATTCCGGTCGCGTCGTGTTCAAGCGTTGACAGAATCGCCGCGCCGACCTGCGGAGCTGCGCGTACGTTCAGAACATCGTTGGCGGCTACATCCGACACGTCGTAGAATGCCGGCAGGCTGTCGGCCGCGGCGACTGAGATCCAGATCAGTGAAATTGCGCCGGCCAAACCTGTCAGTAACACTCTCATCTGCGTGCTTGCCAGCTTTCCGAGGCGTATTGCCGCGTGTAGAATTCGCCAAGAAGTCCGATCACCATAAGAACAATCCCCACATAAACAGCATACATGTAGTCTGTCGTGCGTGGGAAGTAATTCGCGAATACAAATCCCCGACACTGGTCGATTGCGTGAAACAGCGGATTCCAGTCAAAATACGCGAGCATGTAGGCCGGCAACATATTCGCCACAAAAAGCTTGCCCGACGCGATCATGTTGGCGCGGGTGTAAATTGTCTGTGCCATCTGCGTAAACGTCGGAAACCAGGGCTTTATGGCGAGGAACAGCAACCCGACCGCGACGCCGGTGAACCACGCGAGAAGCAGCATGCCGAAGGCGCCGACCGGATCGTCAATTTCGATGCGCTGAAACATCGTATGGTAGATGAAAATGATCACAAGCGCCGAGAGCACCTGCAGATAGAGCGCGCCTAGGGCTGCGGATATGATCGAGATCATCGTGTTCATCGGTGCGTGTTGCATCATCGGAGAAGAGGGTCCTTCGGCCCCCGATACCGCGCCAAGCGCCTTGACATGTGTCAGAAAGAGGAAAATGCCCGACATCATGTACAGCATGAAGTCACCGCGGACCTTGGCCCCCCGCAAGCCGAGAACGGAAAACATGACCAGGAACGCCACCACGAAAATCACCGCGGTCATGATGTTCACCGCAAGCGCCATGAAGGCGTTTCCATGGGTTTTGCGCACGTCCCGGACGGTCGTGTGATAGATAAGCTCGGCGATCGCGATGGTGGAGCCGAGGAATGACCGTTGACGTGTGTTCTGAAACATCTGCCTGCGCCGTACTGCTGAAACGATATCTGCCACGGATTTCTTGCTGATCCGTTGCGATCATATCATAAGGCGGCGCAGGCGATCGGGCAATATGTGCATCACCTGATCGGAAGGAGTGGTCGGATGAACCATAAACACCTGACAGATGTTATGCGGCGCCTTGCGATAGAAGCGGGCGCAAAGATCATGGAAATATACGAGTCCAATGATTTCGATGTGCGTGCGAAGTCCGACTCAAGTCCCGTGACTGAGGCCGATGAAGCGGCCGACACGCTGATTTCCGAGGGTTTGCGCAACGCCTTTCCGGACATTGCCCTGATCACCGAGGAACAGGCGAGCACCCACCAGCAGACGGCGGCACGTTTCCTGATCGTTGATCCGCTGGATGGCACCAAGGAGTTTGTTCAGCGCAGGGGGGACTTCACCGTAAACATCGCCTATGTGGAAAACGGCGTGCCTCTGCGGGGTGTGGTGTTCGCACCGGCACGCAGACGGCTGTTTTACACCCTTGAGGATGGCACGACCGTCGAAGAAACCGGGGATCTCGGATCAGATATAGCCGGCACAACGACACCGATCTCGGTGTCGGCGGCCCATACCGGACCGCTGAATGTGGTGGCGAGCAAATCACACCGGGATGCGGCAACCGACGCGTATGTTGAGGTCTACGACCCCGTTGCGCTTGTGAGCGCAGGATCGTCGCTCAAGTTTTGTCTTGTCGCGACAGGGGAAGCGGATCTTTATCCAAGGCTTGGGCGTACGATGGAGTGGGACACCGCCGCAGGGCAGGCTGTTTTGAGCGGCGCGGGGGGCACTGTCGTCCGGTTCGACGATCACATGCCGCTGCGCTACGGCAAACCTCAGTACGAGAACCCGTTTTTCATTGCCCAAGCGCCCTGGGTGACGTTGCGCGCTGTCTGATGTCGGTGCTGATCGTCATTCCCGCCCGGTACGCCTCGACCCGGTATCCTGGCAAACCACTTGCGATGCTGAAAGGCGCGACCGGACACGCGCGCAGCCTGATCCAGCGCAGCTGGCAGGCGGCGCGGGACGTGAAGGACGTGGATCGCATTGTCGTTGCAACAGATGACGCGCGCATCGAGACCGCCTGCGCCGATTTCGGTGCCGAAGTCATCATGACATCAAGCGCCTGCCGCAATGGGACGGAACGCTGCGCCGAAGTTCTGGATACTCTTGGCGGGGATTACGATATCGTCGTCAACCTGCAGGGCGATGCGCCCCTGACGCCGCCCTGGTTCATCGAAGAGCTTGTTGCGGGCCTGCGTTTGAACCGGCACGCAGATGTGGCCACGCCGGTCCTGCGCTGCACCGGAGAGGCGCTTGAGGGGTTTCGCCGGGACCGCGCCGCGGGCCGTGTTGGCGGCACAACGGCGGTTTTCGGCCCATCAGGCCGGGCGCTGTACTTTTCCAAGGAGGTCGTTCCGTTCACGCCCGACGTCTATGACTCGGGCGCGCCTACGCCGGTCTTCCACCACGTGGGCGTCTATGCCTACCGTCCTCAGGCATTGGCGGACTATATTCGCCAAGACGTTGGAACGCTTGAGAAAATGGAGGGTCTTGAGCAACTTCGCTTTGTGGAAACGGGCCACGTCGTGTTGTGTGTTCAGGTAGATGCACGCGGTCGAAAGTTCTGGGAACTGAACAACCCGGAGGACATTGATCGAATCGAAGCAATGATGCGCGAAATGCACATCGAATGAGTCCGAGCACACCGCATTGCCACACAATATTCACTTTCGGTTCAATTTGCGGCTTTATGGTTGCGGGTGACGATGGGCCATTCATGCAGAAGGCTGATTGTTTAGGGCGTTTTAAGAGGAAAAGTGATGCGGAACAAATTGACTAAAGCAATCTTTCCTGTTGCAGGGCTTGGCACGCGGTTCCTTCCTGCGACCAAATCGGTCCCGAAGGAAATCATGACGCTGGTGGACCGCCCGCTTGTTCAATACGCCATCGACGAAGCCCGCGAAGCCGGAATCAAAGAGTTCATTTTCGTAACGTCCCGGGGCAAGGGCGCGCTGGAAGACTATTTCGACAACGCGCCCCAGCTCGAACAGGAGCTGCGCAAGAAGGGCAAGGACGACCTTCTGGAGATCCTCAAGTCGACGAATATGGACAGCGGCGAAATTGCATATACGCGTCAGAACAAGCCACTGGGGCTGGGCCATGCGGTCTGGTGCGCCCGGCGTCTGATCGGAAACGAACCCTTTGCCGTCATGCTGCCGGATGATGTGATTTCCGCCAAAAGGCCCTGCCTGGCGCAGATGGCCGATGCCTTTCGGGAAACAGGTGGCAACATCGTTGCGGCGATGGAAGTGGCGCCGGAAAAGGCGTCATCCTATGGTATTCTCGATATCAAGGAGGACCGCGGCCGCCTTGTCTCGACCAAGGGCATGGTGGAAAAGCCCGAAGCGGACAGCGCTCCATCGAACCTTGCGGTGATCGGGCGCTACATCCTGACACCGACCGTTCTTCAGAAGCTCAACAAGAAGAAGACGGGCACCGGAGGTGAAATTCAGCTGACAGACGCGATTGATGCGGCGCGCAACGACGGCGAAGAGGTGTACGGTTTTCGCTTCGACGGTCAGCGCTTCGATTGCGGATCCAAGTCAGGGTTTCTGCAGGCCACCGTGGCGTTCGCGCTGGAACGCGATGATCTGCGGCAGGATCTGATGCAATATCTGACTGAGGTTCTGCATTCGCCAAAAGCTGCAGAGTGACGGGCAGAGCGCTGCGTTTGCACGGTTTGCCATGAGCGGCACATTCGACGAGGTACACCAGGCGTACCGTCTTCGCTGGCGAAGACGTCGCTTGCGATTTCGGGGTCTGCGCAAGTTCTCACAGCTCAGGACAGTGGTGAATCGGTGCGGGACGATCAGGCCCGGGGATGTTTTGCTGTTTTCGACGGTGCGCAATGAAGCTGCGCGGTTGCCGCACTTTCTGCACCACTACCGCACGCTTGGCGTTGCGCACTTCCTGATCGTCGATAACCAGAGCACGGATGGAACCCGCGACTTTCTGTCGGACATGCCCGACGTGTCCCTGTGGTCGGCCAACGCCAGCTACAAGCGTGCGCGGTTTGGCATGGACTGGCTGACCTGCCTGCAGTTTCGTTACGGCGCCGGGCATTGGTGCCTGACCGTCGATGCAGACGAAATCCTGATCTACCCCAATCACCTTACCCGGCCCTTGCCCGCGCTGGTTGACTGGCTTGACCAGAATGACCGGGACTCATTCGGGGCCTTGATGCTCGACCTTTATCCGAAGGGCGCTCTGAGCACGCAAAACTACGCTTCGGGCGATACTCCGTTCGCCAAACTTTGCTGGTTCGACGCTGGAAACTACCACATGCGCCGCAAGCCGGATCTGCACAATCTGTGGATCCAGGGCGGTGTACGCGCGCGCAAATTTTTTTCAGCTGACCCGGGACGGGCACCAACGCTGGGCAAGATACCGCTGGTCAAGTGGAGCCGCAGATACGTCTATGTCAGTTCAACGCATTCCCTGCTGCCGCGGCGCCTCAATGTTGTCTACGACGAAAATGGCGGAGAGATGATATCGGGCGTTCTGCTTCACACCAAGTTCCTCGACACCGTTGTCGCGCGGTCAGCCGAGGAAAAACGCCGGGGCGAGCATTTCGAAAATTCCGACCTCTACGACGCGTATTATGATGCGCTGACCGCAGATCCTGATCTTTGGTGCGCCAGGTCGACACGTCTGACTGGCTGGCGTCAACTCGAAGCGCTTGGCCTGATGTCGCGCGGCGGATGGGTCTGATGTGCAGAACAGTTTACGGAAGGGAAACAATAGCTTATTGAAATGCAAATGGTTGAATGGCTGCGCGCGCGCGTTCAGAGCCGTCTGATCAATAAAAACAAAGTGTTAAGTGTCCTGGGTTACGATGCGTCGGATCGCCCGGATCCGCCGAGGGGAGCGAGCATTGAGGCTGTTGCAGTCATATGGAATGCGACTGCGTCGCAAACGGCATAGGCTACGGGCGTTGCGCAAAAGTCTTTCGCTGCGGCCTGTCGCGGTTCGGACGACCGCCATACGGCCAGGCGACATTCTGTTGTTTTCGACCCTGCGCGACGAACATGTCCGCCTGCCTTACTTTCTGAAATACTATCGGGATCTTGGCGTCGCGCATTTTCTGATTGTCGACAATGACAGCAAGGATGGCGGACGGGAGTATCTTTCCCAGCAAAGCGACGTGTCCCTCTGGCATACAAAAGGCAGCTACAAGCGGGCCAAGTTCGGGGTGGACTGGCTCAACTGGCTGCAGCGCAAATATGCGCACGGGCACTGGACACTGGTCGTGGATCCCGACGAACTCTTTATCTACCCGTTTTGCGACACAAGACCCATTCGCGCCCTGACAGACTGGCTGGATGTCAGTCAGGTGCGATCATTCGGTGCGATGCTGCTGGACATGTATCCCAAGGGCCGGATTGACGCGATGCCCTATACATCCGGACAGGATCCGCTGGAGGTCGCGTCCTGGTTCGATCCGGGCAACTACGTGATCGAGAAAAATCCGCGCTACGGAAATCTCTGGATACAGGGCGGCCCGCGCGCGCGTGTCTTTTTTCAGAAAAACCCCCGGATGGCACCCGCCTTGAACAAGGTGCCACTCGTGAAATGGGACAAACGGTACACCTACATCAGTTCGACGCACATGCTGCTGCCGCGCGGTCTGAACCTGACCTATGACGAATGGGGAGGTGAAAAAGCCAGCGGCATCCTGCTTCACGCCAAGTTTCTCAATACATTTGCGGAAAAGGCAAAGGAGGAACTGACGCGTGGCCAGCACTACTCCGCCAGTGTCGAATACAAGGCATATTATGAAAACCTGCGCGAAAATCCCGACCTTTGGTGCAAATGGTCTGAAAAGTATATAAACTGGCGCCAATTAGAGATCCTTGGCTTGATGTCCAAGGGCAATTGGGCGTGAGGGAGAGCAGCGCGTGACCGTCGGCATCGTCATGCTGGTTCACACGGCATTCGACCGGGCGGAACAGGTTGCACGGCATTGGGCAGCGGCCGGATGCCCGATTGTCATTCACGCTGACCGCAACGTTCCAAAACCGGCGTTTGAAGCCTTCCGAACCGCCTTGTCGGACCTGCCGGACGTCCGGTTCTGCAAGCGCCACCGATGCGAGTGGGGCACCTGGGATCTTGTTGCCGCCACACAAAGCGCGTCCCAGCTCATGATCGACAGTTTTGATCATGTGCGCCACGTTTACCTGGCGTCCGGGTCGTGTCTGCCGCTGCGCCCGGTACAGGAACTGATCGACTATCTTGCTGCGCGCCCCCAGACTGATTTTATCGAAAGCGCAACCACGGCGGACGTGCCCTGGACGATTGGCGGGCTGGACCAGGAACGTTTCACGCTGAGTTTTCCCTTTTCCTGGCGCAGGAACCGGGTGCTTTTCGATGTGTTTGTCGCGCTTCAGCGTCGCCTCAGATACCGGCGGCGCGTACCCAACGGGATTGTGCCGCATATGGGCAGTCAATGGTGGTGCCTGACGCGACAGACACTGTCTGCGATACTGCAGGACCCGGATCGTGCGGTTTATGACCGGTTTTTCTGCCGCGTCTGGATCCCGGACGAAAGCTACTTTCAGACACTGGCGCGACTTTACTCGCGCGAAATCGAGAGCCGTTCCCTGACGCTTTCGAAGTTCGACTACCAGGGCAAACCGCATATTTTCTATGATGACCATCTTCAGCTCCTGCGGCGCTCCGACTGCTTTGTTGCGCGCAAGATCTGGCCGTTCGCCAACCGGCTCTATGATGCATTCCTGTCTGATGGCGGAACCGGACTGAAGCGGACTGAACCGAACCCGGGCAAGATCGACCGGATATTCGCCAAGGCGGTCGAGCGGCGTACGCGCGGGCGTCCCGGTCTCTACATGCAAAGCCGCTTTCCTGTTGAAGGGCGGGAGAACGGGCTGACATGTGCGCCCTATTCTGTCTTCGAAGGCTTCAGCGACCTGTTTGAAAACTTCGAACCCTGGCTGGCCAAGATGACAGGCGCCCGTGTGCACGGGCATCTTTTTGCCCCGTCGCGTGTCGAGTATTCGGAAGGCCAGACCGTGATGAATGGCGCGCTCAGCGACAGCGCGGCATTGCGCGATTACAATCCGCGCGCGTTTCTGGCCAGTCTGATCTGGAACACAAGGGGCGAGCGACAGTGTTTTCAGCTTGGGCCACGCGACGTTCTGGATGGCATTGAGTGGGAAATCGCGAAAGATCCCAAGGCACAGATTTCGGTCATTTCAGGCAGTTGGGCGGTCCCGCTGTTCAAGTCGAACCGCAACTTTGCGGACATTCGGCAGGAAGCGGCGCGGCTTCAGCAGATCGAAAGCGCGCATCTCGACGTTCTGCGGTCGCAATGGTCCAAGGCGCGTATCCGCATCTGGAGCATGGCAGAGTTCATTGAGGCGCCGATGGAACCTTTGCAGACCATCGTCGATGAGATCGGCAAGCAAAGTCTGCATGGCTTGTCGGAAGTTCCGAAGATGGCGAGCCTGACGGGTTTTGGCCAGTTTCTTCAGAACCTCAAGAATCAGGGAATGCATCCCTATCTGATGGGAGATTTCCCGGTGGGCGAAAAGGTGCAGACACCGCAACGCGCATCTCCGAAACCCTATCTCGTGCGTTAGACGGAAATGGCCGCCCAATTCGACTATTTTGTTATCTTCGCCGAGATGCGGACCGGTTCTAACCTTCTGGAGGCTTCGCTGAACGCACATCCCGGCCTTCGCTGCGAAGGAGAGGCGTTCAACCCGCATTTTGTCGGCTACCCAAAGACCGATCAGGTGTCCGGGATCACGCGCGCGGCGCGGGATGCTGATCCACAGCGACTGCTGGAGGCGATACGCAAAACCCCTGATGCGCTGGGTGGGTTCAGGTACTTCCATGACCATGACCCCCGAATCCTCGAGACGATGCTGAATGATGATCGTTGTGCCAAAGTCGTTCTCACGCGCAACCCCGTGGACAGTTATGTCAGCCTGAAGATCGCCAAAGCGACAGGTCAATGGAAATTGACCAACGTCAAGCACCGGAAGGCGGCGCGCGTCATGTTCGATGCCGCCGAATTCGAGACATATCTGTCCACGTTGCGGGAGTTTCAGCGTGACATCCACCGTCGGTTGCAGATCAGCGGCCAGAGTGCGTTCTTCATTGACTACAGCGATCTTCGCAGTCCCGATGTTCTGGGCGGCCTCGTGCGGTTCCTGGGAATAGACGGCCCTCTTCCGACGTCGGATGTCCCATTGAAACCACAGAACCCGGGTGCGTTGCAGGACAAGGTCATCAACTTGGATGAGATGCAGCGCGCCCTGGGTGAATTCGACACCTTTGATCTGAATCGGTTGCCCGTGTTCGAGCCACAGCGCGGGCCGTCCGTGCCTGGCTTTGTGACGGGGGCGCATGCCGGGCTGCTCTACATGCCGATAAAATCAGGACCAGATCACGTCGTCCGGTCGTGGCTGGCCGAGCTTGACGGCGTGGATGTGACTCAGCTGGCTTCGCCGCGTAATCAGAAGGCTCTGCGACAATGGAAGAGGCGAAAAATCGGACATCGCAGTTTCACTGTTTTGCGTCATCCCGTTGCAAGGGCGCATGCGGCATTCTGTGACAAGATCCTGAACACCGGACCCGGCAGCTTTGCCGAGATTCGAAAGACGCTGCGGACCGCCTTCAAGGTTCCGTTGCCGGGGCGTGTAGATGAGCAATATGGCCCGGATTCGCATCGCATGGCCTTTTTGGGATTTCTGGATTTCCTGAAGCAGAACCTAACCGGTCAAACGAATATCCGCGTTGACGCGCATTGGGCGACGCAGGCTGCGGTGCTTCAAGGTATGGCGAACTTTGGCGTGCCGGATCAAGTTTTGCGCGAAGAAGAGATGATCGAGGCACTACCCGAACTGGCCCGGAATCAGGGCTACAAGGCACCGCCGCACCCCGGTTCCGACCCGGCCACCGGGCCGGTTTCGCTGTCTGCGATCTATGATGCGGATTTGGAACGCCGTGTCGCAGACATCTATCAGCGCGACTACATGATGTTCGGCTTCGGCTCCTGGTCAGGGGCGTCCGATCAGGCCGCCTGAACCGATTGCGCCTCTGTCAGTATCGCATAGAGCGTCGCGGGATTGTCATTTGCGCGCAGCTTTCCGCAAACCGATCCGTCGCGCAGCGTGCGCGAGACCAGTGCCAGGGCCTTCAGATGTTCCACGCCGGCATCGAGCGGTGCGAACAAGGCAAAGATCAGATCAACCGGCTGCCGATCGACCGATGTGAAATCAAGCGGTGACTGCAACAGCACCATGACTCCCACGACCGTATCCACCCCGTCCATTCGGGCGTGCGGCAATGCGACGCCGTTGCCAACGCCTGTCGGTCCAAGGGATTCACGGTCGATCAGCGCCTCGACCGCGTGTGCCGGATCAATTCCGTAAATTGATTCCGCCGTCGCGCCCAGTTCATGCATCAGGCGTTTTTTGCTGGACACCCCACTCAGAACACGAATCGCTTCGGGTTTGAGAATTTCAGAAAACTGCATTTGGGCCTGCTCCCCATGCGGTGGCCGTCTCCGGTTGGTCCGGACGGCAAAGTAATGGACGTTTGTGACGTTTGTACTGACCCGGCTAGGGGTCGATCCACCCGATATTTCCGTCGTCGCGACGATAGACCACGTTCAACCCGTTCTTGCCTTCGTTCCGAAACACAAGCACCGGCGCGCCGGCCAGTTCCATCTGCATGACTGCCTCTCCAACGGACAAAGACGGGATATTTGTTTCCATTTCCGCTACAATTATCGGTTGTAAGCTGTCAGGTTCACTGTCTTCGGACACCGTGTCCGAAGCAAGGATATACGCGGAAGCCAGCGACAATTCAACAGGTTCTGCACGCTGCCTATGATGATCTTTCAACCTGCGCTTGTAGCGACGCAGCTGTTTTTCCATTTTTTCGCAACACTGGTCGAACGCGGCATAGATCTCGTGCGCATGCGCCTTGGCCTGTGCCGTAAGGCCCGTTGACAGATGGACCGTGGTTTCGCAGACAAACTCGCTTGCGCTTTTGGAAAACACGATATTGGCATCCGTCGGACGCTCGGCATACTTCTCAATTACATCGTTGAGTTCATTTTGCACATGAGTCTGGAGCGCATTGCCAACATCAATCTGTTTTCCGGTGATCTGATAGCGCATATGCTCCTCCAGCTTGCATGAGAGCGTCGATCGGGCTGTCGGCCCGTTAAATCTTTAGCTCTTTAAGAAACACAAAAGATGATGCCAGCAGCTTTCCGGTCTCTGAACACCGGGGCCGGATGGGCGAAGCTTCGCGAGGGCATCAACCGTCATTGCCTCAGTTGACGCGCGTATGCGTGGACTTGTCAATGACGTTTGCACTGTCTTCACGCGCATCAGGTGATACGAAAGTTTTCGCCGAGATAGACGCGCCGGACGTTGGAATTTGCCACAACCTCTTCGGGTGTTCCCGACATGAGAACCTTGCCATCGTGCAGAATGTAGGCGCGATCCACAATCTCCAGCGTTTCGCGGACGTTGTGGTCGGTGATCAGGACGCCGATTCCACGTTTCTTGAGATCACCGACAAGGTGGCGAATATCGCCCACCGAGATCGGATCGACGCCGGCAAACGGTTCGTCAAGGAGAAGATACCGGGGTTGGGCGGCCAGACAACGGGCGATCTCGACGCGCCGTCTTTCGCCACCTGAGAGGGCCAGGGCAGGCGCGCGGCGCAGATGCTCTATCGAGAACTCCGACAGCAATTCCTCAAGCCGCTCCCTCTTTTTGTGGCGATCCGGATTGGAGATATCGAGAATGGCGAGAATATTGTCTTCGACCGACATGCCGCGAAAAATTGACATCTCTTGCGGGAGATAACCCACGCCAAGCTTTGCGCGGCGGTACATGGGCAGCATCGTAATGTCGCGCCCGTCCAGCAGGACATGCCCACCCTCGGGCGTGATCAACCCCGCAATCGCGTAAAACGTCGTTGTCTTTCCAGATCCGTTGGGACCCAGAAGCGCCACGACTTCTCCCTGCTGAAGCGTAAGGGACACGTCGCGGATCACCACCCGCTTCTTGTAACTCTTGCGCAGGTTTTCGACGGAAAGGCCGGTGTTTTCATGCGCGATACGCAGCGAGGGCTCAGCCATGGATCACTGGCCCCCTTGCGGTTGCAGAATTGTCTTGACCCGTCCGGTCACGCGGGCCGTGCCTGCACGCGTATCCACGAACATCCGGTCCCCCGTCAGCGCATTGACGCCCTGTACCAAAAGAACGTCGCCTACCATTTCGATCAGCCCGCTGTCGATGTTGTAATCGGCCTGTTGCGCCTCTGCGGCATCCGCGCCGCTGACCAGTGTCACACCGCCTGTCGCCTGCAGAACTTCGATGCCCGATTGATCTTGTTTGTAGACAACTAGAACCCTGGGGGCGGACAGTCGCATCTCGCCCTGTCCGATCAGAACATTTCCGGTGAAAAGCGCTGTGCCGTCGTCCTGGTTCACGTCCAGATTGTCGGCCGTGACTTCGACGGGGAGCGTGCTGTCCTGCGCGGTGTTTCCGAACGCGACCTGCGCACCCTGCGCATATGCAGGCGCGGTGAATGCGAAAGGTGTGATCAGCAAGATGGCAGAAAAGACGAACCGCACCACATCAATCGTCCTCTGATGGTTGCGGGGTGTATATCAATTTGACTCCGTTCGTGAAATGCAAATGTGCGGCACCCGTATCCGGGTTCTCGGACAGCACCATGCGACCGGCCACCAGGTCGCCGGCGGGTCCGGTCGCTGTCACCGCGCCCGGCGTCTCTGCAAACAGCCGGTCAAGCCGCGCATCAAGCCGGGCCGTGCGGACATCATAGCCCGTGGTCGACATCAGACGCACATCGCCTTCCAGAACGGCGGTGAGGTCCCCCTGATGCACGTCGCCGCTGTCGGACACGATGTCGACAACCGCGCCAGAGATCAGCTGGATCTCCGCCACGACGTCAAGCGCATGGATCAGGCGCGGATTTCCCGGCGTCGGACGTGCCGTGGCGGCTGTGATCCGCAACTCGTCACCCCGTCCCGTGACGCCCGCGAATGAGGCGTTGGTGGCGCCCTGGCCCTGGGCTCGGGATGCCAGATCTATCGTTGCCGCCGGAAGAGATTGTGTCGGGTCGATTGTTTGCGAGATCAGGAACAGGGTCGACAAAAGACCAAGCGCGGTCAGCGGCAGGATGATTTTCATCCAGGCCACGAGGCGCGAATGAAAGTTGTCGATCCGGGCCATGTCAGTGCGCAAAGATGTCCTGCTCGAACCAGCCGGCCAGGTCGAGCTTTGCGCGCATCGGCAGGAAGTCAAAGGCAGCCTTCGCCAGCTCCACACGGTTTTCACGCGACAATCTGGCATCAAGTTCAGACTTGAGCTTGTGAAGGTAAAGCACATCGGAAGCGGCGTATTCGATCTGGGCGTCACTGAGTTCCGATGCGCCCCAATCAGAAGATTGTTGCTGTTTCGAAATGTCTATTCCGGCGCAGTCCTGAAGCAGGAACTTGAGTCCGTGACGGTCGGTGTATGTCCGTACCAGCTTGCTTGCGATTTTCGTGCAGTACACCGGCGCAGTCAGAACACCGAATCTGTGCAAAAGCACTGCGATGTCGAACCGTCCGAAATGAAACAGTTTCAGCACTTTAGGATCGGACAGCATCGCAACGAGATTCGGCGCGTCTGTCTGATCCTGAAGAATCTGAACCAGATGGGCATCTCCATCTCCGCCGGACAACTGCACGACGCACAAACGGTCGCGATAGGGAACAAGCCCCATGGTTTCGCAATCAATCGCGACAATCGGTCCAAGATCCACCCCATCAGGCAGATCCGCAACATGGAGATGATTGGCCATGGGCGTCTCCTCGCTCGGCAGAGCGATGTCGTATCATGCTCCTGCGGCCAAGGCACGAGCGAAATTCGTCGCGCAAGGCGCGCGCGAAACCAATGAGCCGCCGCTGCTGGTGGGTCAGCCCACGATAAGCTGCTTTAGCTGCAAGGCTTCGTGTTCGAGTTCCTGAAGGCGGAAATTCACCACATCGCCGATGGTGACAAGGCCGACGAGACGATCCTGCTCTACCACCGGCATATGGCGAAAGCGGCCTGCCGTCATGCGGCGCAGCACGGACACAAGCGTTTCGTCGGGTGTGCAGACCTCAACTTTCTCGGTCATCACCTCTGCGACGCGCTGCGGCAGCGTTTTGCCAGGCGTTTCCGCCAGTTTGCGCACGATATCGCGCTCTGACAGAATACCTTGGAGATCCCCGGCCGCGTCGGTGACCATCAGCGCGCCGATTCGACGATCGCGCAGTTCTTCCACCGCGCGTCCCAGAGTGTCTTCAGGACCGATCGAAAACACCTTGCCATCCTTGTTCGCCAGCAGGCGTTTCACGGTACCTGAGTCACCGGCCATATTGCTGGATGCGGACTGGCTGACCGTTTTCTTCTGAGCGTCGCCACGCATGGGCGGTTGGTAGGACGTGGGCATTTGCTAAGGCTCCCTGTTGAATCTTCGACCTTCGCTGTGTCATTGAGACTACACACAAAAATGCCACAGAGGGAACCGTTGTCATCGAACAGGGATTTTTTCTGACCCCGGTTGTCGCGACCACAATTTTTCTGCTCGCCTGTCTTGCCGGCCACAGATACCGGAAAGTCTGGAAGTCTGAGGGTCCGCGATGGCAGCTTTGGCTGACGGGGCTGACAGCGGCATTGTGCCTTCTGACACTTGGTTTTCTGCCTGTTCGTCCTGGGTAAGCCTGGGCCGCGGACCTGCCGTCCGGCAGTCGAAGCGTTTCGCGAAACGCTTGCGGACCGCGGAAATGTTGCGCGTGATTCGTCCGTCGTGCCGTTTGCTGCGCAAGACGCGCCGCTTTCGTGCAGACTTGTGTGATGTCAGGCAAAACCCGGTCCGCGCTGGCGGAAAAACGGCGCATGTTTCAACCGGCGCGATGCTTTGTGCCGCGGCGCGCAGGACCGTCCGCGTGCGACAGAGCATCCAGCCCGCAGCGAATCACAGGCGTGCAGGAAGACACTGCGAGAAGGTGAGGGTAGGGACGGGCGCAGGATTCAGTCAGTCTTGCGCCATACGCTCAGCCATCTGTCTGGCGCGCGGGCACTGAAGACGGTCGCGTAACGGGCTGTCCGGATCGATTTCCTTGGAGCAGACAACACATTTGTCGGCGCCCGAAATGGCATTCAGGCCGCCGCAACTGCCCTTTATCCGCTTGCCCATGAAGATAACGCCAAGCGCCATCCCGAGCATGATGAGCAGCAGCAACCCGAACGCGAAAACAAAAGTCGACACGGTTTTCACTCCCGTTCCCTGGCCAGCACCTCTTCGAAGCGCGAACTGGCGATCGTTGAAAACGACGTCTCCAATATACGTGTGTCGCGAACAATAAAGAAGACAGCGAGGTTGTTTTTTTCTGCGACAGGCAGTCCACGCTCTGCCCCAAGCGCAAGAAGAGCCGTCGCCCAGGCGTCTGCCAGCATGGCGCTGTCGGCAAGAACGGTCACCGATGCTGTTGTATGTGTTATGGGGTGGCCCGTTGTTGCATCCAGAATGTGGGCGTATCTGACGCCGTCCTGCTCAAAGTAGTTTCGGTAGTCACCTGACGTTGCCATGCCCTGATCGCTGATCGGGATGACGTCCTCGACGCGTTTGTCCGTCGGATCGGGGCGTTCGATTCCGATGCGCCAGAACGTGTCCCGGTCGTTCAGGCCGGCGGTGACAAGATCGCCCCCGATCTCAACCATGTAGTCCCGCAGGCCCAGATCCTGAAGCGTGCCGGCGATCCGGTCTATTCCGTATCCTTTCGCAATCGCCGCCAGGTGAACGCTGACCCTCTCATCAGATTTTTGCAGAGTGTCAGGCATGCGCGTCAGCTTCAGAACATCTGACTGACCGATGATCGACTGCGCCTGCTTTATGTCTTCGAGGTCCGGAACCCGGCCATCCGGAGTGTCATGACCAAACCCCCAGAGCGCGATCAGCGGCCCAAGCGTCACGTCGAACGCACCCTGACTTGCGACATGCACCGCGTTGGCTGTCTGCATGATCTCAGCGAGTTCCGGCGAGATCGCAACCGGATGCGTGCCGCTGTCATTGAAACGGGACACCTCTGATTCCGGATCCCAGTTGGACATCGCCGCGTTGACCTCTTTAAGCGTGAGCTCGACCGCCGTTCGGACCGCAGCAGGGTCCATAGCACCGGTGCGGTCTATCGCGACGATGCTGAAGGTCGTTCCCATGGTTTCGCCCTGCAACTCGATCCTGGTGGTCTGAGACCAGCAGCCCGAGAGAACGAAAGCGGCGATAACAACTAAAATACGCGGCATGTGACCACTCTGATTCAGTCTTGTCGGGCGGGGTTGAATTCTGTTACCGGCAAACGGAGAGCGGGGCAAACTTTCGCGGGTGTGACGGATCGCCCTGAAAGCCAGAAAGCCGGAGTGGTTCGGTTGATAATCCACTTGAATTTCTTCATAGTCGCGCTAACGGGAATAGGCTTGGAGATGCAGCGGCAGTTTGCCGTGCTCATCAGGTTCATAAGCAGGATAAAGCCGGTTGTTGCAACATCGACTTAGCAAAGGCCTGAACGTACCAGTCGAGGGTATCCCAGTTCAGGAAATTCAGGACGGCCCCAGGGTCGATACCGTCGCCGTTCTCGGTTCGGACTATGTGGGGCTAAAGCCAAGACTTCAGGTTCAGGAAGGCGATGTCGTTGGCGCGGGTGCCTTGGTTTTGGCGCACAAGGACACTCCGACGGTTTTTGTCACTTCGCCTGTATCCGGGCGTGTGAAAGCCATAAATCGCGGATATCGCCGGGCTCTTGTCAGCGTCGAGATAGAGATTGATCCGGCAGCCGCGGATCCTGTCGATTTTTCTGACACCGGCGACATCAGCACAGAAGATGGGCTGGTCGCACGGCTGTGCGCCTCTGGTCTCTGGACGTCGTTTCGCACGCGGCC
Organism: Pseudomonadota bacterium; assembly: GCA_039028815.1. Taxonomy (GTDB): domain Bacteria; phylum Pseudomonadota; class Alphaproteobacteria; order Rhodobacterales; family Rhodobacteraceae; genus Roseovarius. The sequence continues at coordinate 39,572 of JBCCHI010000009.1, forward strand.
TTATTCCAAGGTTCCGGATCCCGAAAGCCGGCCGCTGGCCATTTATGTCACGGCGATGGACACCGAGCCGCTCACGGCGGATCCTGCGGTGATCATTGGCGAAGCCAGAGAAGCATTTGTCGAGGGACTGAAAGCTGTTGCGCGCCTCGGAGGCGGTAAAACCTATCTTTGCCATGCGCCCGACGCGGACATTCCCGGAGAAAATGTCGAGGGCGTGGTTTCGGCCGGGTTTTCCGGACCGCATCCCGCCGGTCTGCCCGGGACCCACATGCATTTTCTGACACCGCCCACCGCCGAGCAGGCGGTCTGGACGATCTGGTATCAGGATGTCATTGCCATTGGTCGCCTGATGCTGACCGGCAAACTTGACGCCGAGCGCGTGATCGCGCTGTCGGGTCCGCTGTGCAGGTCACCGCGTCTGGTGCGCACCGTTTCTGGCGCATCCATGGTCGAGCTTTTGCGAGATGAGATCACGGGCAACGTGCCGGCGCGCATGATTTCCGGTTCGATCCTCAGTGGTGTGATGGGCGAGGGGCCAAGCGCGTATCTGGGCCGGTACGCCCGCCAGATCACGGTGATAGAAGAGGACAAGACCCAGATCACTCTCGGCTGGATCCGTCCGATGAGCAGCAAGTATGCGTTTCAGCCCGTGCTGGGTTCGGCGTTTTCGAAAAAGCTTTATGCGCTGACCAGCAATCTGAATGGCGGCCGGCGGGCGATGGTCCCGATCGGCACATTCGAGAAGCTCATGCCGCAGGATTTCCTGCCGACCCAACTTTTGCGTTCGCTCATTGTGATGGACACCGACACCGCTCAGGCGCTTGGCGCGCTCGAACTGGACGAAGAAGATCTTGGATTGTGCAGCTTTGCCTGCCCGGCCAAGTACGAATACGGCATGGCGCTTCGCGATTGCCTGGCAAAAATCGAGAAGGAGGGATAGCCATGGGTCTCCGCAGCTACTTCGACCGGATCGAACCGTATTTCGAGAAAGGCGGAAAGTACGAGCGCTATTTCCCGCTGTACGAAATGGTAGAGAGTTTTCTCTATACACCGAAAACAGTGACGACGGCCGCGCCGCACGCGCGATCCTATATAGATATGAAGCGCATCATGACCTACGTGGTGCTGGCGACGACGCCCTGCATCCTGATGGCGCTTTACAACACCGGTCTTCAGGTCAATCAGGCGATCGAAATCCACGGCCCCTCGGGCTGGCGTGCCGCGGTTATCTCCTTTCTCGGGATAGGCTTTAACCCCGGCAGCATACTCGGCAACATGGCGCACGGGTTGCTCTACTTCCTGCCGATCTACATCACGACGCTCGTTGCCGGCGGAATTTTCGAGGTGATTTTCGCGACGGTGCGGAAACACGAAGTGAATGAGGGCTTTCTCGTCACGTCGATGCTCTACGCGCTGATCCTGCCGCCGAGCGTTCCGCTGTGGCAGGTGGCTCTGGGCATTATCTTTGGTGTTGTCATCGGGAAGGAAGTGTTCGGCGGGACCGGAAAGAACTTTCTCAATCCCGCATTGACGGGGCGTGCATTTCTCTATTTCGCGTATCCGGCGCAGATGTCGGGCGATACGATCTGGACGCCCGTGGATGGGTTTTCCGGTGCGACAGCCCTGGCTGTTTCGGCGGCGGACGGCTATCAGCAACTGGCGGCCCACGGGGTGACCTGGATGGATGCATTCCTGGGGACGGTGCAGGGCAGCCTCGGGGAAACATCCACGCTGGCCGCTTTGATCGGTCTTGCATTCCTTCTGGTCACGCGCATTGCCAACTGGCGTCTGGTGGTCGGGTGCCTGGGCGGCATGATCGGCTTCTCGCTCCTGCTGAATCTGATCGGGTCCGATACCAATCCGATGTTCGCAATGCCGTGGTACTGGCACCTTGTCGTCGGCGGATATGCGTTCGGACTGGCCTTTATGGTGACGGAACCGGTATCGGCCTCACATACCAATGTGGGACGCTATATATACGGTGCGCTGATCGGCTTCATGGTTGTGATGATACGTGTGATCAATCCGGCCTTTCCTGAAGGTATGATGCTGGCAATCCTGTTCGGAAATGTATTTGCACCCTTGATCGACCACTTTGTGGTGCAGGCCAACATCAAGAGACGTGCAAAACGGTATGCTCAGGGGTGACGTAAATGTCTGACGAGATGACCAATGCGGATGCTCCGAAAGGCCTGATCGGCCGCTTTCTGGCATTGCCAACCGACTCTGTGCCAAAGACCGTCTTTGTGGCGGTGACACTCTGCCTCGTGGCGTCGATGGTTGTGTCGGCATTCGCCGTGTCGCTGCGGCCGATTCAGGAAGTCAACAAGGCCAAGGACAAGCAGATCAATATTCTTCAGGTCGCTGGCGTGTACGAACCGGGGGAGGATATCGGCGAGGCGTTCAGCGCGTTCGAACCGCACGTTCTGGATCTGGCCACCGGTCAGTTTGCTCCGGATTTCGATGCGACGGCCTTCGATGATCGGGCTGCCGCAGATGACCCGGATTTGTCGCGTGAGCTGGATGACGACCCTGCCGGAATCGGCCGCCAGTCGAACTACGTCACCATCTACCTGCTGCGCCAGGAAGACGGGTCAATCGACAAAGTGATTCTTCCCCTGCACGGATATGGGCTCTGGTCGACGCTGTATGGGTTTATTGCTCTGGAATCGAACGGCAACGATATATTCGGACTTCAGTTTTACGAGCATGCCGAGACACCCGGCTTGGGCGCCGAGGTCGACAATCCACGCTGGAAGGCATTGTGGAGCGGCAAGAAAGTGGCCAATGACGACGGCATTCAGATCACGGTGTCAAAATCGCCGCCTCCGGCAGGTGTGGAGTACCATGTTGACGCACTGGCCGGTGCGACGCTGACGTCGAATGGTGTTGATAACCTTGTCCGGTTCTGGCTGGGCAAGGAGGGCTATGCGCCTTTCCTTGAAAACCTGCAAGCAGGAGCAATCTGATGGCACAGACGCGCAAGCAAATGCTGGTCGATCCCCTGGTCGACAACAATCCGATCACGCTTCAGGTTCTCGGGATATGTTCTGCGCTTGCGGTGACGTCTTCGCTGAAAGTGGCGTTCGTCATGGCGCTCGCGGTGATCTTTGTGACGGGCTTTTCGTCGATGTTCATCTCGATGCTGCGCAATCACATACCGGGATCCATCCGCATCATCGTGCAGATGGTGATCATCGCGTCACTCGTGATCCTGGTGGATCAGATCCTGCGGGCCTACGCCTTTGAGATTTCGAAAACGCTTTCGGTCTTTGTCGGACTGATCATCACGAACTGCATCGTCATGGGGCGCGCGGAAGCCTTTGCAATGAAGAATCCGCCTGTTGCATCTTTCATTGACGGGGTGGGCAATGGGATGGGCTACGGCCTGATCCTTATGTTGGTCGGCGTCATTCGTGAACTCTTCGGGTCGGGCAGCCTGTTCGGGGTCACGATCCTGCAGACCGTTAATAATGGCGGATGGTATGTACCCAATGGCATGCTTCTGCTGCCACCATCTGCGTTCTTCATCATCGGACTGATCATCTGGGCCTTCCGCACATGGAAACCGGACCAGGTGGAGGAACGCGAGTTCAAGATACAGACGGTGGAGCAGCACTGATGGAACAGCTGATCTCTCTGGCCGTTAAGGCGATCTTTGTAGAAAACCTTGCGCTTTCCTTCTTTCTGGGGATGTGCACGTTTATCGCGGTGTCGAAGAAGATATCGACGGCGATAGGCCTGGGGATTTCGGTCATGATCGTGCAGGCGATCACGGTTCCCGCCAACAATCTGATTCTGACATACCTTCTGGCGCCCGGGGCCCTGTCCTGGGCGGGATTTCCGGATGTAGACCTCACATTTCTGGGTCTGATCTCTTATATCGGTGTCATTGCTGCTCTGGTGCAGATCCTGGAGATGGTTCTCGATAAGTATTTCCCGCCGCTTTACAACGCGCTTGGTGTTTTCCTTCCGCTGATCACGGTGAACTGCGCGATCCTGGGCGGATCGCTGTTTATGGTGGAGCGGGATTACAACTTTGCCGAGTCGGTAACCTACGGTCTCTCTTCGGGGTTTGGCTGGGCACTGGCCATCACGGCGATGGCGGGTGTGCGCGAGAAACTTAAATACTCTGATATTCCGGACGGCCTTCAGGGTCTGGGAATCACATTCATAACGGCCGGCCTGATGGCGATGGCTTTCATGTCGTTCAGCGGCGTAAAACTCTGACGGAGGCATATCAATGGCCACCTTTAGTTTGGGTATCCTGCTCTTCACTTTGATCGTGCTTGCTCTGGTCACGATCATCCTCGCGGCGCGCTCGCGGCTGGTCTCGTCGGGGAATGTGAACATCACCATCAACGGAGAAAAGACTGTCTCGGTGCCGGCGGGCGGCAAGTTGCTTCAGACGTTGGCGGAACAGAAGCTCTTTGTGCCGTCAGCCTGTGGCGGGGGAGGGACCTGCGCCCAGTGCCGCGTGAAAATCCACTCTGGTGGTGGTTCGATCCTTCCCACGGAAGAAAGCCACATAACCAAGCGCGAAGCGTCGTGTGGTGATCGCCTGTCCTGTCAGGTCGCGGTCAAGCAGGACATGGACATTGAAGTTCCCGAAGAGGTGTTCGGCGTCAAGAAATGGGAATGCACGGTCCGCTCCAATGAAAACGTTGCGACTTTCATCAAGAATCTCGTTCTGGAGCTGCCGGAAGGCGAAGACGTGAACTTTCGCGCAGGCGGGTACATCCAGATCGAGGCCCCGGCACATCGCGTTCAGTACACAGAGTTCGATGTGGAAGATGAGTACCGAGAGGATTGGGACAAGTTCAACCTCTGGCAATACGTGTCGGACGTCGACGAACCGATCGAACGTGCCTATTCGATGGCCAATTACCCGGATGAAAAGGGCCTGATCATGTTGAATGTGCGGATCGCGTCTCCGCCTCCGGGCAGCGACGGCATTCCTCCGGGCAAGATGTCATCCTACATCTTCAACCTGAAGCCAGGTGACAAGGTCACCATCTCTGGCCCGTTCGGAGAATTCTTTGCGCGCGAAACGGAAAAGGAAATGGTCTTTATCGGCGGCGGCGCCGGCATGGCGCCTATGCGCAGCCATATTTTCGATCAGCTCAAGCGCCTCGAAAACACCGACAGGAAAATCACGTTCTGGTACGGGGCGCGCTCCAAGCGCGAGATGTTCTTTGTTGAGGATTTCGACGAACTTGCAGCCAAGTTTCCGAACTTCACGTGGCATGTGGCCTTGTCCGACGCGTTGCCGGAAGATGACTGGGAAGGCTACACTGGCTTTATCCACAATGTTCTCTATGACGAGTACCTCAAGAGCCATCCTGCACCGGAAGACTGCGAGTACTACATGTGCGGGCCTCCGATCATGAACCAGTCGGTCATCAACATGCTTGTGGAGTTGGGGGTCGACCGCGAAGACATCATGCTGGACGACTTTGGCGGATAGTCATCTCGAAATTCACATAGAACAGGGGCTGCGCTGGCGGCCCCTTTCTTTTTGTGCCCGGTCCGCGCACCCTTGGCGACGCGCGCTTGTCCAGGCCGTGATCTTTGGGTTCATCACATCCGGCGTGTTGATCAGGCCTTCCGGCCTGGAACGCCCTGGTGCAGGCTCACTGATCTAAAGCGTTTCGCGATAAACCTGACTCACAGAGTGTCGCTCAACGCAGTGGATCTTTCACATGCTGCGCGCCTTTCGCCTTCATCTGATGCCTCAGGTTAAAGGTGAAAGGCTTTAGATATCCACAGTGTCGGGGTGACTGAGGTTGCGAACATGGACCGAGTCGACCGCTTCCAGCGGGACCGTGTCTGCGGACTTGACGCTGTCCTGCGACGACACGAAGCGGGAAATCAGATCACAATAGAACGCAAGCTCTACCTGTTTGCTCGAAAGCCGTTCCCAGACGGCCTGCAGCTGTTCCTGCGCCGAGTCGTGATGTCTTGCTGCTGCCTTTGGCTCTGCCACGGCGAGTGACAGTGCCGGAAGAATGATGTCGTTGATCGTTCGTGTGGAAAGAGTGCATGCAGCTTCCTTCAGGACGCTGGGCGCTCTTCCGGGTCTGAACAGGGCGCTTACAGAGCCCAGAAAGTGACGGAACGTTAGCAGAACGCGCTGAACGCCGTTTCTGACCTCTTGCGCGGTCACCCGCAATCCCCTGAGAATCGCCGCCGGGAACTCAAGAAGAAAATCATTGGCCGTGAACACAAGGGCACCGGTTGACCGAGGCAGATAATTGTCGATCACAGCCCCAAATTCACGTCCCAGGGAACAGCGGGCCAGGCGATCATCCGTGAACCTCACGTCATGATGAAAGCTTTCGGTGGAAACGGATATTCTGTTAAGAGTCCAATCCCCCACGTATTCATCGGTCACTGTCCGGGCGAACCATATGGAAAGATAGGGAAAATTGTCATGACCAGTCGGGCCTGATTCAACACGGTCGGACATGTCGTCGCGCTTTCTGCAGTGTTCCTGAAAATCCGAATAAAACTTGAAGTTTAACATATAGTAAAGCTATAACTCGCCATAAGGTAGAATATTCATATATAAAAATTTCCAAAGGTTGTGTCTCAAAGACTAATCGGGCGCGCGACAAGGAGGGGTTTCCAGCGTGGCAGGGAAAAATGACTGAAACCGTGGAATGTCAGACGACGCCTGTCTCGCCAAGCCTGCGGGATGTAGATGTTCGGCGTTCGCTGGGGACCGTAGATCCAAGTTTCTACATTATTGGGGTCGGCGCATCTGCGGGGGGCCTTGATGCAATAAAGCAGCTTATCGCCCAGGCGGGTGATGGATTCGGCCATTCGTTCGTCATCATCCAACACATCTCGCCCGATCATAAGTCTCTCATGACGGAAATCCTGGCGCGTGAAACCGGTCTCACCGTCAAGGAGATCACCGATGACATGCCTCTTGCGGCGAGGCACATCTACCTCACGCCGCCACGCACAAATGTCGTGATCCAGGGCACCGATCAGGACACGCAACCTGCGATCACGGACGGCACCGTATCCGTTGCGCCGGGTCTGAGGTTTTCGCTGGTCTCTCAGCGACCGAGACCGCAACTCAACCTGCCAATTGATGTTTTCTTTGCTTCGCTGGCTGAAGCGGTCGGAAACAGGGCCATCGCGATCGTGTTGTCAGGCACCGGAACAGATGGCAGTCGCGGCTTGCGTGCGGTCAAGGACCGGGATGGCTTTGTGATGGTGCAAGAGCCTGAAACCGCGATCTTCGATGGTATGCCCACAGCGGCGATCGAAACCAATCTCGTCGATCTTATCGCGCCACCAGATGCGATGGTTTCCGAGATACGCCGCTACATAGACTTGCGCGACGACGGCTTGTTCGACATCGAAGAACTGTTTCGAGAGTCTGAACCAGAGTTCAGTGATCTGGTCAGCCGCATCAGTCGCACGGCGTCCATAGACTTTACACAATACAAGAAACCCACCTTGCGCCGTCGTATCGCACGACGCGTTGCACTCAATCAGTGCTGTTCGGTTGCGGACTACGCGCGATTTGTCGAAGACAACCCTAAGGAACTGGGGATTTTGCATCGCGAGTTTCTCGTGGGTGTCACGAACTTTTTCCGCGACTTGCCCGCCTGGATGAACCTGTCCAGGACCGTGCTGGCGAAACTCTTCAGTGAAGGCGACCCACAGGAACCCGTCAAGGTTTGGTCTGTGGGGTGTTCGACGGGCGAAGAAGCCTACACAATCGCAATGTTGCTCGAAAAATACTGCAGCGATCACGGCATTTCGCGAGAGTTCAGAATTTTCGCAAGTGATGTAAATGAAGTTGCGATCAGAGCCGCAAAAGACGGAGTTTACCCCGAGTCCGTCATCGAGGAAATTCCCCGCGACTACAGGTCCGAAGGATATCTGAGCGTTCACGGAGGGACGTTCAAGATCCGGAACACGATCCGCAACCGGATCATATTCAACACCCATAACGTCTTGCAGGAACCTCCTTACATCAACACGGATCTGGTGATCTGCAGGAACCTTCTGATCTATTTCAGCCCCGAAATGCAGAAAAGAGTTCTGTCTCTGTTTTCGTTTTCCCTGCGGGACAATGGGTTTCTCTTTCTTGGTGCGGCCGAGACGGTCACGCATCAGTTTTCCAAGTTCCAGACAGAAGACATCTCGTCGAGGATTTACAGCAACAAACGCCCGGTCGAGAGCGGGCATGTCCGCAGTGCAGATACCGTGCGCAGTGTGAATTTTCCCGCACCTCGGATGCGACGTCTTGCGACCCGCGAAACACAACGCGCCACAAGCGTCGCACTTGGCCCGATCCTCGAAGCGACGCTCGGCGACATCAAAGGGTGCATCCTGATCCTTGATGAGGCGGGCAACATACTAGAGACAATGGGTCATTACCGCAGCTTTGTTCATCTTCCGGATCAGGCGTTCTCTGCCAATGCGTTCGATTTGGTGCACGACCGGCTGAAAAGCACCGTCTCGATTCTCACGCGACGCGCCGACACAGAAGGTTATGCCGAGGCCCTTGCCACGAAATGCGCTTTTGAGGACCGTATCGAGCTGGTGGATGTGTTTTGCCGGCGGGTGGAGTGGGATGCGCAACCCGTGGCGTATTCACTGATGTTTCGCAAATCAGACGTGCAAAGGATGCCCTCCGCGGAAGACGTGAACCGAACCAAGACCGAACAGGCGGACCTTGCCAGAGTGGCAAAGCTGGAAGCGGAAATCGAATCTCTTCAGGCCATGCTTACGGTGACAACCGAAGACCTGGGCGTATCCAACGAAGAACTTCAGGCGGCCAATGAGGAATTGACCGTTTCGAACGAAGAGTTGCAGTCCAACAACGAGGAAATGCAAAGCATCAACGAAGAATTGCATACCGTGAACGCCGAAAATGCAGACAAGATCGCACAGTTGGAAACTGCGAATGCGGACATCGAAAACCTGCTCAATGTTGCGGACTTTGCGATCGTTTTTCTTGACGAGCAGCGTTGCATTCGTCGGTTCAATCCTGCGATCCGTCGGTACATCGACCTCAAGCCGTCAGATATCGGTCGGCAATTGGCAAGTTTCGCAAGCAGCCTGACAGAGAAAGACCACGCTCGGCTTTTGTCAGAACTTGAGACCGCTGAAGAAGAGACAGAACATCAGGTACGTCTGAGAAATGGGTCCAGCGCTCTTCTGCGAATAAAACCGTTCTACAACGCGGGCAAGGAACAGCCTGATGGTCTGGCACTCACGTTCCTTGACCAAACGGAACAGTCTCTTGCACCGACGGATGCCCTTTAGCAGGGCATCGACACAAGGCATGACATTGGACGGCACACGCATCCGGTGAACGCTTTGGAACGTGCGCCACTCAAGGCGAGCGAGTGCGCGTCGCGGATCACCAAAGCACTCAATGGCATCTGTCCCCCAATCCCGGGGCGATTGTCCCGAACTCCTGGGATCTTCCGTTTTGGCCTGGCCTGACGGGAAGCGCTTGCCAAAACAGAACAACAGGGAAAGGGTTGTACGGAGAGGCCGAACGGGAAATTCTCCATGGTGCGGGGACTGAGACTTATTGCGACTGGTCTGCTTCTTTGTGTCCTCGCTTTTCTGACGGTGTGGGGCTCTTTGGCCCTTTGGTTCCAGATGCCCGGACCAACTGTCGTCAGGCTGCTGTCTGCCGGAGTTTTCGCATTTCTCGGTTTGGCGGCACTGGCAGCGCTGCTGAATCTTGCGACGCGGCGCTGGCTTTTGACGTTCGGCGTTGCTTTTGGCGCTCTGGCAGTCTTCTGGGCCTCTCTTGTTCCGCCTGTGGACGGGGACTGGTCACCGGAACTGACGAGACAGGTAAGCGGCACGATCGAAGCAGACACGCTGACACTGCGCAATGTGCGCGATTTTGAATGGAGATCGGACAGCGACTTTACAGAAGTCTGGACGACGGAGAGATATGACCTTGGGTCGATCGAGACCGTTGATCTGTACATGTCCTATTGGGGTGGCCCGACGATGGCACATCTCATGACCAGTTTCGGATTTGCTGACGGACGTTACCTGGCGTGGTCGGTCGAGGTTCGCCGGTCTGTCGGAGGAGAGTTTTCGCCTGTCGGAGATTTCTTCAAATCCAATCCAATCGCCATAGTTGCAAGCGAAGAAAAGGATGTGGTGGGTCTGCGATCCAATATTCAGAAAGCAGATGTATACATGTTTCGACTTGATGTAGAGCCAGACGCCGCGCGCCGGTTTCTGGAGGAATATGTGAGGCAGGCCAATCGTCTGACGGAACGTCCGCGCTTCTTCAACTCGGTTTTCTCGAACTGTTCGATGACCGTTCTCCAAATGGCGAAAGCCGTCGGCGCGGATCTGCCGTTTGACTGGCGCCTCATCGTGAACGGCTATCTGCCGGACTATCTCTATCGTCGTGATGCAATGAACTCCGATCTTTCGCTGGAGGCATTGTACGATCTCGGGGACATAACCGAACATGCACGCGGGCATGGGCTGACTGAAGGATTCTCTGAAGCAATCCGCGTTGACGTGCCAAACCCGTAAAGCGTTTCGACTGAAACGAGGTCCCGGCTCCAAGGCGAAACGTCTTGAGCGTGGAATGTGCGACAGATCCTTCAGTGACGTCAGAACTGATACGTCGCTCCGAAGAGAATACCGGAATAGGCAAAGTCGTTGTTTGTAGCGCCGACATTGCGCTCGAAGTCCAGATAACGATAGCCACCACGCAGCATCCAGCGATCATTCAGATCATAGTTGATCGTGGCAAGGGCCTGCCACGAATTGGAGGTGCTGCTCGCATATCCGTAGTCGAGATAGAGTGTGGCGCTTGTGCGATCGCCCAGCGGTATGTTTGCTCTTGCTGCAACGACAGCATCGGTCGAGGCATCGCTGCCACTGAATGTTGTCGATGGCCCGGCCCCTCGAAGGGTCAGGTCATTGTCGATGTTGATGTATCGAAATCCACCGCCCAGATCGAGCGCGACCCCGTCATCTTCCAGCACCCGGTATGCAGCGATACCGGACCAGATCGTAATTTTGTTGCCGAAACGCGAATTGGTGAACCCGGGTATCGTTGTGACCGTGTCCCGAAAGGCAAGATCCGTATACACGAGGTCAGTGAACAGCGACCACCGGCCCTTCCTGGCTTCGAATGCCCCCATGAAACCAAATTCGAGATTTTCCAGCGCATCGGAAAAACTGAGCGTACCACTCGTCGATCCCAGAGGCGTCGCCGAGTCGATATCCACAGAGGTCGACCACAGATAAATGCTTCCGAAAAACTCCCATCCGTTGTCCTGCGCCGACGCGGCAGCGGGACAAAGCGACAGGGCCAGAGCGGTGCAGGCGCATTTGTTTTTGAAGGTCATCAGGCGTTCTCGTCGGTAATGTGTTGGCGTACGGCAAAGTGCAGGCACCGCGCATTCTGAGACCTTATCATGTTGTTTCCAAAACGGAACCGGCTGCATGTATGTTGCGAATTCGTCCGCCGTGGTGTGTCACCTTTGCCCCGCCTCACGCGTGATCTGACGTGGGCCAACAGATGTAACGGCACGCGTTCGCACCGGGATGCCGGACATCTTGTGTCGGTTCTTGCCGCGTGTTGGTCAGCGCAAACGTCGGGACCGGAGTCAGACCTGATCGCTCAGCAACTGGACTTTGTTGCGTACGTGGCGTGCGACAAGGCGAGACTGTTCGCGCAACCGCGGTATGTGGCGCGCCGGTTGCGGATTATACCCGTACAAGGCCGCCTCCGGGAAGATCGTGAGAACTTCTTCTCTGGCGTCCGGAGCAAGCGACTTGAGCGCCTCTGGCCCCGTGAAAAGGCTCTCGGTTGGTGCACCTTCCGCAATGATGATTTCGTGGCAATCGAGCAGCAGATGAAAATACTCGACGGAGGAAACGGTTTCGTCAATCTGGATTCCCGGCATGCCGGTCAGCCTTACGGCGGGCAACAGTGCCTCGCCACCCCCGAACATCCGGGCGACGATTCTGGACTTCACAAGCATTCGATGCTGGCGCGACACCAGCAAGTCTCTCCTGGGCAGTCCGTTGCCCAACGCCCCTGCGGTTATCCGCACCGGTCGCAGTTTCGGGTTGGCCGAAAGTTCGTGCGCGCTGAACGCACGCTGTCCGATCCAACGAATGTCCTTCCTGCCGTTTTCCGATGTCACCACGGTGTCGCCCACACGCAGGTGCTGAACCTCAACCGGACCTCTTTCCGTTTCAATAAGCGTGTTCCGGGCAAAGCAGGGAAATCCGGTCCCTGTTTCAAAGGTCGAGTAAGTGATCGTGCCGCCGGATGGCAGCGTGAACGTTCCGCTCGACAGACTGTACGTTCCACCTGTCGTTACCGTGAATGTGCCGAAGGACGAGTCATTGACGACAGTGCCGACCGGCAGGTTGAGCGTATCGGTGCCAGACCCTCCGCGCACATCCCCCGTGACCGCAGAGCTGATGAAATCCAATGTGTCATTGCCACCACCAAGCCGAATGTTCCCGACGTTAGATCCTTGTATGCTGACGGTGTCGGCGCCCTGTCCGCCGGCGACAACTCCGGAAACGGTACTGCCGGAAACGGTAATGTCGTCAGACCCGCCGTTTCCGCGAACGCTGTTCGAAATAGTGCTGTCGTCGACGGAAATCGTGTCGTTGCCTCCGCGGCCACGAATATTGTCTATCGGCGTTCCCTGAGGCGTACCGTTCAGAGTACCATTGTCGCTTGTGACATCAATGTCGTCTGCGTTGTTGGTTCCGTTTATGTTTGGCATCGTCGTTGGTTTTGCTCGATTGAACGGTTTGACTTGGCGTACCATAGCACTTTTCAGTGACGTTCTCGCGTATTGATTGTGTATTACCCGGAGAATTGAAGCATTTTGTGTCATGCAGGCGAGGTTTTGAGCCTGCCCGACACAGAGTGATACACGCGCCCCTGCCGATGTGTCGCAGAACCTCAGCGTCATCGCGTACGGTCGGGAGCGCAGGCTGTGGGCGACCCCGGGGGGGGCGGCTGTTGACGATTGCAAGGCGGCCAGCTTGCCCTGAGAGGCGCTGTCAGCCCGCGCGTGTGGGGTGCCCGACGCAACAGCACCTGATCACGTACGTGCTTGCGGGACGCCGCGACACCGAATTAACTACAACAAGGCGCGGCATCTGGCCGGCCAAACGTCCTGGCGGAGCTTCCCGAATGGCAGACATCCCGACGAAACTGGAATTGCGCGGCGGTCGCGTGCGCGTTTCAGCCACCGAAGCAGATGCCATTATCGTTGACATCTTCAAGCGTTTGAACTGTCCCGAGGACCACTGCAAGATCATTACAGACCATCTGATCGACGCAA
>JBCCHI010000010.1:0-51319 GCA_039028815.1 Pseudomonadota bacterium
GTGTTCGAAACAAAGAAGAGCCAACTCAGGAACCGCCCGCGATCTGGTGATGCAGGGCTCGGCCCTAGGGCTTCATGACGATCAACAAGCCACAGAAGAATTGCGGCTGTCTCAAAAATCACGCCGGTATCGGTCTCAAGAGCCGGAACCAGACCCGCAGGGTTAAGTGCGAGATATCCGGCACTTTTTTCCGCCCTCGACGCGCGATCCACTAAGCACGTCTCGTAGGGTGCGCCGAGTTCTTCGAGCGCCAGCCGAACCACAAGCGAGGCATTGTCAGGGGCATAGTGCAATCGGTACGGCCGGATCATGTCCTGAGAAAACAGTGCGCCAGCCCTCATAGCCCGCCCGAAAGCGACGTTTTAGCCCATGTTTAACGTCGATTTAACCATAGTGCGGGATTGCTGTACCGGAGCGTTACATGAAAGGAATCGCTGGTGCAGGCCACCGGATTTATCCTGCTTCTCGCAGCGGCTGTAATCGTCTTGTTTGGCGAAGGTGGCAGTTTCGTCGCCGCGCCATCGCCGGACATGGTTTCGCGCGGGGTGCCGAATGGGCTGGACACAGCGCCTCGACCATCGATTGCGGGCGTTTTTCCCTAGCCCGTCGCGGCTATGTCTGGCCAAACCATCGCATCTGCGCACCCACGTCTGCGCGTCCAATTCTGCGCGTCCAACCCTGCGCGTCTGAGACACACAGGATCGCGAAAACACACGCGCGCGATTGCCGTTTTTGCGAAAGGGCGACGCTATTGGCCGGCAACACATCGGCGCGGTGTCGCGGTCTGAAATGCCGTGGCGGCGATCGGGTCGCTGGTCTGGATTTCGTACAGTCGGTCACTTGTTGTCGGTTTGCGCCGGAATCCCCCTCGCACCTCGGAACCAATCTGCCTATAACCCGGACGAGCTGAGCCCACCGCTGGAGATCCACCATGTCCGGAGAATTGTCACCGATCGACAAAGCAAAGTTTGTCGCGGCCAAAAAGTCGGTCGATTATGTCGAGGACGGCATGCGTGTGGGGCTTGGGACAGGATCAACCGCCGCCTGGATGGTACGATGCCTCGGGGAACTGGTACGCGATCAGGGTTTACGGATTCGGGCCATACCCACGTCGAGCCGCACCGCCGCGTTGGCCAAGGATGTCGGGATCGACGTGATCACTCTGGATGAGGCGCGCTGGATTGATGTCACAATCGACGGTGCAGACGAATTCAATCGCAGTCTCAACCTGATCAAGGGCGGGGGCGGTGCGCTGTTGCAGGAAAAAATAGTCGCGACCGCATCGGATCAGATGGTTGTGATTGCAGATGTGGGCAAGGAAGTGGAGAATCTGGGCGCATTTCCATTGCCTGTGGAAATTGTACCCTTTGGCTGGCAGACCACGAAAGCACTGATCGAAGAATTGCTGATTTCGATGGATGTACTGGGCCGGGACACGCAACTGCGCATGTCCGGGGCAAAGCCGTTTTTGACGGATGAGGGCAACTACATCCTGGACCTGCATCTTGGACGCGTTGGTGATCCGCATCAGATGTCGCTGGTTCTCAACCAGATGCCTGGCGTCGTGGAAAATGGACTGTTCATAGATATTTGCGACGTCGTTGTTCTGGGCTACGGTGACGGACGGGTTGAAATACGCGACATCAACGACGGCACCGTTCAGCAGGACCGGCTCGACTTCGTGGAAACGGACAACCTTTTTTCGGATCTGATGGATTAGGAATTGGGCCGATGGAATTCGACTACGATCTGTTTGTTATCGGTGGTGGATCCGGCGGTGTACGCGCAGCCCGGATGGCTGGGGAGACCGGGGCACGCGTGGCTCTCGCAGAGGCCGACCGTTACGGTGGTACATGTGTGATCAGAGGGTGCGTTCCCAAGAAACTCATGGTGTTTGCATCGGAGTTCTCCCAACTTCCGGATACTGCGGACGCATACGGCTGGAACATGACGCTCAGCGCGTTCGACTGGACCGCATTTTCAGATCGCCTGAACACCGAACTGGATCGTCTGGAGACTGTCTATCGCGATCTTCTGAAGGGGTCCGGCGTAACGACCTACGACGCCTTCGCTCGTGTTGATGATCCGCACAGCGTCACGTTGTCGTCGGGTGAAACCGTCCACGCAAAACATATTCTGATTGCAACAGGCGGACACCCGGAAAGGCCCACACTGCCAAACGCGCATCTCGGGCTGACCTCGGACGATATCTTCAAGTTGCAGCGCATGCCGAAATCCGTGCTGATAATCGGCGGCGGTTACATTGCCTGTGAATTTGCCTGCATCCTCGCGGGGCTGGGCGTTGACGTGACCCAGTTCTACCGCGGAGCGCAGATTCTTCGTGGCTTTGATGAAGAGGCACGGGGCATCATTGCCGAAGGCATGCGCCAGAAAGGCATTTCACTTCATGTGGGCACCAATATTCTGGAAATGGCGCCGGCTCTGAACCACCCCGGCGTCAGCCAGAGCGCGCAGGCTCTTGCGACCAACCTGGGTGTCCCGGCAGGCGAAGCAACACGCGCACAGGCCACGCAAGCGCAGGGCGGGCCGGTGTGGGTCAAGGCCAGCAATGGGATCGAATCAGACTATGACGCCGTGCTGTTCGCAACCGGACGTGCACCAAATACGTCAGACATGGGATTGGATAACGTCGGTGTCACGCTGGGACGACGCGGCGAAATCACGGTTGATGAGTTCAGCCAGACCAGCGTGCCGTCGATTTACGCGATCGGAGATGTGACCAACCGGGTGAATCTGACGCCCGTCGCGATCCGGGAAGGCATGTCGTTTGTCGAAACGGTGTTCAAAGGAAACCCAACGCCTGTGGATCATGACCTCATTCCATCGGCGGTCTTCACGCAACCGGAGTTTGGAACGGTCGGGCTTAGCGAAGAAGCCGCGCGCGAAAGGGAACCGGTGGAGGTGTATTGCAGTTCCTTTCGCCCCATGCGATCCGCGTTTGCCGGTCAGTCTGACAGGGTCTTGATGAAACTCGTTGTATCGAAAGAGACGCGAAAGGTTCTGGGTTGCCACATCGTCGCGCCGGGCGCAGGAGAGATGATCCAACTCGCGGGTATTGCGGTCAAAATGGGGGCCACGAAAGAGGATTTCGACAGAACCGTGGCCGTGCACCCGACAATGTCCGAAGAAATTGTAACGATGCGAGAGCCGATGCGCACAGCCTGAGCGTGATCGCTTGAATTTTGGTCAACTCTGCACAGGTAAGTAACCAAAGGCGCGCGGTTCTCGTCGCAGGAGACAAGGGAAAACATAATGGCTGGACAATCTGGCGGCCCGTGGGGCGGCAGCGGCGGCGGAAACCGCGGTGGCAACGGTGAAGACCGTGGCGATCGCGGCGGTAACGGAGGTCGCCGTCCACCCGAGGGTGGACCGCAAATTCCCGAAATTGACGAACTTGTCCGCAAAGGCCAGGACCAGTTGCGTGTGCTTATGGGCGGGCGCGGCGGCGGTGGCCGGGGAGAAGGCGGAAATGAAGGTGGCCGGCCATCCTTCGGGCGCGGAACGATCTTGATCGGATTGCTGATCCTTGCGGTTTTGTGGGGTGCGGCCAGCTTCTACACGGTCAAGCCCGAAGAGCGGGCGGTCGAGCTGTTTCTTGGAGATTTTTACCGAACAACCAATCCCGGCCTGAACTTCGCGCCCTGGCCTTTGGTGACTTACGAAAAACTGCCTGTCACACGCGAACAGAACGAAGATATCGGGGTCGGCGGCAGCGGGTCTGACGCGGGACTGATGCTGACAGGAGACGAAAACATCGTCGATATCGACTTCCAGGTTGTCTGGAACATCTCCGACCCGGCCGAGTTTCTGTTCAACCTGCGCGATCCACGCGCAACGATCCGGGCTGTTTCGGAATCGGCGATGCGTGAAATCATTGCTCAGTCACGTCTGGCGCCGATCCTGAACCGGGATCGCGGCGCGATCGCGAGCCGGCTTGAAGAACTGATTCAGTCCACCCTGGACAGTTACGACAGTGGCGTGAACATCATTCGGGTCAACTTTGACAAGGCCGATCCGCCGCGTGAAGTTATCGACGCCTTCCGTGAGGTTCAGGCCGCGGAGCAGGAACGTGACCGCCTGGAGAAAGAGGCAGACGCCTACGCCGCACGCGTGCTGGCCGAAGCGCGCGGTGAGGCGGCGCAGACGCTGGAAGAGGCAGAAGGCTACCGGGCGCGCGTTGTCAACGAAGCAGAAGGTGAGGCAAGCCGCTTCTCCGCCGTGCTTGAAGAGTACCAGAAAGCGCCTGATGTGACCCGCAAGCGACTGTACCTCGAGACGATGGAGGAGGTCCTGGGTGACATGGACCTAATCATTCTGGATGAACGTGGCGGGAGCAACGGTGTGGTGCCGTATCTGCCGCTCAATGAACTGCGTCGCAACTCATCGGTCGCAGAAGGAAACTGACATGAAAAAGTCTGCCATTCTTCTTCCCGTTCTTGCGGTTATCGTGATCGGCGCGTTGTCTGCGGTGTTTATTGTGGATGAGCGCGAAAAGGCTCTCGTCTTGCAGTTTGGCCGCGTGGTCAACGTCAAGGAAGAACCGGGGCTGGGATTCAAGATCCCTGTCATTCAGGAGGTCGTGCGCTACGACGACCGCATTCTCAGCCGCGACATTGACCCGCTTGAGGTTACGCCGCTTGATGATCGGCGCCTTGTTGTCGATGCGTTTGCGCGCTACCGGATTGTCGATGTTGAGAAATTCCGTCAGGCCGTGGGCGCGGGCGGAATCGAGTTTGCCGAAGACAGGCTCGACTCGATCCTCCGGGCTCAGACCCGGGAAATCCTCGGGTCGGTCGCATCCAACGATATTCTGAGCTCCGACCGGGCCGCGCTGATGCTGCGCATTCGGAACGGCGCTGTCGAACAGGCCAACGATCTGGGCGTGGAAATCGTGGATGTCAGGCTGAAGCGCACGGACCTTCCGTCGCAAAACCTGGACGCGACATTTGACAGGATGCGGGCCGAACGCCAGCGGGAAGCCGCTGACGAGCGCGCGCGCGGAAACGAAGCGGCGCAGCGCGTTCGCGCGCAGGCGGACAGAACCCAGGTTGAAATCGTGTCCGAGGCGCGACGGGAAGCCGAAATTACCCGCGGCGAAGCGGACGCCGAGCGCAACGCGATTTTCGCGCAGGCCTTTGGTGAAGACGAGGAATTCTTCGAATTCTATCGCTCTCTGAACGCCTATCGAAAGGCGCTGCGCGGCGACAATTCTTCCATGGTTTTGTCGCCTGACAGCGATTTCTTCAACTACCTTGGCTCGGATCGTGGCGTATCGCCATAAAGCATAAGATCCGATGTTCGCGGATATCGTACTTGCGTTTGGGCTCGTGTTTGTGGTGGAGGGGCTGGTTTATCTGCTGGCTCCTTCGCTTGTCGAACAACTGCTTGCGATGATCCGCGCCCTGTCTGAAGAGCAACGCCGGGTCATGGGCCTTCTGGCTGTTACACTTGGAATTGTTCTGGTCTGGGCGGCCCATCTTCTGGGCGCGTGAAGCTTTGGGGCAGCCCGTGGACGCAGCCCTTTCGGCCGGGAAGACGCAAAATGACACGTATCGGACAGGACGTTTCACATCAGCGTGACAAGCTGATCGCATTTGAACGAGCTTTTTGTATTTCAGTGACAAAAGCCTAAATGATATACAGGCGTAGGCGAATGACTTACGTCCTATCGTCCCTCCGACCTGGATTTAGCAAGGACCATACTGGCGTGACCGCAAAAGCTCTCTCTTCACATCGCATGCAACCCGGCGCCTTTCGTGCATTCTGGCTGACGGCGCTGACTTTTGCGATCATTCTGGCCCAGACCATTGCAGCGCAGTCGCGCCCTGACAGTTTTGCCGACCTCACCGACAAGATAAGTCCCTCTGTGGTGAACATTACGACGTCAACCGTCGTTGCGCGTGGAACCGGTCCGTCACCGATCGTTCCGGAAGGCAGTCCGTTCGAGGACTTTTTTCGCGAATTTCAGGACCGCAACGACGATGGTGACAACCCACGACGCACGTCCGCCCTGGGGTCCGGCTTCGTCATTTCCGAAGATGGCTTCATCGTGACGAACAACCATGTGATCGAAGCCGCCGACAAGATCATTATCGAGTTTTTCACCGGAGAAGAGCTGGAAGCCGAAGTCATCGGAACCGATCCGAAGACAGACATTGCCTTGCTCAAGGTAGAGGCCGACGCGCCGCTTCCCTACGTGTCTTTCGGCGACAGCGACACGGCCCGTGTCGGCGACTGGGTTATGGCGATGGGCAACCCGTTGGGACAGGGATTTTCGGTATCGGCAGGCATCGTGTCCGCCCGCAATCGCGCGCTGTCGGGCAGTTATGACGACTACATACAGACTGACGCCGCTATCAACCGCGGAAACTCCGGAGGCCCGCTGTTCAACCTAGACGGGGACGTTATTGGCGTGAACACGGCCATCCTTTCCCCCAATGGCGGTTCTATCGGGATCGGCTTTTCCATGGCCTCGAATGTGGTCACCCGTGTCGTTGACCAGCTAAAGGAATATGGCGAGACGCGCCGCGGCTGGCTCGGCGTCCGGATTCAGGATGTGACAGAGGATGTCGCGGAAGCCATTGGTCTGGACAAAGTGGCAGGTGCGCTGGTGACGGACGTGCCGGAAGGTCCTGCTGCCGACGCCGGAATGGTTGCCGGTGATGTCATCCTTCAGTTTGACGGATTTGATGTCGAGGATACGCGTGGCCTGGTTCGCAGGGTGGGAGAAACCGAAGTCGGCAAAACCGTGCGTGTCGTTGTCTTTCGTGACGGCAAAACACAGACGCTGCGTGTCACGCTTGGGCGACGCGAGGCGGCCGAAGGCGTGGTGCCCGCCGCCCAGGTCGAAGACAGCGAAGACGAACCCGCCGAGAAGGATGTTCTGGGGCTTACCCTGACACCGCTCACGGATGATTTGCGCGATCAACTTGAACTGTCCCAGGACGAGACGGGCCTCGTTGTCACGGGCATCGACACATTGTCAGATGCCCATGACAAAGGCATGCGCGCGGGTGATGTCATTACGGAAGCCGGCCAAAAGAAGGTTGTGACAATCAGCGATCTGGAAGACCGGTTGACCGAGGCGCGCGAAGCGGGGCGCAAGTCCATTCTGTTGCTTGTGCGCCGCGCGGGCGACCCGCGATTTGTGGCCTTGCCTCTGGAGGAACCGGAACCCGACGCGGTGGAATAGTCTTTGCTGACCGGGTGTGATCTGCGCGTGGCTCGGACGCCCGCGTCACGCACTTTCATCGCGCGTCACGTCACGGGAAAATCCATCAATCGGGCGTCTTTGCGAAGATACAAAGGGTGCTTTGCCGATCCGTCCTGATTGAGACCGAAGCACATGAGGCATCGCCCCGTTCCGTTCACCGCGTGAATCGTTTCCTGCACCAATCCGGCGAACCGTCTGTGGAGTCGGCCGAAGGCCATAACCACAATGTCAGACCGGTTCGCCATTCCTACCAGCGCCGGAACATTGGCACGACTGCGCGCAAGAGCCGGATCGTCGGGAATGTTCTTCGGAGATGTTGCGCGCCAATCCAGAACATTGCCCTTGAGGTAAACCGTATACCCCCAATCCTGCGCAAACGTGAGTTCGCGATGGCATGTCGGATCAGACACGTCGGCATCCGCAACAGAAGGATTCATACCGATAAAGAGAATTGTCCGCGCGGCTGCACCGGCGGGCGTCCAGTCGCGTTCCAGCGCCTGTCGGTAACGCCCGCATTCCGAGAACGTCGCGCTGCCTCTGACCCCGTCCGGCAGGGCGAGCCGTACTTTGCCACCGGGATCATGCATGGTTGTCCACCGCGCGCGTGTCGTCTTGCGGCGCGGCAAACACGCGGCTGGGATGAAAGAGACCGCCACGATACCGTCCCACCGCGACCGCCTGCCCGTCGCAGGACACCCAGCACTCCGTGCCATAGTCCAGACCGCTGGTTGCGACAGGTTCAGGCATGCCGTTGCGCAAACGCGTCGCACCTTCTGCGCTGCAGGTTACACGGGGCACATCGCGCAACGCATTCTCCAGAGGACGCAGCAACCGGTCGAGGTCCGCAGTATGCGCCAGCGCATCCAGCTGATCGAGCGTCAGCGCGCCTTCGGAGTCGAAAGGCCCCGACCACGTTCGACGCAAACTCAACACATGCCCGTGGCACCCGAGCGCCGCGCCCAGATCGCGCGCGACAGAGCGCACATAGCCCCCTTTTCCACAGATCAAGTCCAGTTCGATCGTGTCCTGATCGTATCTTTGTGTCAGTGTCAGAGTCTCGACCCAGAGAGAACGCGGCGCGATTTTGAAATTTTCGCCCTCCCGCGCCCGACGATACGCGCGTTCACCGTCAATTTTTACCGCAGAATAGAGCGGTGGAACCTGCTCGATCTGACCTACAAAGCAGCCAAGCGCCTCTTCGATCTGCCGGTCGGTCGGACGCGCCGAACTTTGCGCGACAACATCGCCAGAGGCGTCGTCGGTCGTGGTTGATTGTCCAAGCCGCACCTTGAACCGATATGCCTTGAGCGCATCAGCAATATAGGGAACCGTCTTGGTGGCCTCACCGACAGCCACGGCCAGCACCCCCGTCGCATCCGGGTCAAGTGTTCCGGCATGGCCTGCCTTCTTTGCACGCAGCGCCCAACGGACCTTGCCCACCACAGCGGTCGAGGTCGGACCGGCAGGTTTGTCGATCACCAGCCAACCAGAGATATCACGTCCTTTGCGTGCGCGCGCCATTGATGTCGACTGTCTCCGATGTAGCCAGAACGCCCTGCCGCCTATCTCAGGCTCAGGGGGTCTGTCAAACGCACCACGCCGATTTCGCGATCAATCCCGATCGGATACGACTCCGACAATCGGTCCCATGGGAAATCCGCCATCCCGTCGGTCAAGGTCCGGGGCAAACAGTCGTGAAATGTTTCCATCCAGGTAAAGGGCCTGCGGTGTTTTCAGGACATCGCGGTACAATCGCCCGAAGGTGTGAAAATTCACCGGCGTCTCCGAAATCGCGAAATAGACACTGCGGCCGTCCTCAGAGGTCCCGACCCCGTTGCGGATGTAAAGGCTGTCACTTTTTTCCAGGAACCTCGGATGAAGGTGTCCGTCGATCACCAGCATCGGTCCGGACTGGCTTGCAAAACGGCACTCCGGCTTCTCACGCACGAAGGTGCGCGTTTCGATAACGTCGGCACGTCCTGAGCGAATGCAGAAGACTCCGTTGGGCAACAGCCCAAAGTTGCCCGGCCCGTCGCTGGTGACAACCGGAGTTTTGGTCTCTCCGTCTTCAATGAAAAGTCCAACCGGTTGCCGGTTGCTGTGATACATCCCCGCGTTCATCGCGAACACCAGAGCACGATCGTCCTTTTCAACAAGGTCAGAGACGTTGCCGAAGCTGCCAAGAAGGCGTTGGGTTTCGGGATCACTGTGAAAAATGCGCAGGTCCTGTTGCGTCGCGTCCACCTTGCACACGACAAAGTTCTGGGCCTCAAACGCCACTGTCCGGCAATCCACCGCATGTGCCATACGTCCGGACACTCCGAAGAGGAGCGCCAGAAATCCGACACGCAGGATGCTACTCATCGAGATCACGGCGCACATTGTCCTGAGCAAAGAGCCTGCGCGTCTCATCAAGCTGATCGTAGGTTTCATCAAGCCGGAACCGCAATTCGGGCGTGAACTTGAGACCCAGCTTGCGTCCGACGATGCGCCGAAGCTCGCTGCGATTGCGATGCAGCATGTCCAGCAGTTGATCCTGCCCTGCCCCGCCCAGAGGCGACACATAGGCTGTTGCAACCTTGAGGTCCGGTGAGACGCGCACTTCTCCAACTGTGACAGAGACGCGGTTCAGGTCGGGATCGTGTATGTCGCCACGCGTCAGCACATCCGACAGGGTGCGCCGCACCAGTTCGCCCACCCGCAACTGCCGTTGCGAAAGCCCCGGACCGTCGTGAAACTTGTTCTTTGCCATACCCGGCATCTAAGCGCATTACAGACCTTTGCCAAGAAAGGACGTCCGCGCTATGCAATCCCAACGCCTTAGGAGGGCCAGAAAATGACGGATCTACCGGGACTTGTTGTAACGGGCGCGTCCGGGCGCATGGGCCAGATGCTGATCGGGGAGATTGCCGAATCGGAACGTGTTCGGCTGGCCGCTGTGGTCGAGCGCCCCGGTCATCCGTGGATCGGGCGTGACATTGGCCAGGCCTCGGGTGGCAGCGCGCTTGGCATTGCGGTCACGGACGACCCCCTGGAGAGCTTTGCGGCGGCGCAGGCGGTCGTGGACTTTACCACACCGGAGTCGTCGGTGTCTTACGCGGCGATCGCGGCCCAGGCTCGGCTGGTTCATGTCATAGGAACCACGGGCTTTGATCAGGACCAGCTCGGGAAAATAGCTGCCGCCGCCAGACACGCGACCATAATCCGCGCCGGCAACATGAGCCTGGGCGTCAATCTCCTGACGCAACTGGTACGCAAAGTGGCGGCGGCGCTTGACGACGACTACGATATCGAGGTCATCGAAGCGCACCACAATCACAAGGTGGATGCGCCTTCGGGCACGGCGCTCATGCTGGGACAGGCCGCCGCGGAGGGGCGCGGTATCTCCCTTGAAACCAAGGCGGATCGTGGACGCGACGGCATAACCGGAGAACGCGACCGCGGGGCGATCGGATTTCACGCCATACGCGGAGGTGACATCGTGGGAGAGCACGACGTCGTGTTTGCCGGACCAGGTGAACGCGTTGTTTTACGCCACATCGCATCTGACCGCGCCCTCTTTGCGCGCGGTGCGATCAAGGCGGCACTCTGGGGCATAGGACGCAACCCGGGTGAATACGACATGCTCGATGTCCTGGGCCTGTCCTGACCCGCATTTTACAGCCGGACCAGACGAAGACCCTGCGTGGAAAAAATTCACGCAATGATGATCCAGTTCCGACCCTGCAACGTAGTTAGATGTAGCTGCAGGGAGCGGGACACATGCGTCTTACAGTTTTGTCTATCATCGCCATGAGCCTGGCCATGCCGGCAATGTCAGAGGGCTTCGCCAAGGTCAGTGAACGCGACGCGTTTGTATCGCTGATTCAGGATCGCAAGTTGACCCGTCTCGGGATCAGACTGACGGTCAAACCTTCGGGACAGATCGTCGGCCGCGCATTCGGCCGGGATGTCAGCGGAGCCTGGCAATGGCAATCAGGGTATTTCTGTCGTGATCTCTATTGGGGAAAACGCGATCTGGGCGCAAATTGCCAGGAGGTAAAGGTTCAGGGCCAGACCCTGCGGTTCACATCTGACCGTGGGTCAGGCGAATTTGCGGATCTTTACTTGAAGTAATTCGGCAAACCGCCGCTTCACGCGGTCAAAAGTCGATTGCCAGCCCGTCCTTTTCCCAGTCTCCGTAACGAACGGGCTCTGGCCCGTCGCGCCCACCCAGTTCCTTAGGCAAATCAAGCGCCTTGGCCTTTCTCCGCCGCTCTTCGGCCTCGGCCAGCGCCCGCTTGGCTGCTTCGGGGATGTCTCTTTGCTCATGCCGGATGTGGTCCGGGTCGCACATATCAGCCGATGCCTGAGTTACCTCTTCCGGACCATCGGCGCGATCATCATCAGGCGTGTCGGCGTGTGTCATCGGCGGTTTCCTTGAACTCTGATCAGTTATATACGGGCGAACCGGACCGTTCCAAGGACGATAAATGACGCACGATCCCGCACGCGGCGCGGCGGTTGACCTTCTTGATGGTGTAATGGGCGAAGGCAGGCTGATGTCGGAACTGTCGGCACGACTGGGTCCATTGCGCGAGTCGGACCGCGCCCGCGCGCTGCGGCTGGCAACCCAGACCCTTCGGGGACTGGAGCGCGCAGACCGTCTCTTGTCCCGAAACCTGCGAAAGAAACCCCCCCTTACGATCATGAACGTCCTGCGTCTGGGCACGGTCGAACTGTGCCTTGGCGGCGATGCGCACGGTGTCGTAAGCGATCTTGTGAATCTGGTGGCGGACACGAAACGCCTGGCCCGACTGAAAGGACTGGTAAATGCCGTCTTGCGCGGGATCGCTGACGGCGGCGGTGCGCCCTGGAACGACCTGCGCGTGCCTCAGATGCCGAATTGGCTTCGCGGTCAGATGATTGCCGCGTGGGGCAAGGCCACGGTTCTGGCGATCGAAAAAGCCCATTTCAGTGGGGCGCCCCTGGACCTGACAGTGAAAGATACACCCGAGGACTGGGCAAAGATGCTCTCCGGCATCTGTCTGCCGACAGGTTCGGTCCGGCTTGATGCCAGTGTTCAGGTTTCCGCGTTGCCCGGATACGCGGACGGCGCGTGGTGGGTACAGGACGCATCATCCTCCATTGCGGCGCGGGCACTGGCGCCTTCACCGGGTATGCGCATGCTCGACCTCTGCGCCGCACCGGGCGGCAAGACACTGCAACTGGCGCATGCAGGTGCCGATGTGACTGCCGTGGACATATCGGACGCACGCATGACACGGCTGAGCGAAAACCTTGCACGGACAGGTTTGCAGGCACGGTGTGTCACCAGAGACGCCTTTGACTTCAATGAGGGCCCTTTCGATGCCATTCTGCTGGATGCCCCGTGTTCGGCCACCGGAACGATACGGCGCCACCCGGATCTGCCCTTTGCAAAACGCGGTCTTTCGCTTGCACCACTATGTGATTTGCAGGCCCGGCTGATTGATCATGCGGCCGGATTGCTTTCGCCGGGTGGCAGGCTGCTTTACTGCACCTGCTCGCTGTTGCCCGCGGAAGGGGAAGATCAGGCCAAGGCTGCATGCTCGCGGCTGGACGGTCTGACAGTAGACCCTGGCGTCTTTCGGTTGCCGGGCATAGACCGGAACTGGACAAGTTCCGAAGGCGGATTGCGCTTGCGGCCGGACCACTGGGCCGACATCGGGGGCATGGACGGGTTCTACATGGCCTGTCTGGTCAAAGCGTGACAATCCCGGCACGCCTTGAGGGACGCTATGTCACCCCGTATAGTCGTCCAGCGACGCCAGAAAGAGCGTGCCGCGACCGAGGTCAATGCAAGAAACCGGGACTCTAGCCATGCGGATTGACCGCTTTCGCAACCGCGTGGCGGCGCGCCGTGCCGGTCGGTTGCGCGTCAACACCCGCTTTTTGATTCAACCAGAACCTCGAAGCATCGGCAGTTTTGCCCGTGGCAAGCAACTGTGCGCGGGGAATCTGTCGTTTGACGGGCATCTCGTGGCGCAGGAAGGTCGCTCTCCGTGGGATATCGCGCCACCCACGCCGGGATTTACCGGGGAACTGCACGGGTTCGGCTGGCTTGACGATCTGGCCGCGGTGGGCGATGGCGCGGCGCGCGCATGCGCCCAGCTTTGGTTGATACAGTGGCTCGAACGCTTCGCATCCGGCAGCGGCCCGGCCTGGGAACCGGCCATGACCGGGCGGCGCCTGATCCGGTGGATCGCTCACGCGCCCTTTCTGATCCGCGCCCAATCCGACGAGAATGTCGTTCGTTTCCTTGAGTCCCTTGCACAACAGAGCCGGTTTCTGGAGAAAAGATGGCGCGCCTCGGCGCGCGGCTTGCCCAGACTGGAAGCTCTGGCCGGACTCATCCATGCCGGATCTGTGCTGGAGGACATGCCATTCGATACGCGTGACTTCGCGGAAGCACTGGCTCAAAACTGCAACCACGATGTCGATGAAGAGGGCGGCGTAGACACGCGCAATCCCGAACAGCTGCTTGAGGTCTTCACGCTTCTGGTCTGGTCCGCCCTCGTGCTGGCGGAAACCGACCAGGATCCGTTCCCTGACCACCTTGCGGCGATATCGCGGATCGCTCCCACGCTGCGATCACTGCGACACGCTGATGGGGGTCTTGCCCGTTTTCACGGCGGTGGGCGCGGACTTGACGGACGGCTGGACGCTGCGCTGGCAGCCAGCGGCGTCAAGGCACGCAAGACGAACGGTCTTGCCATGGGATTCGCCCGCATGAGCGCGGGACGCACGTCCATGATTGTGGATGCCGCCCCGCCGCCATCCGGCGCGGCATCAGTCCACGCACATGCATCGACGCTTGCCTTCGAAATGACCTCCGGACGGCGCCCGGTTATTGTGAATTGCGGCTCAGGCACGAGTTTCGGTCCCGACTGGCGCCGTGCCGGCCGCGCGACACCTTCTCATTCCGCGCTGGTGCTCAACGCGCAGTCGAGTTCGCAACTCGGACAATCCGGGAAAACCGCCGATCAACTCAGTCATACTCCGCAGGACGTCTCGGTTGTTCTGGGTCGCGCAACAGACGGGATCGCCTTTGAAGGTGGCCATGACGGATACAAGGCTGGCTTCGGGCTGACCCATATGCGAAAGCTTGAGATGACGCTTGATGGGCGCGGCATTGCCGGAGAGGACATTCTGCTGGCCATTGACGAGACTGACAAAAATACGTGTGACAGGGCACTCAGAACACTTGGCGTTCAGGGTTTGCCGTTCGATATCCGGTTTCACCTGCACCCGGACGTCGACGCGTCCGTGGACATGAATGGAATGGCTGTGTCGCTTGCACTGAAGAGCGGTGAAATCTGGATTTTCAGGTTTGACATCACAACCCGGCTGTCTGTCGAGCCCAGCGTTTATCTTGAAAGGAACCGCCTGACCCCAAGATCGACCAAACAAATCGTTCTCTCTGGTCGCACCTTGGGTTATGCGACGCGCATGCGTTGGTCGCTGTCAAAACCACAAGGCTCTCCCGTCGGGATTCGCGATCTTGCACATGCGGGCGAGTCGCCGGTCGCTGTGACCTGAAACACGAAAGCGGATGCGAAGATGACCGACCTTATTCCCGTGCGCCGCGCACTCATATCCGTCTCCGACAAAACCGGCCTCACGGAGCTTGGCGAAACGCTTGTCCGTCATGGTGTCGAACTTGTCTCGACAGGCGGGACCGCGTCTGCCCTGCGCAAGGAAGGGTTTTCCGTCGTGGATGTGTCCCGGATCACCGGCTCTCCTGAAATTATGGATGGCCGGGTCAAAACACTGCACCCGCGCGTACATGGTGGCCTTCTGGCGATCCGCGACAATGACGAACACCTGCAAGCGATGAAGACCCACGACATCCCGCCGATTGATCTGCTGGTGGTCAACCTCTATCCGTTTGAGGCAACGGTTGCCTCTGGTGCAGATCGCGCGGAGGTCATCGAGCAGATTGACATCGGCGGTCCCGCGATGATCCGCGCGGCGGCAAAAAACCACGCTTTCGTGGCCGTGATCGTCGATACGGAAGACTACCGCGCACTTGCCGACGAACTCAGCCAGAATGAAGGCTGCACGCATCGGACCTTTCGGGAGTCGATGGCGTTGAACGCCTATGGGCGAACCGCGGCATATGACGCTGCGGTTTCCGGCTGGCTGGCCGAAAACGCCGGTGAACCGATGACGCGGCGGCACTCTTTCGCGGGGCGGCGCGCGCAAAACCTTCGCTACGGCGAAAACCCGCACCAGTCTGCCGCATTCTACCATGACGGTAGCCGGCGCCCCGGTGTGGCGACCGCGCTGCAAGCGCAAGGAAAAGCACTGAGTTACAACAACATAAACGACACAGACGCCGCCTTTGAACTGGTCAGTGAGTTCGCGTCAGAGCGCGCTCCGGCCTGCGCCATAATCAAGCACGCAAATCCCTGTGGCGTGGCGCAGGGTGAAACACTGGTGCAGGCATATCTGCGCGCCTACGACTGTGACCGCACGTCCGCATTCGGAGGTATCGTCGCGCTCAACCGGCCGCTGGACGCAGACACTGCCGAAGAGATCGCCAGCATATTCACCGAAGTCGTGATCGCCCCCGGCGCTGACAATGATGCACGCGCCATATTCGAGTCCAAGCCAAATCTCCGGTTATTAATCACAGATACGCTGGCCGATCCGTCCGCCGCGGGCCTGGTTTTCAAACAGGTTGGAGGGGGGTTTTTGGTGCAGGACAGGGACAACGGCACTGTGACTGAAAGCGATTTGCGTGTCGTCACGAAAAGACATCCGACGGACGCTGAACTCTCAGACCTGCTGTTTGCGTGGAAGGTTGCGAAACACGTCAAGTCAAATGCGATCGTATACGCCAGAGACGGCGCCACTGTCGGCATCGGTGCGGGTCAGATGAGCCGCGTGGACAGTTGCCGGATCGCAGCGCGAAAATCCGAAGACATGGCGGTTGCACTTGGACTGGATGCACCCGGGACCGAGGACAGTGTCGTGGCCTCCGATGCGTTCTTTCCGTTTCCGGACGGGTTGTTAACCGCCGCAGAAGCCGGCGCGCGCGCGGTCATACAACCGGGCGGTTCGATGCGCGATGACGAGGTTATCGCAGCCGCGGACGATGCCGGTCTCGCGATGGTCTTGACCGGAATGCGACATTTCCGACACTAGCCATCTGGCGAATTCAATCGGGGCTCGAAACGAACATGCTCACAGTCTTCTGGACAGCCTTGACGGTCTTTGTTCTCGATCAGGTCACCAAGTACATTGTGGTGCATGCGATGAACCTCAAGCAGGTTCTGGCCATCGACGTCTTTCCGCCGCTGCTCAACTTTCGAATGGCGTGGAATACCGGCATCAATTTCGGGATTTTCTCCAGTGACGCGGACTGGATGCGATGGGTACTGATCGGAGTCGCCCTGACGATCGTGGCGTTTGTCCTGTGGTGGGTCAATTCTGATCCGCAAAGCCGCTGGCAACGCATATCTGCGGGACTCCTGGTCGGCGGCGCGATCGGAAACGTCGTCGATCGTTTGATCTACGGCGCTGTTGCCGACTTTCTGAACATGTCCTGTTGCGGGTTTACCAATCCGACGGCTTTCAACGTTGCCGATATTGCCGTCTTTGCGGGTGCTGTCGGTCTTGTGATCTTCAGTTCTGACAAGAAGAAAAACGTGGCGTGACCTTTATGCCCAAATGCGGTAATGCTCCGGCCATGGTTCAGAAACGTCCTATGAAACGTCGCATTATTGTGTGTCTGATCTTGGCCACTGCGCTGAGCGCGTGCGGTTCCAAGGACGGTGGAACTCAGTTGACCCGGCTGCGAGACAAGGGAAACGGACCAAACGAGTTTGCGGTCGTACCCGGCAAGCCGCTTCAGGAACCTGAAAGCTATCGCGCGCTTCCCGCTCCGACGCTGGGAGGATCCAACCGGACGGATGCCACGCCTTTTGCCGACAGCGTGGCGGCCCTTGGGGGAAACCCCGGTGCGCTGGCCCTTTCGCAACCTTCAAGCCGTGACGGGGCGTTGCTCAATCATTCGCGCAGATACGGGGTGCAACCGGAAATCCGTCAGACGCTTGCAGTTGAGGATCTTGAGGTTCGCAAGCGCCGGGGGAGGGTCAATATCCTGAATCTCGGCCAAAATGACGATTACACGCTTGCCTACAAAAGCCAGTGGCTCGACCCCAGGCTCGAAGGCGAGCGGTTGCGTGACAATGGCATTGATACGTCATCCGCGCCTCCGATTGAATCAAAACAACGTTAGAGGATCCGCTGCCCGGGCTTTGAAAGGTTGAATCCGGACCGGTCGCACGTATCTAAACCCAGAATGCAACAGGAGGGTTCAATGCGTGCTGTTTTCTTGGGTCTGGCTGCGTGGCTTGTGACACTTCCCGCCTGGGCGGATGACATGGTCACCTCGTTCCGGCTGGACAACGGCATGGAAGTCGTCGTGATCGAAGATCATCGCGCCCCGGTCGTGGTTCACATGGTCTGGTACCGCGCCGGATCAGCCGATGAGGACCCTGGCGTATCAGGCATTGCGCACTTTCTCGAACATCTGATGTTTAAGGGCACCGACTCTTTGTCGCCCGGAGAGTTCTCTGCGACCGTGGCCCGGAACGGCGGGTCTGACAATGCGTTCACGTCTTATGACTACACTGCCTATTTTCAGCGCGTCGCGGCGGACCGGCTTGCGTTGATGATGGAAATGGAAAGCGACCGCATGGTGAACCTGCGCGTTGCGCCGGAAGACTACAAGACAGAGCGCAAGGTGATCATCGAAGAGCGCAATCAGCGGGTCGAAAACAACCCGTCTGCGCTGTTTCGAGAGCAGCATAATGCAGCGCAGTATCTCAACCACCGCTATGGAATTCCGATCATTGGATGGCAACACGAGATGCAGGCGCTCGACCTGGATGATGCACTGCACTTCTACGACCGGTTCTACGCACCGAACAACGCGATCCTTGTGGTCGCGGGTGACGTTGAGCCTGATGATGTCAAAGTGCTGGCCGAGAAGTACTATGGTGTGATCCCCGCCAACCCCGATCTGGCGCAAAGACAGCGTCCGCAGGAGCCGCCTCAACTCGCGGAACGACGTCTGACATTCGAGGACCCACGCGTGTCGCAACCCTATGTGACCCGGTCCTACCTCGCGCAGGAACGTGATCCCGGCAATCAGGAAAAAGCGGCAGCGCTTACCGTGCTTGCCGAAATACTGGGCGGCGGCAGTACGTCGATACTGACTGAAAAACTGGAATTCGAAAAACGCATGGCCGTCCACACATCTGCATACTACCGCGGCACAAGTCTCGATAGCACAACGTTCGACCTCTATGTTGTGCCTGCTGCAGGCGTGACTCTCGAAGATGCAGAGCAGGAACTGGATGCGGTGATCGCGGAGTTTCTTGAAACCGGCGTTGATGCCGATCAGCTTGAACGCATCAAGATGCAGATCCGTGCGTCGGAAATCTACATTCGCGACGACACGAGCGCGCTGGCCAACCGCTACGGCCGCGCGCTGTCGATCGGCCTGACGGTCGAGGATGTGCAAGCCTGGCCCGATATTCTTGCCAACGTGTCCCAAGACGATGTGATGGCAGCGGCAAAGGACGTTTTCCTGGACAATCGCAATTCGGTCACGGGCTACGTTCTTGCATCGGAGGTGACACAATGACGAATGTATTGAAAGCTCTTGCAAAAACAGTCAGCGCCATGCTGATTGTCGGTGTCACACTCCCGCTGCCCGCTTATGCCGGAGTGGACGTGCAAGAGATCGAGACGCCTGGCGGGATCAACGCCTGGCTGGTCGAAGACCACACCATCCCTTTCGTCGCGCTTGAACTGCGGTTCCGGGGCGGATCTTCGCTGGATGCTCCGGGGAAACGCGGGGCAGTCAACCTGATGACAGGCCTGTTAGAGGAAGGTGCCGGTGATCTTGATGCGCGTGCCTTTGCGCGCGAAACAGAGGCACTGGCCGCATCGTTCTCATTCGATTCAGGCGCCGATGCGGTGAGCATTTCAGCACGTTTCCTGTCAGAAAACCGCGACGACGCGCTGGCGCTTCTGCGCGAAGCTCTGGTTCACCCGCGCTTTGACGACGATGCGATTGAACGCGTCCGGGGACAGATCGAATCTATCATTAAGTCGGACAAGACGGATCCGTCGAAAATTGCCCGCGAAGCGTTCACGCAGCTTGTGTATGGCGATCATCCGTATGGCAGCTCTGTCGACGGAACGCTTGAAAGCGTGAGTGCGCTGACCCGGGATGACGTCATCGCAGCGCACAGGGCGGTTCTGGCCCGTGACCGGCTCTATGTCAGCGCGGTGGGAGACATCAGCGCAGAGGAGCTGGCCGATATTCTGGACACGCTGCTGGGTGATTTGCCCGGAATCGGCGCTCAGATGCCGACTGAAGCAACGCTGAACCTGCCGGGCGGCGTCCAAGTGGTGGACTTTGAAACGCCGCAATCAATCGCCATTTTCGCGCAGCCGGCGATCGACCGCAACCATCCGGACTTTTTTGCGGCCTTTGTGCTGAACCACATCCTGGGCGGCGGCGGTTTCGAAAGCCGGCTTATGCAGGAAGTGCGGGAAGAGCGCGGGCTGACCTATGGGGTCTATTCCTACATCGCCAACCGGGATCAGGCGGATATCTGGCTCGGGCGTGTCGCATCGGCGAATGACCGCGTGTCCGAAGCTGTTGACGTCATTTCGGCAGAATGGCAACGCATGCGACAGGACGGGGTAACCCAGCAGGAACTGGATGATGCCAAGACGTTTCTGACAGGCGCATACCCCCTGCGCTTTGACAGCAATGCAACCATCGCCAACATCGCTGTGGGCATGCAGATGGACGGGCTGGGTACGGATTACATCGTGACGCGAAATGATCAGGTGAACGCCGTCACGCTGGAACAGATCAACAGGGTTGCACGCGAGATTCTGGATCCGGATCAATTGACCTTTGTGGTCACGGGTCAACCCGACGGCCTGACCGATACGGTCAACTGATCCGTTCTGGTAACACCAGCGTTTCAGCGAGACGGGCACCAATCGCCGGATCGGCATCGCGTAGTGGCGGGCGAAGCGTCAACCAGCGTTCATCGCCGGTCTGATGCGCCTTGAGCGATTTCAGACCGGGGATCAGCCCGGCCGCGCTCAACGCATCGCGATGCACCTTGACGCGGTCGACCAATTCCTGCACCTCCCGGGATCGGTCATCGCAAACATGATCATAGAGTGCGCGGATGGCCCCTATGTTGGAGTTGCAGCTGGCCGATATGCAGCCCCCGCCACCAAGCGCCATGGCATCGGGCATGAGAACCTCTGATCCCGGAAAAACGGAAACGCCGGGCGCGGTCTCTATGACCGCGGCGGTATTGTCCCACGCGCCCGAACTATCCTTGTAAGCCACCACAATGTCCGGAAATGCCGAATTGAGCCGTGACGCCAAAGCGGGAGACAACGGCACCCCTGTGTTTTGCGGAATATGATACAGGCAAATGCGTGGCGGCTTTGGTCCCAACGCCTCGATCAGCATGCTGAAGTACCGATACAGGCCGTCGTCATCCACTGGCTTCAGAAAAAACGGCGGCAACACCATAACCGCGGCACAACCAAGCTCTGCCGCGTGACGGCACAGATCGCGTGTTTCTTCCAAGGAACACAGACCTGTCCCCGGCATCAGTCGGTCTGCCGGAGCGGTACCGCTGGTGACCAGCGACTCCAGAGCCGCGCGCCGCTCGGCGCTGCTGTGACTCGGCGCCTCGCTGGTCGTCCCGAAAGGGGACAGGTAGTGCGCGCCATCGGCAAGGCACTTTGCGGCGTGTTTCAGGTAAAGGTCTTCAGCGATCGAGAAATCACTGTTGTAGGGCGTCAAAAGCGGGGTGATGACCCCGGTCAGTCGTTCGTTCATTTCATGACCTCAGTAACCGCGTGAAGGATCAACGATCCGCTGCAAAGGCTCTCCGCGTTGCCAACAGTTCAGGTTTTCAAGAAACATCTCGAAAGAATTCCCACCCCATCCTTCGAACACCGCAGAGGCATGCGGCGCGATGATGGTATTCGGCAGCGACCAATACGGGCTTTCGGTTTCAAGAGGTTCTTCGTGGAACACATCGAATGCAGCGCCCTTGATCTGCCCTGTCCGCAGCGCATGAATTGCCGCTTCCGGCACGATCACGTTTCCGCGTGACACGTCAACAAGGATGGCCGTTTTCTTCATCGCGGAAAACGCGGCGGCGTCCACCAATCCTCTTGTGGCGTCAAGAAGCGGCACGCACATCACCACAACATCCGCCCGGTGCCAGAGAGTGGGCAACTCCCGCGCGGCAAAGACCTCGTCAACATGCCCGACGGGTTCCGGTCGCGCGCGGGTTCCCAGAACATGCATCCCGAATGCCTTCGCCCTTGCGGCAACGGCCTGACCGGTTTGCCCAAGGCCAACGATCAGCATGGTCTTGCCTCTGAGCGGGATCATCAGGCGATCAGCCTGCCAGCGACGGCTGTCCTTGTCGCGCGTCAGACCGTCGATATCGAGAGTAAAGTGCAGAACGCTTCCAAAGACGAATTCTGCCATCATCGCGGCACCCACACCGGCAGAGTTTGTCACGGTCACGCGCGACGTGTCCCATTGACCCAGGTGGTCGCATCCCGAACCGCCGACGCTGATCCAACGCGGACCGGCATCGGACAAAAGCGTGTCCGTGGGGAATGGCGTGCTGCTGTCGAACCTGACGGAATACACGACGTCCGGGGCAAAGTCCGGCACGGATGCTGCAAGTTCACTGTTGCTGCCGCAGGCATGCACCGGGAGGTCAGGCGAGACGTCAGTCAGGCGGTTTTGCAGTTCCCTTGCGTTCTCGGCGTGTATCAGGACTCTTGGTTTTTCAGGCATGGCGTCTTCCCGGCGCGTCTGACGTCAGAAATCGAGGTTTTCGACATTGAGTGCATTCTGCTGAATAAACTCGCGTCTCGGCTCCACAACGTCCCCCATCAACTTGGTGAACAGATCGTCGGCTTCTGCCACATCGTCGACTTTCACCTGCAGCAGCGTACGCGCATCAGGGTCGAGCGTGGTTTCCCAAAGCTGATCCGGGTTCATTTCCCCCAGCCCCTTGTACCGCTGAAGTGACAGGCCTTTTTCACCCTCGGCAAGAATCGCGTCCAGCAGATCCAGCGGGCCATGAATACTCTGTGCGCGATCCTTTCGCAGCAGCGTCGCGGGCTTCGCGTAAACGGCACGCAAGTCGCCTGTCATCTGTCCAATCCGGCGCGCCTCGCCGCCGCGCAGAATCGGGCCGTCCAGCGTGCGGACCTCTTCAACACCTCGCAAGATGCGGCTGAGTCTGATGCCCTTGTCTTGTGTCTGACGACCTTGCCAGCCGCGTTCATACTCCAGTGCGATCGCATCGAGGCGCTCTGCCACCGCATCGGCCACGCCCTGGACATCGGCATCCGCCCGACCGGGCTCGAAGGCGCGTGCGATCGCGGCCTGTTCGAGAATATGCCGGGGGTAATGTGTCGGAAACGCCTCCAGAATACGCCGCGCCTGGCGCGCTTCGTCCACCACACGCACAAGATCCGCGCCAACGATGTCCTCTCCGTCACCCACACGCAGAACTGCATCCTCGGTGCCCTGTCCGATCAGATAATCATCCAGTGCACCCTGATCCTTCAGGTAGACTTCTGACTTGCCGCGGCTGACCTTGTAGAGCGGTGGCTGCGCGATATAG
This sequence comes from Pseudomonadota bacterium, assembly GCA_039028815.1. Lineage (GTDB taxonomy): Bacteria > Pseudomonadota > Alphaproteobacteria > Rhodobacterales > Rhodobacteraceae > Roseovarius. Next base: position 22,975 of record JBCCHI010000010.1, read on the forward strand.
AGGTATCCCCCTTCGATCAATTCCGGCATCTGACGGTAGAAGAATGTCAGCAGAAGCGTACGGATATGCGCACCATCCACGTCGGCATCTGTCATGATGACAATCTTGTGGTAGCGCAGTTTCGAGATGTCGAACTCATCCCGGCCAATGCCTGTCCCCAGAGCCATGACAAGGTTTCCGATTTCCTGACTGGAAAGCATCCGGTCAAAGCGCGCACGCTCGACATTCAGTATCTTTCCCCGCAGCGGCAGCACCGCCTGCGTGGATCGGTCGCGACCCGTCTGCGCCGAGCCGCCGGCGCTGTCACCCTCGACCAGAAACAATTCGGTCTTTGCGGGATCCTTTTCGGAACAATCCTTCAGCTTGCCGGCGAGGTAATTCACATCCATCGCCGTCTTGCGCCGCGTAAGCTCGCGTGCCTTGCGCGCTGCCTCACGCGCCAGAGCCGCCTCGACGATCTTGCCAACAATCATCTTGGCTTCGCTTGGATTTTCCTCAAACCACTCGGACAGTTTTTCGTTCACCAGACTTTCGACGGCCGGACGCACTTCGGAACTGACAAGCTTGTCCTTGGTCTGGCTGGAAAACTTCGGATCGGGGACCTTGACGGACAATACACAGGTCAAGCCCTCCCGGGCGTCGTCGCCCGTAAAACTGACTTTCTCTTTTCGTGCGATTCCGGATTCTGCGGCATATTTCTGCAACACGCGGGTTAGCGCACCTCGCAATCCTGCCAGATGCGTGCCTCCGTCTCGCTGCGGGATGTTATTGGTGAATGGCAGCACGGTCTCGTGGTAGCTGTCATTCCACCACATGGCGACTTCGACACCGATGTCATCACGCTCACCAGTGATGAAAATCGGTTCCTCCAGCAACGATGTCTTGCTGCGATCCAGATAACGCACAAACTCGCGAACGCCACCTTCGTAGAAAAGTTCCGTTTCTTCCGGTTCCGCGGAACGCTCGTCGCGCAACACAATGCGCACCCCGGAGTTCAGAAAAGCGAGTTCGCGCAGGCGTTTTTCAAGCGTTTCAAAGCTGTAGTCGAGATTGGAGAAGGTCTTGGTCGACGCAAGGAACGTGACCTGAGTGCCGCGTCGGTCGTTGGCGTCGCCCGTCACCTCAAGGTGACGAGTGGTTTCCCCACCTTCAAACCGCGCATAGTGCTCTTTGCCGCCACGCCAAATGCGCAAGTCAAGCCAGTCCGACAAGGCGTTCACAACCGAAACGCCGACACCGTGCAGCCCGCCCGAAACCTTGTAGGAATTGCTGTCGAACTTACCGCCGGCATGAAGCTGGGTCATGATGACCTCTGCTGCGGAAACACCCTCTTCTTCATGCAATTCCACCGGGATGCCACGGCCATTGTCGCTGACCGAGACCGAATTGTCGGGATGCAGGGTAACGGTCACCCGGTCGGCGTGGCCGGCGAGGGCTTCGTCGATGCCGTTGTCGACCACTTCGTAGACCATGTGGTGCAGACCAGAGCCGTCATCGGTGTCGCCGATATACATTCCGGGGCGCTTGCGGACTGCCTCTAAGCCTTTGAGAACTTTTATGGAATCGGCGCCGTACTCCTCCGGTGCCGCGGCTGGTTCCGCCATGCAGACTGTCCTTCATTCTTTTTGAATTTTATACGATTTCGTGGGGGCAATGTCACGCTCGGACCACAACATTTTGTGGGCTGACGGAGAGATCGGTGTATCGCTATTACGTCGGCATTCTGTCGGTGTCAAAGACACCCCGCAGAGTGTACCCTTGTGCGCGTACGAAAGAGCGCGGATAGATGGTCTGACCTGTCCTGACCGGAGATTCGCCATGTCGTCGATCGTTTTCCAGTACACCGCGTCCGCCGCGATTGCCCTGAGCCTCAGCGCGACCCCGACGCTGGCAGACGACACCACACCCGTTACCGGCGAGGCGCTGTCCCGGCTTTTGTCAGGAAACACGGCAGTGGGGGACTGGAATGACGATCAGTACCGGCAGTACTTTGATCCGTCCGGAGCGACGATCTACGCCGTGAAAGGCAAACAACCCTCGCGTGGACGCTGGCGGGTGTCAGACGATGGGGCGTCCTACGAAAGTCTGTGGAACGGGCCGAACTGGGACGCCTACGAAGTGGTCAAGACCGAGGCCGGGCATGCCTGGGTGACTGACAGCGGCACGCTTTATCCCTTTGACATGGAGACCGGGCAACAGCTGACCTGGCCGGACTGACCGCCCCTCATGCCGACGCGGAACGGATGGACGACGCGCCGTGATCTTCCGTGACCTCGATGTACTGCGCACGCGCGCCCAGTTCGTCGAAAAGTTCTGCACCCGTCCCTGTCATCCACGCCTGCGCACCCAGCGCGCAGATCTCGTCATAAAGCGCAGCACGGCGATCCGCATCGAGATGGGCGGCCACCTCATCCAGAAGAAGCAGCGGCGGCGTGCCAATGTCATCGGCCAGCGCCCGGGCATTGGCGAGGATCAGCGAAACCAGAAGCGCCTTTTGCTCGCCGGTCGAACACTCTGACGCCGGCACGCCCTTTGCAGCGTAGACGCCGTAAAGATCCGCGCGATGAGGACCCGTCAGCGTGCGCCCTGCCGCGATATCGCGAAACCGGCTTTCTGACAGCGCCTCGCGGAAATCCTCGACACTGGTTGGCATGGCGCCCTCTGTCATGGTCAGATCCAGCTCTGCCGCGGGAAAGGCCGTGTGCGCATCTTGCTGCGCCTCGGCCAGGTGGTAGAGTGCCGACAGGCGGTTTTCATGCAAGGCCACCCCGGCCTCGGCCATCTGACGTTCGAGCGCCACGTACCAGTGTCCGTCGCGGACCTGATCCTTCAGCAACCGATTGCGTTCGCGCATCGCCTTTTCGTAACTCAGCGACACGTCGGCGTGACCCGGTACGAAGCTGAGCGTCATCCGGTCGAGAAACCGCCGTCGCCCGTCCGGACCCTCGATCCAGAGACGATCCATCGACGGGATCAGCCACAGCACACGCGCCATCTGACCCAGCGCCAGCTGCGAGGTCGCCTTTCCGTCAACCCTGAGCTGACGCGCCGCCCCGTTTTCAGACCAGATCTCGACCTCGCGCGGCACGTCTGCCGCATGCAGAAGACCCGTGAGTTTCCATCCGATCTCATCCGGCCGGCGCGCCATGTCCTGCGCCGCCGCGCGCCGTAGCCCGCGTCCCGGTGAGAACAGCGAGACCGCTTCCAGCACATTGGTCTTGCCCGCCCCGTTTGGGCCGTACAGCGCGACAGGCCGCTCATCGACCGTGATTCTGCCGGCACGATGCGACCGGAAGTGCGATAGCGTCAAACTGGAAAGGTGCAGGCCCGTCACACCCGCATCGGCATCACGACATAAACCGCCGAGGTATCGTTGCCCTCGCGCATCAGGGTAGGGTCGCCCGATGAGTTGAACATGAAGACCGCGTTTTCGCGGTCTACCTGACTGGCGATTTCAAGCAGATACTTGGCGTTGAATCCGATTTCGAGCTGTTCGTCTCCATAGGCGACTGCAAGCTCTTCCTCGGCGGCGCCGCTGTCAGGGGCATTCACGGACAACACAAGCCGGTCTTCATCGAGCGCCAGCTTCACAGCCCGCGAGCGCTCGGAACTGACGGTCGCCACGCGATCCACGGCCTGCGCAAATTCTGCGGCGTCCACCTCGAGCCTGCGGGTGTTGGCCTGAGGAATGACCCGGGTGTAGTCAGGAAAGGTGCCATCGATCACCTTTGACGTCAGCGTGATCGCAGGCGTGGCGAACCGCACCTTTGTCTCTGACACCGACACCGCGATATCCTGATCGTCATCATCCAGAAGTTTGCGCAATTCACCCACTGTCTTGCGCGGCACGATAACACCGGGCATGCCGTCGGCCCCATCGGGAAGATCCGCGTCGATCTGGGCCAGCCGGTGGCCATCGGTTGCCACGCAACGCAAGCGCTTGCCACCATCGGCCTCTGCCACATGCATGTAGACACCGTTCAGGTAGTATCGCGTCTCTTCGGTCGAAATGGCAAACTTCGACTTGTCGAAAAGGCGGCGCAGATCGGGCGCGCGCGCTGTAAAATTGGTCGTGTACTCGGAGGAGGCCATGACCGGGAAGTCCTCTCGCGGCAGGGTCGCCAGTGAAAAATTCGACCGGCCGGCATGCACGGTCAGACGCCCGGCACTTGGGTCATCCGCGAGCGTCACCAGCGCACCGTCTGGCAGCTTGCGCACGATTTCGTGTAGGGTCACGGCAGATACCGTCGTCGCACCGGATTTTTCCACCTGCGCCGGGGCGCGGTCCACCACTTCGACATCAAGATCGGTTGCACGGAACTGCACGGAGTCGCCGTCCGCTTCGATCAGGACATTCGCGAGGATCGGGATGGTGTTGCGCCGTTCCACGACCGACTGCGCCTGCGCCACGGCCTTTAGCAGAATGCCGCGTTCGATGCTGAATTTCATGCCCTCGCTCCCTTCGATCGTGCCTCTGACGGGCACCGGGACCGGCACGTTAACAAACCTGGCTTGCCGAACAAGGGTTTTGTTCCACGCGGGCTTTCTGACGGTTTTTTGGTGGCTTTTGCGTCAGCTTTCGAGCGCGCGCCTCAGAATTTCAAGATCTTCGGCGATCTGGGCATCCTGCGTTTTCAACTCGTCGATGCGGCGCACGCCATGCATGACGGTCGTATGATCCCGACCGCCAAAGCGGCGTCCAATCTCGGGCAGCGATCGGCTGGTCATCTGTTTGCACAGATACATCGCCACCTGGCGCGGACGCGCGAAACTGCGTAACCGTTTGGGGCCGATCATGTCCGACAGGCGGATATTGTAGTGTTCGGACACCTGACGCTGGATTTCTTCGATCGAAACCTTGCGCTCGGATGCCCGCAGGATATCGGCGAGACAGTCCTGCGCCAATTCCATCGTAATGGGCTTCCCGACAAGCGAGGCGAAGGCATAAAGCCGCGTGAGCGCCCCCTCGAGAACGCGCACATTGGTCGAAATCCGATGTGCGATGAATTCAAGCACACCGCTGGTCACTTTGAGGTCGGGATACTGGTCGACAAATCTGTCTGCCTTGGACTGCAGGATGCCCAGACGCAGCTCGTAGTCGGTGGGATGCAGATCGACCACAAGGCCGCATTGCAGGCGCGACTTGATGCGGTCTTCCATCTTCTCGATCTCGCCCGGTGCCCGGTCCGCCGAAATGATGATCTGTTTGTGCTGATCGACCAGAGCGTTGAAGGTGTGGAAGAATTCTTCTTGCGTGCTGTCTTTTCCAGCGATGAACTGCACGTCGTCGACCATGAGCACGTCGACCGAACGGAACATTTCCTTGAAATCCATCATACGTCGGTCGCGCAGGGCCTGCACGAAGCGATACATGAACTGCTCTGCCGAGAGATAGACGACATTAAGCTGCGGGCACTGCGTTCTGAGCTCCCAGGCGATGGCGTGCATCAGGTGCGTTTTGCCCAAACCCACGCCGCCGTAAAGAAACAGCGGATTGAACGTGACCGGCCCGCCCTCGGCGACACGGCGCGCGGCGGCATGGGCCAGTTCGTTGGGCTTTCCCACTACAAAACGGTCGAAGGTAAAGCGCTTGTCCAGCGGCGCCGAGGTCAGCGCGGTTTCCGCAAGGCGCGGGAGCGCCGCAGGCCCGGGTGCCTTTGCCGTCTGCAGCGGGCGCTCTGAAGTGCCGCCATTGGGCCGTTGCGCAAGATTGGCAGCGACCTCAAAGTCTATCCGGCGAATGCCGGGGGCCACGCCGGAGACCTTGTAGAGAATAAGGTCGCCATAGTTTTGCGAGACATAGTTGCCGATAAAGCTGGTCGGCACCCTGAAGGTTGCCACGTCGCCGTCGATGTCAGTCAGTTCGAGCGGTTCAATCCAGTTTCTGTAATTGTTGCTGCCCACCGTATCGAGAAGTGCTTGTTTGATTTGGCCCCATTGATCCTGCGTCATGCGTTATCGTTCCGCGCTCTTTATGTTTTCACCCCGCCCGCGGCCGATGCCGCAAAGCTCCACTCGCGCAACCCAATCTGGGCATGGAACGCATCCTGCGTGTCGCCAGCTTTTGAAGCTGGTCGCCGGCCGGAGCGGCCACAATCATCATTCGTCCGGTGTTGGCGTTCTGAATCCCCAACAGAACGCCGCACAGCAGCCGACACGCAAAACAGGACTTGATCAGCGGGTCTTGCCCGCGTTTATGGTGCAGCGCTCCGGTCAGACGAGCCGTCCTACCTGCTTATGCTGCTTGTCCCCCCAGCGTGAGTCGCCTGCTGAAGCTAGCAATATAGGCTCTGATCCGGCAACCGATCTTCTTGCTTGACAGAGCCAGATTGGCCAAAGAATCTGCCAAACCATTTGTTGAACAAGCAATAAAAAAAGGTGCCCCGATGGAGCACTTGAACGCGTAACGTCGATTGGCACACTCAGTTCCGGTAGGGAACGCCCCTTAACCGAGAGATTTTACGCGCGCGGACAACCGAGACATCTTGCGGGATGCGGTGTTTTTGTGAAACACGCCCTTGGTCACGCCCCGCATCAATTCCGGCTGCGCGGCACGCAACGCAGCTTCGGCCGCGGACTTGTCGCCGGAGGCGATCGCTTCTTCCACATGACGCAGATATGTACGGATGCGAGAGCGCCGTGCCTTGTTCACGGCAAGACGGCGCGTGTTCTGGCGCGCTCGCTTTTTGGATTGAGGTGTATTTGCCATTTGAGCCTTCCAGTGTTCTTTGCATAGTTCTGCAGCGAACGACCCCAGTTTTCCGGGGTGGAAGCCTCATTCGACTTCTCAGGCCAAAGCGGGCCGCACGCGCACGTCTGGCGGGCCGTTTAGCGGAGATCAATGGCGATGCAAAGCAAAAAAGCCACCTGAACCAAGGTGGATCCGGAAGGGACATCGAATGACACTTGCAAGACGCAGCTGGGTGCCTGAGGTCAGCGAAGCGCAGATCCAGCGCACGGCGCATATGGTCGCGCAAAGCGAGGCCGACGAGATACACGCACGCATTGATGCGCTGACACGGCGCAATCTGCAGATTCACGAAATCGAGTGTTTCAACCTTAATCCTGCGTCAAACGTCATGAACCCACGCGCCGAGGCGTTGCTGGCTGCCGGGTTGAGTTCACGGGCCTCGCTGGGCTATCCCGGTGACAAGTACGAAACCGGCCTGGAAGCCATCGAAGAGATCGAGACGATCGCCGCCGAACTGGCGGCAGAGATTTTCAACGCGCAATATGTCGAATCACGCGTCGCCTCTGGTGCGGCGGGCAACCTTTACGCCTTCATGGCCACCTGCCGTCCCGGTGACACGATCATTGCCCCGCCGCCGGAAATCGGCGGGCATGTCACTCATCACGAGGCGGGCTGCGCGGGGCTGTACGGGCTGCGAGTCCTGCCCGCGCCCGTTCATGCGGACGGCTACACGGTTGATCTGGACGGCCTTCGCGATCTCGCAAGAAGGGAAACGCCCCGACTGATCACGATTGGCGGCTCGCTCAATCTTTTTGCACATCCGGTGACGGAAGTTCGGGAGATTGCCGACGAAATCGGAGCATACGTCCTGTTTGATGCGGCGCATCAATGCGGAATCATTGCCGGCGGGGCATGGCCCAACCCGCTGGCGCAAGGGGCGCATTTGATGACGATGAGCACCTACAAAAGTCTTGGCGGACCGGCGGGCGGTCTGGTTCTGACAAGCGACAAGACTCTGGCCAAGGCGCTGGACCGCATCGCGTTTCCAGGCATGACGGCCAATTTCGATGCAGGGATCACCGCCGCGCTGGCGGTCACCTTGCTGGATTGGCGGGTGCACGGCGCGGATTACGCGCATGCCATGATCACGGTTGCGCGCGCTCTGGCGACAGAACTGGACAAGCGCGGTGTTCCCATCTTCGCAGCCGAACGCGGTTACACCCGATCCCATCAGTTCGCGCTGCGCGCCGCAGCGCTTGGCGGCGGCCAATCCGCATCACGCAGGTTGCGGCGCGCGGGGTTTCTGACCTGCGGCATTGGTCTGCCGGTCAGTGAGGTAGAAGGTGACCTGAACGGGTTGCGGATCGGGACGCCGGAAATCGTGCGATGGGGCGTGACCGAAGAGCATGCGCCCGCTCTGGCCGATCTGATCGCCGAAGCGCTTTCAGGCGACGCAGATGCTGTCGGTCCGCGCACGGCCGATCTGCGGCGCCATTTTGCGCAACTTCACTATGTCCTTTGATCCGCCTACTTGTCGCGGAATTGCGCCTCGCGCTTTTCGGCAAAGGCCGCCATGCCTTCGGACTGGTCCTCGGTCGCAAATAGCGAGTGGAACACGCGGCGTTCGAACAACAACCCCTGTGACAGCGGCATTTCGTAGGACCGGTTCACCGCTTCCTTGATTGCCATCACGGAAATCATGGACTTGTCCGCGATTTTCCCGGCAGCCGTCATCGTTTCTTCGATGAGTTTCTTGGCCGGCACAACGCGGCTGACGAGACCTGCGCGCTCTGCCTCTTCGGCATCCATGAAACGCCCCGTCAGGTTCATGTCCATGGATTTGGACTTTCCCACGAAACGGGTCAGTCGCTGAGATCCGCCAAGGCCGGCCATCACGCCGAGATTGATTTCCGGTTGCCCGAATTTCGCGGTGTCGGCCGCGATAATGAAATCACACATCATCGCAAGCTCGCAACCACCACCCAGGGCGTATCCAGCCACGGCGGCAATGATCGGTTTGCGAACGCGCATGATCGCGTCGGCTTCGGCGCCGAACAGATCGCCCATGAAGACATCGACAAAACTCTTGTCTGCCATCATCTTGATATCGGCGCCCGCGGCAAAGGCTTTTTCGGTCCCGGTAATGACAATGCAACGCACTTTGTCGTTGGCCTGCGCCTCCTGCAGGGCCTGGACAAGTTCGCCCAGCAGTTCGAGGCTGAGCGCGTTGAGCGCGTCGGGACGGTTTAGTGTGATCTTGGTGATATGGTCAGAGGTGTCGACGAGAAGCGTCTCGTAGGACATGGCATGGTGCTCGCTGTGTGGTGGCTCAGACCTCTCTGGTTATCACCTGCGAGGGTCAGATCAAGATCATCTTTGACAGCTGATGCAGTAAAAGCTCGATCTGCCGGATTGCACCTTGCGCCGAATGATGCCGCCGCATCCCTCGCGCCGGCACAGGTCGCCCGCGCGATCGTAGACGTCAAAGCTGTGCTGGAAATAGCCCAGTTCTCCATCGGCCTGGCGGAAATCCCGCAGCGATGAGCCTCCGGCCTCTATCGCGTCAGACAGGACCTCTCGGATGATCGGCACGAGCATGGCGACGCGGTTGGCCGAGACGCGGCGGGCGTGCCGCAACGGCGAGATGCCTGCGCGAAACAGTGCCTCGCACACGTAGATATTTCCCAGGCCGGCCACGACACGCTGGTCCAGCAGGGCGGCCTTGATCGGCGTGTTCCTGTTGCCAAGCGCTTCGACAAGATAGGCTTCGTTAAAGGCATTGCCGAAGGGTTCGGGACCCAGTTTGGCCAGCAGCGGGTGCGTGTCTGCCGTGGCGGTCGACAACAGGTCCATCGCACCGAAGCGGCGCGGGTCGTTAAAGGTGACCCGCGCGCCACCCAGCATATCAAGTACGACATGGTCGTGTTTCTGTGGTGCCGGGTGGGCGTGATGAAACGAGCCCAGAGAATCGCCGGAAACGAGCATCCTGCCGGACATGCCCAGATGAACAAGCAGCGTCTCGCCCGAGCCGAGATCCGCAAGGATGTATTTCGAACGCCGCCGCAGCCCCAGAACAGGCTGACCTGCGAGCCGCTCTGCCATCCGGTCGGGCAGTGGCCAGCGCAGATCAGGGCGGTTGACGGCAACGCGCGCAATGGTCTGACCGGTCATCACGGGCTCCAATCCGCGACGCACCGTCTCGACTTCTGGCAGTTCCGGCATTCCTCGGTCGCCCTCCGCTGGCAAAGGGGCGCATTGTCACCCGGCCCCGGCGGTCTATAAGAAGTGGCAAGTCAGCGAAGGCAAGACAAATGACCGTTGAGACAACGCATTTCGGGTATGAAGACATTCCCGAGGACGAAAAGGCGGGGCGCGTCCGGGGCGTGTTCGGATCGGTTGCGGGCAAGTACGATGTCATGAACGATGTCATGTCCGCGGGCATTCACCGGCTCTGGAAGGATGCGATGATGGACTGGCTGGCGCCGCGTCCCGGCCAGCGATTGCTGGATGTCGCCGGGGGCACGGGCGATATCGCGTTCAGGTTTCTCAGGCGTGCGGGGACTGGTCATGCAACGGTGCTGGATCTGACCGAGGATATGCTGATTGAGGGTCGCAAGCGTGCCGACGCGGCAGCCCTGGACGCGCAGCTTGAGTGGGTGGTGGGCGATGCGATGGCGTTGCCTTTTGCCGATCGCAGCTTTGATGTCTATGCGATCAGCTTCGGAATACGGAATGTCACCCGCCCCGATGTGGCGCTGTCGGAGGCTTATCGCGTGCTGCGGCCCGGCGGACGTCTGATGGTGCTGGAATTTAGTCAGATCCCGAATACGCTAATGCAGCGGATCTACGACATCTATTCGTTCAACATCATTCCCCGGATGGGCCAGGCGATCGCGGGCGACCGAGACAGCTATCAGTACCTGGTTGAATCGATCCGGCGGTTCCCCGATCAGGAGACCTTTCTGGAGATGGTCCGTGCCGCCGGGTTCGGTCAGGCGAAGTACCGCAATCTGAGCCTCGGGGTGGCCTGTCTGCATTCCGGCTGGAAGCTTTGATGTGATGCGCGGACCGCTGCATCTTCTCCGATTGATCCGCACCGGCGCCACTCTGGAAAGAACGGGCGCGATGCGACAGATCATGGACGCGGTGGATGCGCCGCCCCTGGTGCGCGGTGCCATGCGAACCCTGGCCTGGCCGTTCCAGTGGCTGGGATATCGCGGTGACCCTTCGATGCCGCCGACGGTGCGTGCGCTCACGGCACTGGGACCGGCCTATATCAAGTTCGGGCAGCTGTTCTCGACGCGCCCTGACATTGTGGGCGCCGATCTGGCGCAGGAATTGCGGGTGCTTCAGGACAAACTGCCGCCCTTCAGCGTGGACGTCGCGAAGGCCAGCGTCGAACAGGAACTTGGCCGCCCGGTGAGCGACATGTTTCTCGACTTCAGCGAGCCCGTCGCGGCGGCCAGTCTGGCGCAGGTGCACAAGGCACGCGCGGCGGACACCGGCGACGCGGTGGCGGTCAAGGTGCTTCGGCCGGGCATTGAGCGGGCTTTTCGGCGCGATGTGGATGCGTTCTACTTTGCCGCTCGGATGATCGAACGCTTGTCGCCTGCCTCGCGCAGGTTGCGTCCGACCGAAGTGATAAAACACTTCGAAGGTGTGGTGATCGGTGAACTGGATTTGCGCCTGGAAGCCTCTTCCGCCAGTGAATTCTATGCCAACATCAAATCCGACGAAGGTTTCACGGTTCCCCGCGTGTTCTGGGACTTGTCGGGACGGCGGGTGATGACCCTGGGCTGGGCAGACGGCGTGCCCTTGGGCGACAATGACGCGCTCGACGCCGCAGGGCATGACAGGATCGGGCTGAGTGCGCGTGTGCTTGAGCTGTTTCTGAAACATGCACTGCGCGATGGCTACTTTCATGGCGACATGCATCAAGGCAATCTTAAGGTCAGCCCTACGGGAGACATCATTGCCTACGATTTCGGGATCATGGGACACATTGATGAGTACACCCGCCGGGTTTATGCCGAAATTCTTTACGGGTTCATCCGGCGAGACTATGCGCGCGTGGCAGAGGTGCATTTCGAGGCGGGATATGTGCCCGCCGACCGGGATGTGACAGAGTTTGCCCGCGCGCTGCGCGCAGTTGGAGAGCCGATTTTCGGCATGGATGCCAGCCGGATCTCGATGGGCGCGCTGCTCAGCTATCTGTTCGAAGTGACAGAGCGTTTCGGCATGGAAACACGAACAGAACTGATATTGTTGCAACGCACAATGGTTGTGGTCGAGGGTGTCGCGCGTAGCCTCAATTCGCAGATCAACATATGGGAAGTCGCCAAGCCTGTCGTCGAAGGGTACATCCGCAAGAACATCGGCCCGGGCGCAGCCTTGCGCGATCTGCAGAAAACGATTGCCGTTCTTACACGATATGGTCCGCAACTGCCCCAGATCGTGGAAGCCGCGTTGATCCGTCAAACCAATCCACCGGCACCGCCGGCTTCCGGACGATTCAGGTGGGGGTTGCTCTGGATGATGGTGGGCGCGGGCGCGGGCGCACTTGCCGTTCTCGCGATGACGTGGCTTGCGCACATCTGATGGCATCTTATTGCCCGGTCATTGGAATCGCGATTGTGCTGGCCCGCCGGATTCCGCTACGATTCGATTAAAACAATACGGGGGCGGCGAAACCGTTGCGTGGCAGATATCTTGGAGCATCGACGGTTCTGGCGTGCGCGTCGATCCTGTGTCCGGATTGGATTGCTGCCCAGAACCTTACAACGGACATCTACAACAACTACGGAAATCCCGGTGGGCTGATCGACATGCCGACTGCGGAAATGGCGCCGGATGCAGAGTTCGGGCTTTCGGTTTCGGGTTTCGACAACTATTTGCGCACCCAGATCAACTTTCAGATCACACGACGTTTGTCCGGCACATTCAGGTACAGCGCGACTGAGGATATCAATCCATCCTTCAACACCTATTACGATCGCAGCTTCGATCTGAAATTCCGTCTTCTCGACGAAACCCGCCTGCGGCCCGCCGTGGCGATCGGATTGCGCGACTTTATCGGTACCGGGGTGCTGGCCGGAGAGTACATCGTTGCCACCAAGTCCATCGGGCCACAGCTGCGCGTGACCGGAGGCATCGGCTGGGGGCGACTTGGCAGCTATGCGAGCAGTTTCAGCACCGGCAGCCGCGCACCCTTCAGTTTTGCCACGGCGGGGAATGGCGGCACGATAGACTTTGACGAGTGGTTTCGCGGTGATGCGGCCTTCTTCGGTGGTGCATCCTATCGCGTGAATGACAAGTTGCAGATCGCGGCCGAATACTCGTCGGACAACTACGATCTTGCGCAGAATGCAGGGATACTGAACCGTCGAAGCCCCTGGAATGTCGCGCTGGATTACAAGATCAGCGATGATCTGACACTGCGCGGGTTTTACCTTTATGGTTCGGAAATCGGCGCCAGCCTGACCCTGACCTTCAACCCCAAGCGCCCGGCCGTACCCGGAGGCACCGGTGACGCACCCTTGCCGGTTGCCGTGCGCACGCCCGGCAGCGCGCAGGATCTTGGCTGGACAACGGACCCCGGACAGAAAGAGGCCACAATATCCGTGCTGGACAGCAGTCTGGATCAGGCAGAGCTTGATCTGGAAGGCGTTACACTGGAAGGCCGTCGCGCCCATGTGGTTATACGCAACGACCGCTATGACATGTCGGCCCAGGCACTGGGGCGGACATTGCGCAGCATGAGCCGGGAATTGCCCGCCTCGGTCGAGGAGTTTCAGGTCACGCTGGTGCGATACGGTATGCCGGTATCGACGATGACTTTCCGGCGGAGCGATCTGGAACGGCTTGAAAATGCACCGGCAAGCGACGCGCTGGCCCTTGCGGCCTTTCAGGATCCTTTGCGTTTCGGCCGCATTCCTGATCCTTTGCCCGGCACGTATCCGCGATTTGAATGGACCGTCGGCCCTTATCTGAAGACAAGCTTTTTCGATCCGGACCAAAGCGTGCGGGCCGATGCCGGAATTCAACTTTCGGCGGCGGCCTTGCTGGGCCGGGGCTGGATCGTGTCGGGGGCGGTGACCCAGAAGATTGTCGGCAACCTGGATGATATCCAGAGATCTTCGGATTCGGTTTTGCCGCGCGTCCGGTCTGACGTAGCGCTTTTCTATAAAACGAACGAGCCGGTTCTGGAGGACATGACCGTCGCAAAATATGCCCGGCTTGCGCCTGATTTCTATGGCCGCGTCACCGGCGGATACCTGGAACGGATGTATGCCGGGCTGTCCGGTGAGGTGTTGTGGAAGCCGGTAGAGAGCCGCTTGGCGATCGGCGCCGAAGTCAACTATGTGCACTGGCGCGAGTTCGATGGTGGCTTCGGTCTGCGAGAGCGCGATTCAGCCGGACGTACATTGCCCGAGGTCAACGGCCATGTTTCGGCCTATTACGATTTTGGCAACGGATTTCACGGCCAGCTTGATGCCGGCCGCTATCTGGCCGGAGACTGGGGCGCCACGATTTCGATTGACCGCGAATTTGCCAATGGCTGGCGGGTGGGCGCCTTTGCCACCAAGACAGATGTATCCTCGTCGGATTTCGGAGAGGGGTCTTTCGACCGGGGTCTGCGCTTTACCGTGCCGCTCTCGTGGCTGCTGGGCAAGCCGACCACGCAGGAGGCCAGAGCCGTCATCCGTCCGCTGACACGCGATGGCGGGCAGCGGGTCGATGTGCGCGACCGTCTTTATCCCGTGGTCCGCCGGTCCCATCAGCCCGAGATCGCGAAAAGCTGGGGGACATTCTGGAGATGAGGCATCGCTTTCAGCCCCTTGTTGCCTGTCTCGTCCTTGTTGCCGTCTTTGTATCTGGCTGCACCAACACCCGTCAGGATGTCAGTCTTCTCAGCTACACCCAGCAAACACTGGCGGCCCTGCGCACCCAGGGGCGGGCCACACCGCCCGATCCGCGCCTGGTGGAGGCCGCCGTCTCGCAGGCTCTTGCCACGACGAACGGCGCTCTGGCATTGCTGCGAGTCGACACCAATGCCAACGTGGCTTTGCTGACGGAAATTGAACGCAACGGGGCCTATCGCACATGGGCCGCGTTCGGTACGGCTGAACGCCGCAGCATCACGTCGCGCGCGGGTGTCATCACGGCAACCCGGGGCTTGGGCGGCGATCTGATGTCATCCAGTCAGGGCCAACTTCTCGAGCTTGTATCCAAACGGCGTGCCGGGCAGGCCACGCTGGTTTTGCGCCATATTGGCGGAGAGGGCAGCACGGACGAGACCTTGGTCACCTGCACCGTGCGTCCGAACGCGACGGAACTTTATCAGCAGGGCACGTTGCGCCAGACCGTCACCCGGGTGACCGCATCCTGCACGACCGATATGCAGCAGTTTGACGCGTACTACCTTGTCACGTCGGCCGGCCGCATTCTCGAGGCCCGCCAGTGGCTCGGTCCGCTCCTCGGCATGGTCACGTTTCAGCAACTCCGCTGACGGCTGCCGACACGAAAAAACGGGCCGGACGGGCCCGTTTCCCCAAACATGTCGCAACTCAGGATCGTTCGATCACTCAGTTGTCGTGGTCGACGATGTGGAACTTCCGGAAATGCCCACGATCGCGGCTGTCACCACGGTTCCCAGTGTGATCAGTCCGACTGTGCCGATCGGCAGAGGCTGCTGACCCTGGGTTGATACGAAAGGGTCGTTCGTCTTCGGCGCATCGTCAGCAAGAACCGGCGCCACCGTAGAGAGGGCGATGACCGCTGCGGCGGTACATATTGCGAATCTTTTCATCTCAGACTCCGAATGGTGGAGGTGCGACGCACCACAGGTTTGAGTGTATCGCACAGTGCTGCGCCATTTTAAACCGATTGCCACTGAATTTGGCAACCTGTTTGCAAAAAGCCGCACTGTGCGCGCAGATCCGCCAAGACATGTCATTGCGCGACACGCAGCCCGATCACATCGGCGGGCGCGATATCCTGGCCGCCAGCCAGCACCAGCCGGGTCTGCGCCCCGTCAAGCCGCGCTTCAAGAATGCGGCCATGGACCTCTGCCGCTGTTTCGGCGATCTCGGCACCATCCTGAATTGAAACGACATCCAGAGTGTAACGGCCGGGTGGCAGCGGGTTGCCGAAACTGTCTTTGCCCGGCCAGAGCAGCGTCTGCCTGTCACCGGTGATGTCCTGCCGCAACACCACGGCCCCCTGCGCATCACGAACCACAAGCTGGTTTGCGTCAGCCGATGGATCACCGGACAGCGTGACCTTCACCGGCGTGCCGTCAAACAAAACAGGGGCGGCGACCCGCGCCTCCATGCCGATCCAGGACGCGTACTGAGACAGATCGCCTGTCCCCAGTTGCGCGCCAAGCGACGTCAGAAGCTCGTTTGTCAGAACCTGCTGCTCAACTCCGGAAAATGTGGCGAGTTGGGTGGCGAAGTCCGTCGAATCGATCGGGTTGAGCGGATCCTGATTCTCGACCTGAACGGTCAGCATGCGAATGAATGTGTCAAAGTCGGACGTCACCACCGATTGACGCGTCCCCGGACCCTGACCGGGAGAAGACGCAGATGCAGCCACAGGCGAAGCGCCAGGCGGTGTTGCGGTCAGTTCGGTCATTTTTGAACCTCCTTGATGCAGACTGACATGCGTCAGACCCGAATATCCACGCGGTCCAACCATACCGGCGCGGGGCGGGGCCCGATCACAGACGGGTCGGTTTCTGGCTCTTTAGCATGTGAGGAACCCGCCCCGGATGGCACAGCGCCGTCGCCCGATTGATCTGGCGAGCGGCCGGACGTCTGTGTGCCAAAACTGAACTCAACAGTTCCGTAGCCCAGTTCAGAGAACTCCGAGGCAAGCTCGGCCGCGCTGCGCCGCATCAGATCCAGCGTTTCCTGTCTTTCCGCCTGTATGGCCACGACCAGACCCGCATCACCGGAGTTCAGGCTGATGCGAACGTTGCCAAGTTCCGCAGGACTGAGTGCCAGATCAGTGACCCTGCCACCCTGGTTTGAGAATGCAAAACCGATCTGTTGGGCAACATGCCGGGGCAAATCGACAGACGCTGATGCAGTCGCAGCGGGTCCGCGCGTCAGTGTCTGCAACTCCGATCGGAAACGCAGATCTGTCGCTTCGGTTTCTGCGCGCGTCAGATCAAGCCCGACAATTGAAGCGCCATCGCGCGGACTTGTCGGCACATCCGGGGATGTGCCCACCACCGGAACAGCCGTCTGGCCGGGACTGGCCGGGGCCGAGCGCGCATCGGAAACCGCACCGGAGGGTTGCGGCAAGGGTCCATCTGTGTGTCGCACACGCGGCCCATTTGCTGTCTCGTCAGCCTCACTCACAGCGCGCGGCACACCCGCATCACCGCCCGCGCCACTACTATCTCTGAGTGCGATGCCGCCGCGCAGGTCGGCAACCTCAGCCGTACCGGTCAGCGCGCGCCCCGCATTCTGTGCGTTTGCCGCGGATGTTGTTGGCTCCGGATACATGTGACGCGCGGCGGCATCATGATCTGTCGCGACGTTGCGCCAACCGTTTCCGGCACCACCGCGTTCGGCGAATTCGGCCGTACCGACAGGCATATGCACCACCTGTCCCTGACCTTTTGGCGCGAGTTGCACACGTGACGCATCAGACGCCAGCCAGTCCGTTATCAGTACGGCAGATGCCCCTTGCTTTCGCTTGCCCGCCTCCGGTGTCACCTGCGGATCAGGCAAAGATCCAGGTGCAAGAGCAGATCCGGGTGACGCCGCTATGTGCGCGGCCTGTGGAACAGGACCTGGCGCGGCGCGGCGCTGTGCAGGCACTGCAACACCCGATGTGTCCGACCGGCCGACAACGGTGTCGGATGCGGCATTGCCTGTGTCCGGCTCTTCGATCTGATCGCCCTTCAGCGGCGGCAGAGCGCCGGTGTCGTCTTGCGGAGAGGGTACAGTGGAAAGATCATCCGGGCCTTCCTGCTCTGGTGGATCTGCCTTGAGGTCAGTGTCGCCTGTGTCCGCAACCGCAGCATCTGCGGGCGGCGAAGATCCGATTGCCTCGTCCTGCCTGACGTAATTCGCGAAGTCGCGCGTGTCATCCTGCCCGTCCACGTCCACACCGCTGTCCGGTTTGGTCGCGCGCGGCGATGCCGCCGCCGTATTGGCAGCATGCTGTACACTTATCTGAACCGTATCGGTCATCTCACGCTCCGGGATTTCTTCCTCAGCGTGTGCTTCATTGCAGACGACAATTACCGGTTCTTTACCGCTTTGCTGTTTCATGCCCCAAAGTTGAGCAGCATTCGAGGCAAATCAGTGACCGTTCATTTACCTTTCACGATCCCGCAATCAAACCTGCCGGGCCGACCGGCTCCTTTGGCAACCGATAACGCGCCAGGTCAGGAAAAGGCCCGCCGGGTCGCCGAACTGCTGGAGGCCACATTCATCTCTGAAATGCTCAAATCGGCGGGGTTCGGTGCCCAAGAGAACTCGTTTTCCGGCAGTGCCGGTGAGGATCAGTTCGCGTCGTTTCATCGCGATGCGATCGCACGGAAAATCGCAGCAGGTGGCGGGATAGGGCTGGCCGAGCAAATTGTGCGCCATATCGCCAAGGAGGCCGACAATGACCAATAACGCAAATGCCGCAATCGAGGCCCTTGATGCGCTACTCGAAGACGAGCGAAACGCGCTGCTGGCCGGAGAGCTGGAGCTGCTTCCGGATGTTCTGGGCGCAAAGGAAGAGCTGATCGAAAGACTGACGGCCCTGCAGCCCGACGCATCACGACCCATGTTGCAGCTTCAGCAAAAGATGACGCGCAACCAGATGCTGCTGGACAGCGCGCTGCACGGGATACGGCGTGCGGCTGCCCGTCTGGCGGCACTGCGCAAGGTGCGGCGTTCGCTTGAGACCTACGATGAAACAGGACAGCGAAAGACGATCGCAGGACCGGTGACGCATCGGATCGAAAAACGGGCCTGAAGGCCCATCGGACAACCTTGGAGTTTTAAGTCAAATACAGTGCATTTGAGGGGCAGCGTTTAGCACTCCATTAGCACTCCGAAGGTCATGGTCCGCTCGCGTCCATTCCGGGTGGCGCGGGCACGCCAATGCGAGCCGCCGCAGGCGTCAGAACGACGTTCGGAACCCCGCAAACGGGGGGTGAGTGTCAACGGGTGCCAAAGGCACCTCTTTCTAAGGAAACGCAATGGCGACCTTCCAGGCGCCCCCATGATGCCCATGACCGCCGACAACTTTTTTTCGTTTGATGATGACCGGTGCGGCGTTCTCGCCAGACACACTCATCACACCACCATTTCACCCACCGGAGACAGGTATAGATGAGCGTTTCTTAAGTCGGGATTAACAGTTCAAATGCGACGGATGCGGATCGGGCGCAGATCACGATGCAGGGAGCCCCGCCAGTTCGCAGATGATCTTCCATTCCTCAGCCGTCACCGGCTGTACGGACAAACGAGAGTTCTTCACGAGAACCATCTGCGCAAGTCTAGGATCTGCCTTGATTGTTTCAAGTGTCACGGCCGTCCCGACCGCGTCGAGGGCCATGATATCAACACACTCCCATCGCGGGTCGTCGGTGGTGCTGTCCGGATGCGCCCTGGCAATGACCTCAACCGTTCCGACAACGGCCTTTTCTGTCTGGCTGTGATAGAAAAATCCCCGGTCGCCTATGGACATCTCGCGCATGAAGTTGCGTGCCTGATAGTTGCGTACACCGTCCCATTCTTCACCCTCGTCGCCCCTGGCGACCTGCTGAGACCAGCTCCATGTCGAGGGCTCGGACTTGAAGAGCCAGTAGCGCATCGCTCAGATCACCTTTTTCCAGATGATCATATCGGTCGTCTCAAAAAGGTCCGCCTGCGTGTACGGATCGTCTGCAACCCAATCCCGCGCCTGTTGCATGTCCTCAACATCGAAAACGATCAACGATCCGATCATGTTGCCGTCGTCATCAAGAAGCGGCCCCGCCTGCGACACGATCTCGGACCGTTCCAGGTGTTCGATATGCGCCTCTCGGTTGTCGAGGCGGGTTTGCAGTGAATCCGGCTTGTCCCGGGCCAGCATAGCAACCAGCATTTATTCTTCCTTCAGAGGTCGTGACAGAAGTTTATCTATCGCATCCGACACCTTCAATTCCCCGCTGGCAAGTTCATGCACCGCGCGCAGGATCGGCAACTCTACATCGCGCAGCGAGGCGTCACAGGCAAGAGCCTTGGCCGTGGCTGCACCTTCAACTGTGATGCCGGGGTCAAACGGTTTTTCCGCACCAAGGCTGTGACCGAAGCGGAAGTTGCGGGATTGTTCAGAGGCGCATGTCAGCACCAGATCACCAAATCCGGAAAGACCGGCAAGCGTTTCGGCGCGTGCGCCCCGGAGCCGGGCGAGGCGTATCATCTCTGCGAACCCTCGGGTCATCAGGGCCGCCCGCGCGCTCTCGCCCAGACCCGCACCGATCGCCGCACCACATGCGATCGCTATGACATTCTTGAGCGCGCCTCCGAGTTCCGCGCCGACAACATCGGCTGTCCGGTAGACACGTATCTGCGGCACACTCAGCCAGTGCTGCAACTGTTTTCGGACGTCCGGGTCTTCGGCGGCAATGCACAACGCTGTCGGCAGCCCTCTTGCGATATCTGTCGCAAAGGAGGGCCCTGTCAGAAGCGCCGGAACAACCCCGGCCTTGCAGTCACGTATGATTCCCGTCGGCCCAAGTCCTGTGCCGACCTCTGCGCCCTTGCAACAGGCCACAAGAACGGACGCCCCCAGTGACGCCCCCTGCGCAGTCATGAAGTCGCGCAGTTTTTGCGTCGGCACACTGATCAGGATGGCATCGCACGCATCCAGATCCGATGTCCTGGCCGTGACCCTGACTGTTTCCGGCAAAATCACGTCTGGCAGATAGCGGTGATTGCGCCGGGTGATCGTCATTTCCGTGACCGCCTGGGCGTCCCTTGACCAAAGGACAACCGCCCCCTGAGAGCTGTAGGACACCGCCAACGCCGTGCCGAAAGCGCCCGCTCCCATGATACCGATCATGCCTTGGCCCCTTTGCGACCACCACCAAGCAACGCCGGACTGTTGGTGTCGAGCGGCCAACGTGGTCGTGCCGAAAGTCGCGTATCATCCATGCGACCCGCCCTGAGCAATTCAGATCCCGCATAGGCAATCATGGCGGCATTGTCTGTGCAAAGCGCCAGCGGCGGCGCCACAAAATCGACACCGGCCCCGCGTGCCAGATCCTCCAGAGCGCGACGAATTGGCTGATTTGCGGCAACGCCACCAGCAACCGCCAAAGGCGGCTTTTTGCCGAGACTCTGTGTTGCGAGTTCAAGAGCGCGCCGTGTTTTTTCATACAGAACGTCGACAACCGCAGCCTGAAAAGAGGCGCAGATATCAGCCCGGTCTTTTCTGCTCAGACCGCCCTGATCGGCGACAAGCGTATCTCTGGTGCGTCGCAACGCAGTCTTCAAACCTGAAAAGGACATGTCACACCCATCGCGATCCAGAAGCGGCCGCGGAAACCCAAACCGGGCAGTTTCGCCCTGGCACGCCTCACGCTCAATCGCCGGGCCGCCGGGCTGCGCCAGCCCGAGCAATCGGGCTGATTTGTCAAAGGCTTCGCCGGGCGCGTCGTCGATCGTCCCGCCAAGCCGCAAAAAATCGTCCGGGCCGTTTACCAGCAGGAACTGGCAATGACCGCCAGAAACGAGAAGCATCAGGTAGGGAAAGCCAAGCCCATCGCTCAGACGCGGGGTCAGGGCGTGACCGGCCAGATGGTTCACCCCCACCAGAGGAAGGCATCTCGCGGCGGCCAGTCCCTTGGCAAACATCACGCCTGACAAAACACCGCCGATCAGGCCAGGGCCCGCTGTGACGGCCACAGCATCTATGGAATCAAGGCCCAGACCCGCTTTGGAAAGGGCTGCCTCGGTTGTGACATCCAGCTTCTCGGCATGCGCGCGGGCGGCGATTTCCGGCACAACTCCCCCAAAGGCAGCGTGCAGTTCACCCTGACCGTTCACGACAGACGACAAAATGTCGGATCCGTCAGCGTGAACTTTCAGGACCGCCGCAGCCGTGTCGTCACAAGAGCTTTCGATCCCAAGTATATGCAAGGGGTTCGCCATCCTTCCATGCGTTGCACCAGACGGGCGCTACAGGTAACACCGTGGCGCGTTCCAAACAATGCGGCCAGGCAAACATGACTGTCGATGACTTCGCACTTCTGATCACAAGGCCAGAACCTGCTTGTCATCGGTTTGCGCAAGCCGTGCAAAAGAAGATCGCATTCAACCTTGACACTGTTGTATCGCCTGTCTTGCAGATCAGGTTCTGTGGTGACTTGCCCGATCTCTCGGATGTGAAAACACTTGTCTTTACGTCCGCTCATGCCGTCAGAACGCTCGCTGATCGAACGGCAGCGCGGTCCTTCACATGTTATACGGTGGGGCCAGGCACGTTTTCCTGTGCAACCAAGCTTGGATTCGACGCCCGTGACGGCGGGGGCACGGTCCGGCAGATGATCGCCCGCATCACCCAGGACAATCCCGGAACGCCCTGTCTGTACGTACGCGGACGGCATGTGGCGCACGATGTCGTGCACTCACTGAACGCGGCTGGTCTGAAGACCCTCGATGCGGTTCTCTACGATCAAGTCGAATGCCCTCTGAGCGACAAGGCGCGCGCCCTGATCACGAGCGGACGTCCACTGGTTCTGCCACTGTTTTCGCCACGCAGTGCCCAGCTACTGTTTGGTGGGTATCAGATTGCCCGAGCACATGTGATCGCCATGAGCAAGGCCGTGGCCGCGCAGGTCCCCGAAGACCGAGCTGCATCCCTGACCATTGCCGCTCGGCCGGACGCGCCGGCTATGGTTCGGGAAGTCTGCGCTTTTCTTGAGCGCACCAAGCAGCTTGATGGCAATCGCCGCGCGCAGTAACGTCTCCGGGTGGTTGGCGATCAACCGGATTCGAAAAGGGTTCTCCTTTGGCACGGAAAAGACGAACGAATACGGGGAGCGCGACGCCCAAGACGCAAGACGAAAGCGTTACGTCTGACCAGCAGGAAGCCGTCGCGGCGCCGGAAGACGACGACCAGGCCGCATCAACAGAAAATTCGGACGAACCCACAACGGGTGATGCCCAGGAGACGGACACGTCCGAACTCGTGGAGGATGCTGATAAAACGTCAGAAAACGAGGCTGACACACCGCAGGATGACACGTCCTCAGAGGCGACCGGCGATGAGAGTGCTGAAAGCGGAACCGGAGATGCCGATCAGGACAAACCGGATGAAACGTCTTCGGACGACGCCGCTGCGGACGACGAGGCATTGGAGACAACCCCGGATCCGGACGAAGACGCAGACAAGAGCGACGCCGATTCTGGTTCGGATGTGCCCTCACCACCGGGCGAAGACGTTCAAGCCGACGCGCCATCGCACAGCGAAGGACCGCCGCCCCCTCAACCGGCCGCACGGCCCGGCGCAGCCCCGATGCTACTGGGTGGACTGGTCGCCGGGGCGATTGGATTTGGAGCGGCATATTTCGGATTTGCAGAGGCCCCGGATCCCGAGCGGGACAGACTTGTTGCTAGTGTCGACGCACTTCGGACGCAGGTTGAGGCGACCGGTGAAGCCCCCGATCTTGATCCGATCACAACCCAGTTGCAGAGCCTTTCCGACCGGCTGGACGGCATTGACGGTCGCATAGAGTCGACCCAATCCGACATTCAGACGCTCGGGGCGCAGCTACAGAGCGTGGAAAGCGATGCTGTCAAGGCGGCATTGCCTGAATCAACGCGCGCTGCTTTTGAAGCTGAACTGAAAGCCGCCAGAGACGAAATTGCGGCAGAGCGTGAAGCTCTTCAGAAGTCTATCGAGGAAGCCCGCGCAACGGAAAGCAAAGCCAACGAGGCAGAGCTTGCAGCAGCGCAGCGCGCCGCGATGAGCCGTATTCTGACCGCACTCGATACCGGTGGGGAATTTGCGTCCCACCTGACGGAACTGAAGGATACCGGTGTCGATGTGGCAGATGGCCTGTCGGAATCCGCTGATACCGGTGTGGCAACTCTTTCAGCACTGCAGGGGGACTACCCTGACGCGGCCAGATCGGCGCTGGCTGCCTCGCGCGGTACCGAAGAAGGCACCTCTGGACTTGGTGGATTTCTGAAACAACAGCTCGGCGTCAGGTCTCTGGAGCCAAAAGAGGGTGATGACGCCGACGCTGTCCTGTCGCGCGCAGAATCCGCACTTCGCGAAGGACGACTTTCCGACGCACTCTCCGAACTGGAAATGCTGCCGGAAGAGGCCAGATCGGAAATGGCGGACTGGATCGCAGACGCGGAGCAGCGCCATAACGCTCAGAGTGCAGCACAGGAACTGAGCAATAGTTTGAACTGAGGCCGGGGGGCCGTTTGATATGTTGTGGTC
Source organism: Pseudomonadota bacterium (assembly GCA_039028815.1). Lineage (GTDB taxonomy): Bacteria > Pseudomonadota > Alphaproteobacteria > Rhodobacterales > Rhodobacteraceae > Roseovarius. The sequence goes on from JBCCHI010000010.1 coordinate 47,120, forward strand.
CGTCATTAAGATCTGCGTTTTCGTTGGCCTCGTCGCAGCTGCCAGCTACGGGGCGATATTTCTGCTTAATCTCGACGGCGGAATGCGCATTCAGGTCGCCGGTCATGAGTACAACTTTTCGCCGATTCAGGCTGTCATAGCTCTGGTGCTGCTTGTGCTTGCGGTCTGGATCCTGCTCAAGCTGGCAGGGCTGCTGGTTGCTGTCTTGCGCTTCATCAATGGCGACGAAACCGCGATCTCGCGCTACTTCCAGAAAAATCGTCAGGAGAAAGGATATCAGGCCTTGTCTGAAGGTCTGCTTGCCCTGGCATCCGGCGAAGGCGAGGTTGCGATGGCGAAGGCCAACAAGGCCAACAGCTATCTGAAAAAGCCCGCGCTGACGAACCTTATCACGGCCCAGGGTGCCGAGTTATCCGGCAACCGCCACAAGGCCGAAGAAGTCTACAAGCGTCTCTTGACCAACGAGAAGACGCGGTTCGTCGGAGTGCGCGGAATTATGCGCCAGAAACTGGCCGACGGTGACACGGATACAGCGTTGAAACTGGCGCAGACAGCGTTTGCAATCAAACCGAAGAATGTGGAAGTTCAGGACACCCTGCTGAAGTTGCAGGCCGAAAAGCACGACTGGTCCGGCGCACGCAAAACCCTGAGCACCAAACTCAAGACCGGTGCGTTGCCACGGGACGTGCACAAAAGGCGCGATGCCGTACTTGCTGTGTCCGAGGCAAAGGATGCCCTCCTGGATGGCAACAGCGCCGAGGCGCGCGAAGCGAGTATCGAGGCCAACCGACTGTCTCCGGACCTTGTACCGGCTGCGGTGCTGGCCGCGCGCAGTTACATCGAGCAGGGATCAAAGCGCAACGCGAGCCGTGTTGTTACAAAGGCCTGGAGTACCCAGCCTCACCCGGATCTCGCTGCCGTGTTTGCTGAAATCGAGCCAGACGAGACTCCGGAAGCTCGGCTGAAGCGCTTCAACGCGGTTTTCAAGCTCAAGCCGGATCATCCGGAAACGAAGATGCTGCGCGCCGAACTGGAAATTGCGGCCGAGAACTTTCCTGCGGCGCGCCGTGCCATGGACAATCTTGCCGAGACTAACCCGACCAAGCGGAGCTTGACCCTGATGGCGGCGATTGAGCGCGGAGAGGGTGCTGATGACTCTGTCGTAAATGCGTGGCTCGCCAAGGCACTGACAGCCTCGCCCGGTCCGCAATGGATCAGCGACCTGGACGGCAGGGCGTATCCCGAATGGCAGCCGATGACCAATGGCGCCCTCGACACGCTGAGCTGGAAGACCTCACCGGATTCCGAGGTCATGCCGGAAAGCGCTGTTGGTATGCTCCCCCTGATCGTTGGTACGGCCAAAGACAATCATGCCGACAGCCCGGCGCCCAAGGACACGGCCGTACCGGCGGACGACGAAATTTCGGATGCTGAGGTTGTCAGTGAACCCGTGTCCGAAGCCGCTCAGAAGCCCGGCTGAACCGGAACTGCCTGAAGCAGAAAGAATCAGCTTGCGGCGCGACCGCAATCACGGCACATCACGCAGACGATCTGGATCGGTTACCCCGATCCTCAAAGCCGCTGTAGCTCAGCTGGTAGAGCACGTCATTCGTAATGATGGGGTCGGGGGTTCGAGTCCCTTCAGCGGCACCAATATTCAACGAAAATTAAATAAAATCAAAGTTTGTGTGGCTACGCAGAGCTACCGCCATCGGGCAGCGCGGCACCAATAGGCCCTTAGCGCTTCAGAGCGGGTCGAACGGCGCGCAAATTGCTCCTAGACGTGCAGGCGTACCATAAAACCCATGGTGCTTTGCACAAAACCGGCCGTTCGCACTCCGAGGATGGCCTTCTGGCCGCAATGCAATGGACGACTGAATCGAGCCCAGATTGCCGGATGTTGCAGCGCCGGAATTCAGACGAGGGACGGTGGATCCGGACATATACCGGGCGTGGGCCATGGCAGAGATCGTGCGAACATCGGTATCAAACTACAGGCCAAAGCCACAGGAGCATCGGGTCTACAGCACGATCTCTCGCGCAGGCGTGAAATGATCCAGGTCACGCGGTTGGTAGACGTACTGGTCAAAGACATCCTTGTTCAGCTCGATCCCCAGCCCCGGCTTCGTAGGCAGATCGAACGCCCCGTTCGTCATCACCAATGGCTCGACCAGGATGTCCTGGCGTTCAGGCACAGGGATGTATTCCATGATGCGAAAGTTGGGCATGCAGGCCGCGGCATGGATCGTCGCAGCGGTGCAGACTGGGCCGTTGCAGTTGTGCGGGATCACCGGGCAGTAATATGCCTCCGCCATCATCGCGATCTTGCGCAGCTCGTTCATGCCTCCGGTGTAGATCGCATCGGGCTGGATGTAGTCGCAGGCATACTTCTCCAGCAGTTCCCGGAACTGGTGGCGCGCGACATAACGCTCTCCGGTCGCAATGGGGGTCGTGGTGCTGTTCTTCAGCTGGACGAAGGCATCCAGATTCTCGGGCGGCAGAGGCTCTTCGAAGAAGTAGAGGTCGTACTCTTCAAACCGCTGGGCCAGCCTGCGCGCCTGCGGCAGGTCGAAGCGGCCATGCGCGTCGACCATCAGCCAGACATCCGGCCCCACGGCCTCGCGGACCTGGCGGACGCATTCGACGGTGATGTGCTCCTGCTCGGGGGTCATCGAATGCGCGGCGTATCCGAAGGGTGACCACTTCAACGCGCCGAACCCGTTCTCGACGGCCCGCGCAGCGCTTTCGGCATATTCGCCCACGCTGGTCTTGCCCATGCGGGTCTTCATGAACCAGTAGTTGCCATAAGCTGGCACGGTCTCGCGGCATGGTCCGCCGAACAGCGCGTAGCAGGGCAGGCCCGCTGCCTTGCCCTTGATGTCCCAGCAGGCGATCTCGATGGCCGAGAGCGCGACATTGACAAGCAGATCCGAGCGCAGGAACTGACCGCGATACCGGTCCTCCCACAACCACTCGATGCGCCTTGGATCCTGGCCAATGACGGTGCGCTTATAGTCCTCGATCAGAGTGACCATCGTGCGCTCGAACGGCTCGATCGTGGCTTCGCCGACACCGGTGATACCTTCGTCGGTTTCGACTTCAATGAAGACCCAGTTCCGCCGGTGCGCTTCGACCAGATAGGTCTTGATGTCCGTGATTTTCATTCGGCCTTGCCCTTCAGTTCAGCAGATAACGCAAGCACCTGAGCCCAGGTTTCCTCGGGCACCGCGATCACGCCGTTGCTGCGGTCCCGCTGCGCGCGCTCGCGTTCGCCCGGTACTTCCACGCGCTCGAAACCGGCCGCGGGCGGACACTTGCGGACATCGGAAAGCACGTCCTCGGCCGCCGTTTTCAGGGCGTGCGGTTCCCGGAACCGTTTCGTGTCCACGGCCAGCAGGAACCAGTTGCATTCGGGCGAAGAGGGACCCAGCATGGCCTCGCCGATCAGTTCGGCCATAAGCGAGAGCGCATAGCCCTTGTGACCGCCCATGGGCAGGATTGCGCCCCCGTTGAAGTAATCCTCGGGGTCGCGGGTGGGGTTTCCGTCACGGTCTATGATGCTGTTTTCGGGCACCAATCCACCTGCCGAGCGGGCCGCATACAGCCATCCGCCTGCGATCTTTCCCGTCGCGAAATCCATGACCACCGGGCCACGATCCCCGCCCGGGATACCGATGCACCAGGGATTGGTCGGCAGCGTTCCGCGCGCGCCGCCATATGGCGCGACCATGCCATGCACCCGATGGTTGCCGCCACCGGTGTTGATCGTCAGGAATCCCTTGGCCGCAGCGTCATCTGCAAAGGCGCCGTGGCGCCCTGTGTGACCGGTCTCGATCACCGAGACTGCCGCCACACCGCCCTTTTCAGCCAGGCCCGTGACAGTCTCGTAGGCCAGCTTCATGGCCGGAATGCCGTTGCCCATGCCACCGTCGATGACTGTCATACCTCTGTCGGTTTTACGGACTTCCGGGCGGGCATGGGCATTCATGCTGCCATCCCGCATCCGCTGCGCATACTGCATCACCCGCATGACGCCGTGACTTTCAACACCGCAAAGACTTGCGTCGATCAGATGGTCTGTAATGATCTTGCAGTGGTCCTCGGGACAGTTCAAACGCTTGAAGATGTCAACGATAATGGCATCTGCTTCGGTGGCTGAAACGCGCACGCGACCGCCGCGCAATTCCAGTTTCGTCGGGA